>JBCNPI010000029.1:0-33727 GCA_039593415.1 Rhizobium sp. | reverse complement strand
GTGCCCGACAGCTTGTCCTCGGAAACGCCCTGTTCCTCCGCCGCGACGATATAGAGCGCCATGATCGGCAGCACCGCGCCGTTCATGGTCATCGACACGCTCATCTCATCAAGCGGAATGCCGTCGAAAAGCTGGCGCATGTCGAGGATGGAATCGATCGCCACACCCGCCATGCCGACATCGCCGGCGACACGCGGATGATCGCTGTCGTAGCCGCGGTGGGTGGCAAGATCGAAGGCGACGGAAAGGCCCTTCTGTCCGGCCGCAAGGTTGCGGCGGTAGAAGGCGTTGGACTCCTCGGCGGTGGAGAAGCCGGCATATTGGCGGATGGTCCAGGGTTGCTGGACATACATTGTCGGATAGGGGCCACGCAGGAACGGTGCTGCGCCGGGATAGGTGTCCAAGAACTTCAGGCCGGCGAGGTCGCTTTCGCCGTAGGAGCGCTTTACGCCGATGCCTTCGGGGGTCTCCCAAGCTGGAGCCTCGATTGTTGGCGCCGTTGCCTGCGGCTTGGCCCAGGGGATGGTGGCGAAGTTGGGGATATTGGTCATGGAGCGGAAGCCTCCGTGAATGCGGCGGGCGCACACCCCCCTCTGTCACTTCGTGACATCTCCCCCACAAGGGGGGAGATCGTCCTGAGCCGGAATTTAACCCAGCCGGCCGTAACAATTTTCGCTGCCGCAGATGAGGGATTTGTTTGAGGTGGAAGGGCTCCGCAAGCTTCCAATCTCCCCCCCAGGGGGGGAGATGTCGCGAAAGCGACAGAGGGGGGTATCGCACTCTCCGCGAATTCAGCAATCGCCATCATGACACCCCCTCATCCAACCGCACCGGCTTCAATCGCATGCCGCCAGCAATCGGACTCAAAGGCCCCAAAACCGTCACCAGCCGCTCGGTCTTCATCGCAAACAGCGTCGTCCCAACGATCGACTTGGCGATGCGGCTCTCGCGTGCCTCCGCGATCATCGCTGCCAGCTCACCGCCGGAAATGACCTTTGCCAATCCGCCCTTGCCTTCGATCTCTATAAAGATATCCCATGCCTGCTCGGCCAGTGCATCGGTCAGCGCCTCGATGCCGCCGGAGCCGGCGGCAGGATCGATGACGTGATCGAGGCGGCTCTCCGCCATGAGGATCGTCTGTGTGTTACGCGCCAGACGCCGCGCCAGCGGATCGGGAATACCGTGTGTCAGGCTATGCGGCAGAACGCAGATCTCGTCGGCGCTGCCAATGCCGGCGGAAAAGACCGCGATCGTATTGCGCAGAATATTGGTCTCCGGATCAAGGCGGGTCAGCATGCGATAGCTCGTCTCCACAAAGAGATGCGGCGGCTGCGGGCCTGAGACGCCGCAAGCCTCGGCAATCCGGGTAAAGATGAGACGCGCTGCACGCATCTTCGTGATCGTTGTGAACTGGTTCTGATCAGCCGAAAGGCAGAGGCTGATGGCCGCCAGAGCTGCCTTTGGCGAAAACCCAGTCTCTTCAAGCAGTCGCAGATGGCCGACGAGGCTTGCGGCCATGACTGCGAGCTCCTGCGCCTCTGTTCCGCCGGCGTTATGTACCGCGCGGCCGTCCGCATTGACGATGGTGCCTGAGAAGCCCCGCCCGGCGAAATGCTGGATATCTTTAGCCGCCGCCTGTTCCTCGTCCGCCGAAAATGCGTCGAGACCGAGATGCAAGATGTGGGCAGGCTTGTCTGCGAACGTTGCGGTTACGGCATCGATGGAGCGGGGCGCAAATCCGTCGAAGCGCAGGATAGCGGTTTTTTTCGACATTGCGCTTGCCAGCGCATCGGTAAAACCTGCGGTTTGCGCGTCGATGCCGGCTCCGAAAGAGGAGGCGGAAGTCTTGGAGATCAGACAGATGCCCCTTGCGCCATTGGCAAGATCGTCGTCAAGCTGCGCAAACGCCCGCTCGATGTTTGGGTCATCCATGCGCTGGGTTGCCGTCCAAGGCATGTCGGCTCGCTGGCGGGAAAGCGGCGCGCAATCGCGGCGGCGCTCGTAAAGCGGTTGGATGGCAATGCCGTCGTCCGTCCGCGACACCAGTGCTTCCTGGAAGTCTTTGCCTTTGAGCGCGCGTTCCACAAGCTTCAGCCAGGAATTATGATCGGTTTGGTCGAAGATGCCCGGGTCGAGACTGTCGATATTCATGCGATCCTCCGTACCGGAATGGTCTAGCTCATGATGGCGCGGGGGAAAACAGCAGTTTGGGCAATCGGCGCAATATCTTCGCTGTGGCCACCTTCGTCATGGGCACCAGCCTCGCTCCAGCCGCGGCGGTCATTATACCGCCGATCCGATATGTCCCAACTGGTTTCCGATGATGGCCGATCTGCTGCCTGCTTCCCGTCGCCTGCTTGCTGTTGCCGCCCTTGCCGGATTGTCCGCATGCAGCATTATTCCCGACACTGGCGCGACGGATCCGGATCGCTTCGCGCAGGAGACGGCACCAATTTTCTATCGTCCCGAAGGCATCGATCCACAAAAAGTGCAGCGTCTGCCCGTGCAGCCCGTCCCGCAGGCCCGTGATCTCTTCCGGACGCAATTCCATCAGACCTACGGCCTGCCGACCTTCAATCCGGTGCATCAGGCGATGTATGCCCAGCGAAACGACGACGATTTCATGCTGCCAGCCATTCCCTATAAGCGCATCGATCCGCGCTTCCTGCGGCAGGAAGTGGATTACCGGACCAATGAGCGCCCCGGCACCATCGTTGTCGATACGCGAGACCATTTCCTCTATTTCGTCGAGCCGGGCGGCAAGGCCATGCGCTATGGCGTCGGTCTCGGTGCGGCGGGATATGCCTGGCATGGCAGGGGCGTGATTCAGTTAAAGCAGAAGTGGCCGCGCTGGACGCCTCCTGCCGAGATGGTCGCGCGCGATCCGCAGATGAAGCCGTTGTCGGCCGCTCGCGGCGGCATGAATCCTGGGCCGACCAATCCGCTCGGCGCCCGTGCGCTCTATATCTATCAGAACGGCAAGGACACACTTTACCGCGTTCACGGCACGCCGGATTGGCAGTCGATCGGCAAGGCGGCGTCCTCAGGTTGCGTGCGCATGCTCAATCAGGACGTGATGGATCTTTACAACCGAGTGCCTGACAGGACGGAAATCGTCGTTCTGTAGGAGTATTTTACCACAAATTTTCGTGATGTTGCATAAGTGCGATAGCCGGGGTGGTTTGCGCTCTTTAATTTTGCTCCCGTCTCTGCAAACCTCTCTGGGAGCCGAATCAGCCTGTTCTTTGCCGGTTCTCGCTTCCTCCACAAAAGGAACTATGCTGTCGACATGAGCCTGCCTTCATCTCTTTCCCGACGTAATTTCCTTGCCTTTGCTGGCATCGGCGCCGTTTCGACCCTTGCCGGCTGCGCCTCCACTATCGACAACGGCCCTGTCGTTAGCCCGGTTCAATATACCGGCTCGCCGCGGCCGTTCCGCACTTGGTTCTCCAGCTATGATGGCGAGCAACCGGATCCGGCCGTAATCTATGCGGCCATCGACGATGGCGGCTTCCATCTTCCGGCGATTCCCTACAAGCAGATCGATCCGCGCTTCTATCGTCAGCGGGTTGTCGATCCGACGGGCGAGGCGCCCGGCACGGTGGTCGTCAACACTACCCAGCGCATGCTTTACGTCACGGAGCAGGGCGGTACGGCGATGCGTTACGGTATCGGCGTCGGCCGCGAGGGCTTTGCCTGGCAAGGCCGCGGCGTAATTCAGTGGCGCAAGAAATGGCCGCGCTGGAACCCGCCGGATGAAATGGTGGCCCGTCAGCCGGAGCTTGTGAAATATTCCATCGCCAATGGCGGCATGGAGCCGGGCCTGATGAACCCGCTCGGCGCGCGCGCCCTTTATATTTTCGAAGGCAAGCAGGATTCGCTTTATCGCCTGCACGGCAATCCCGATTGGCGTTCGATCGGCAAGGCCGTTTCTTCCGGCTGCGTTCGCTTGCTCAATCAGGATGTCATCGATCTCTATGATCGCGTGCCGGAGCGTGCTCCGATCCTGGTCACGGCCTGATATTGCATCATCGCAAACAAAAAGGGCGGCGCCCTTTTTGTTTGCAGTCCTGATCGAATGTATCCGATGTCCTGACGCCGGCTTCAAACGGTTGTCAGATTGACCTTCAGCTGCTGCAGCCGGTCGCGCAAGTTAGCCATTTCGGTCGTATCGCAGCCGGTTGCCTGGCCGATGGCGTCCATAATCGCACTGACCTGGCATTTCATGCCCGTACCGTTTTCCGTCAGCGAAATGATCACCTGCCGCTCATCCTTCGGGTCGCGCGCACGGCTGATCAGGCCGGCTTGCTCGAGACGTTTCAGAAGCGGCGATAGTGTTCCGGAATCGAGATCCAGCTTCTCGCCGATAGTTTTCACCGACAAGCAGCCCTTTTCCCACAATACGAGCATGACGAGATACTGCGGGTAGGTGAGGCCGACACGATCAAGGATTGGCTTGTAGGCGCGATTGAAGGCATGCGCCGCGCTGTAAACGGCAAAGCAAAGCTGCCTTTCCAGCCTCTTCTCTTCATCGGGTATCATGGTCTGTCCATCCGCCGTGTTCGTCATTGCTGCTCCGCCATTTTCTTGTTGGCAGCATTGTCACAAATTCACTTTGCAAAATCAAATTGCAAAAAATACATATTGTGCACGATTAAATCGTGGTATATATAAAATGCATCCAAACCGAAGGGAGACATGACATGCCTATTCTCTATACGACCAAAGCTTCCGCCACCGGTGGCCGCGCCGGCCATGCAGCTTCCGAGAATGGTGTCCTCGACGTCACGCTGACCGTGCCGAAGGAACTCGGCGGCGATGGCGCTACCGGCACCAATCCGGAACAGCTCTTTGCAGCAGGCTATTCTGCCTGCTTCCTGGGTGCCTTGAAATTTGTCGCAGGCCAGCAGAAGGTCAAGATTCCGGAAGACGCAAAGGTCACGGCGACTGTCGGCATCGGCCCGCGCGCAGACGGCACTGGCTTCGGCATCGAAGTGTCCCTGGCCGTTCACATTCCCGGTATGGACAAGGCCGAGGCCGAAAAACTGGCTGCCGCCGCGCATATCGTATGCCCCTACAGCCACGCCATGCGCACCTCGACCGAAGTGCCGGTTTCCGTCGTCTGAAGTGCAGCCGGCCTATTGAAGGCCGGACAACGAGTATATTGAAAAGGAGCGATGGTTTTATTCGTCGCTCCTTTTCTTTTGCAAGAAAAATGCTATATCTTTTCTTAGGAAAGGAAGTAGCCATGATAAAGGCCCAGGCAATAGGTCGCGCGACGCCCGGGGAGGCGCTCGTCATCACCAAGGCTGTCGTCAATGCCGCCGAGAGGCTGGGCTTGAACGCCCGTGTTCTCGCAGCCGTCATCGGCGTGTCGGAAGCGACCGTTTCGCGCATGAAGCGGCAGGATCATCTGCTGGAGCGTGATAGCAAGCCGTTCGAGCTTGCTGTGCTTCTCGTTCGTCTCTTCCGTTCGCTTGACGCCATCGTCGGCGGTGATGAAGCTGTGGCACGCCAATGGCTGCGCAACGGCAATCTCGCCTTCGGCGCGGCGCCAATCGACAAGATCGTCTCGATTTCCGGTTTGACCGATGTCCTTGCCTATCTGGACGCCCGCCGCGCTCTCGTCTGAGACCAGAGCCATTTCCGGCCAATATTGGCGGCTGGTGGAATCGCAGCATCAGGTTTCGACGCTGAAGCTCGTGGACACGCTTGAGGAGCAGGCTCTTCTCGAAAGCGTGCTTGAGGAAAGCAAGCCGGCCCTGCCGCCGGAATGCGCCGGGCTCGACTATCTGCTCGCCACACCGTTCCGCTATGGGGCGATCTATCCGCACGGTTCCCGCTTTCGCCGGGCAGGCCGCACGCTCGGCGTCTTCTATGCTTCGGAGCAGGTGGAGACCGCTTTGGCCGAGATGAGTTTCTACAGGCTGCTGTTCTTCCGCGATTCTCCCGATACGCCGCTGCCCGCCAACGCAGCGGAATACACGGCCTTCGCCGCGGCGATTGCGACGAAGGCGGCAATCGATCTGACGGCGCCTCCCTTGGATCGCGATCGGCAGCTGTGGACCGATCCGGTCAATTACGAGGCTTGTCAGTCGCTTGCGGAAGCGGCGCGGGCCGGCGGCATCGAGGCAATCCTTTATCGTTCCGTCCGCGATCCTCGGGGCGGCAGCAATATCGCATTGCTGACGGCCAGAGCCTTCTCCGCCCGCGAACCCGTGGAGCGCCAGACCTGGCGCATCCGGCTGTCGCGCGTCGGTGTGCAGGCGCTGTGCGAATTCCCCCGACGCCGCATCGGTTTCGAACGGCGGGATTTCGAGAGCGATCCCCGATTGTCGGAGCCACAATTCAGAGCAGAGTAGCAAGATCGGTGCGTAAGCGGTCGCCATTGCCGTCGGGCAACCGCTCTTCGAGGGCGGCATGCACCGTCTTCCAGACCGGCACGGCGGCGGCGAGCGCTGCTTTTCCCGATGGCGTCAGGCTGAGCAGGCGGGCGCGCCGATCTTTCGGATTGGGTACGATGCTGACCCATCCGCGCCGCTCCAAAGGCTTTAGTGCCGCCGTCAGCGTCGTCTGGTCAATTGCAAGGAGTGTGGCGACCGACCCCATGGAGCCCGGCGCAGGCCTGTTCAACGACATCATCAGGGAAAATTGGCCGTTGGTCAGGCCGTAAGGTCGCAGCGCTTCGTCAAAGCGGCGCGCAAGCGCGCGCGCTGCTCGCTGCACATGCAGGCACAGGCAGGTATCGCGCACTAACAGCGTGGTTTCAAAGGGTATTTCTACTGCGTTTGACATGGTTTATTAACATTGATATCAATGTAATTGTCAAGATTTGGGAATGAAAACGCCGGAGGAGGGCGCGGACAATGAACCAGGTCGTTTCCAGGGACGTGTGGCTGGAGGCCCGCCGTCAACTGCTCGCCAGGGAAAAGGAGGCCACGCATCTTCGCGATCGCGTCAATGCGGAACGCCTGGCCTTGCCTTGGGTAAAAGTCGATAAAGATTATGTTTTCGACACGCCGGCCGGGGAGAAGACCCTCGCCGATCTCTTCGACGGCCGCAGCCAGCTGATCATCTATCACTTCATGCTCGGCCCGGATTGGGATGCCGGATGCCCCGGCTGCTCCTTCCTTGCCGATCATTTCGATGGAACGCTTCCGCATCTCAATCACCACGACGTCACCTTGGTCTCCGTATCCCGCGCGCCGCTGGAGAAGGTGGAAGCCTATAAGAGGCGCATGGGCTGGAACTTTCCTTGGGTGTCGTCCTTCGCCAGCGATTTCAATTTCGATTATCACGTCTCCTTCTCGAAGGAGCAGCTTTCTGGCGAGAAAGTGTTCTACAACTTCACGCCCATGGATGCAGCCGAGGGATTTGACGAGCTTCCCGGCCTCAGCGCCTTCTACAAGGATGAGGCCGGCAATGTCTTCCATACCTATTCCAGCTATGCTCGCGGCCCCGAGGAGCTGATCGGCACATTGATGATCCTCGACCGCGCCCCGAAAGGACGTAACGAAAGCAGCACGATGAATTTCGTCCGGCGCCATGACGAATATGAGGAAGCGCCAAAGGCGCAGTCCTGCTGCCATTGATGCATATGGAAGCCGCGGAATTCGTGCCGCGAGGAATAGGGGTCGAAATATTGCGCTTCGCGCCTAGTTAAATCTTGGTGCATGTTTGCCGGGAGACGGACGGATCAACCGATTGTCATCGTTCGGCCGTCATTTTCATCGGCCATGATATGCCTGCGCCGACGTCCGGCTCAGGAGGAGACGGATGACCGCAACAATCACAATTGGGAGAGAGATTCCATGGCTGAGAAGGGATATTTTGTCTGGTACGAGCTGATGACGTCGGACATGAAAGCGGCCGAAGCTTTCTATCGCAAAGTCGTGGGCTGGGATGCGGCAGATGCCGGCATGCCTGATGTCGGGATGGACTATACGCTCTTTAGCGCCGGTGCAGGGCCTGTCGCTGGATTGATGATTCTGCCGGAAGAGGCGAAGGCCATGGGCACGCCACCCTGCTGGACCGGCTATATTGGCGTTCCCAATGTCGACGAAGCGGCGAAGACGATCGTCGGCAAGGGCGGCAAGATCTATCGGGAGCCGACGGATATTCCGGGTGTCGGCAGGTTCGCCGTCGTTGCTGATCCATACGGCGCCGCCTTCTGCATATTCACGCCGCTGCCGGGCCAGAATTGGGAGCCGGCGGCCCCTGCCACCCCCGGCTATATCGGCTGGCACGAACTCTATGCCGGCGACGGCCCGAAAGCTTTCGATTTCTACCGCGAGATGTTCGGCTGGGAATCGAGCTCCGATTTCGACATGGGGCCGATGGGCACATACAAGATCTTCAAGATCGGCGATCGCGATTTCGGCGGCATCATGACGAAGCCGGCGGAAATGCCGATGGCTGCCTGGAATTTCTATATCAACGTTCCCGCGATCGACGCGGCCATCGCCCGCGTCACAGAGGGCGGCGGCAAGATCGTCAACGGCCCGATGGAAGTGCCCGGAGGCAGCTGGATCGTCCAAGCCACCGATCCGCAGGGAGCGTTCTTCTCGCTGGTCGCGCCGGTACGCTGACTTTGCCCTTCCTTGAGGGGGAGGTCGCCGCAAAGCGGCGGGCGGGGATGATATTCCGAGATTTTGAGAAATCACTCCACCCCGGAGCTTCGCTCCGACCCTCCCCTCAAGGGCAGGGTGGTTTTCTATCTCTTCAGACTGCCGAGGATGCCGCGTACCAGCGCACGTCCGACCTGCGTCGCCACCGTACGCGCCATGCTTTTCATCGTCGCTTCCAGGATTGTCTCGCGCTGATAGCCCGAACGGCGACCGGCGGGTTTGCCGCTATCCCCACCGAAGCCGGGCAGCGTCCAACCATCGCCAGCGCTTTCGTTCTGCGGCGCGGCCGCTTTGCGCGCGCGCTCCGTCAGGATCTCATAGGCCGACTCGCGATCGATCGTCTGGTCATAGACGCCCGCGACGGGGCTGGCGTTGAGGATGGCCCGGCGCTCGGCATCGCTGAGCGGGCCGATACGGCCGGATGGCGGGCGGATCAGCGTGCGCTCGACGATGGACGGCGCGCCTTTGCCCTCCAGCATCGACACCAGCGCTTCGCCCGTTCCGAGCGTGGTGATGACCTCAGCGCAATCGAAAGCCGGGTTGGGCCGGAATGTCGAGGCCGCCGTCTGCACGGCTTTCTGTTCGCGGGGCGTGTAAGCGCGCAATGCATGCTGCACGCGGTTGCCGAGCTGCGCCAGCACGGTCTCCGGCACATCAAGCGGGTTCTGCGTGACGAAATAGACCCCGACGCCCTTGGAACGGATCAGGCGCACCACCTGCTCGACACGCTCGATCAGTACCTTCGGTGCATCGTTGAAGAGCAGATGCGCTTCATCGAAGAAGAAGACCAGCTTCGGCTTTTCCGGGTCGCCCACTTCGGGCAGCTCCTCGAACAGCTCGGAGAGCAGCCACAGCAGGAAGGTGGCATAAAGGCGTGGGTTCATCATCAGTTTATCGGCCGCCAGTACAGAAACCTGGCCATAGCCGTCATTGCTGACCCGCATGATGTCGGAGATTTTCAGCGCAGGCTCGCCGAAGAAGTTTTCCGCACCTTGCTGTTCCAGGATAAGCAAGGCACGCTGGATCGAACCGACCGACGCTTTCGAGATCAGTCCGTACTTGGTGGAAAGCTCGCTGGCATTCTCGCCCATATAGTTCAGCAGTGCCTGCAGGTCCTTGAGGTCGAGCAGCGCCAGGCCATTTTCGTCGGCGATCTTGAAGGCGATGTTGAGAACGCCTTCCTGCGCTTCCGAAGCATCCATCAGCCGCGCGAGCAGTAGCGGTCCCATCTCGGCGATGGTCGTGCGCACGCGATGGCCCTTTTCGCCATAGAGGTCCCAGAAGATGACCGGAAACTGATCGAACTCGTAGGGCGACAGGCCGATCTCCTCGGCGCGCCTGAGCAGGAAGTCCTTGGCCTCGCCCCTGACGGCAATGCCGGAAAGGTCTCCCTTGATATCGGCGCAGAAGACGGGCACGCCAGCCTTGGAGAAGCCCTCCGCCAGCACCTGCAGCGTCACCGTCTTGCCGGTGCCGGTCGCGCCGGTGACGAGGCCATGGCGGTTGCCGAATTTCAGCGTCAGGAACTCGTCCTTGTTGATGCTTTCATCCGGATTGCGGCTGGCGCCGACGAAAATCTGTCCATCCTGCTGCGGCACGGTGTCGTCTCCCTTAGAGCATGATGCCGAAAAGTGTCACCGGTTTTCGGACGACATCCTGCTCTACCGTTTGATTCTAGTATGGCGGCACGGCAACCTTGAAGATCGCCATAGCCATTCATCGATTTGTCCCGACATTGTTATAAGAACTGACTTGAATGGGGACAACCGTTCGCATCGTGGTTACGCTTCTGGTAGCATCACCCCGTCCGGCGCGGCTTGTGTCGGTTGCTTCATTCAGTTACGTTGACGTTAACGTCGTAAAGGCAGGAGGCCACAGTGAACGAAGTTATTGATCAGATCGCGACCAAAGCCGGCATCGCTCCCGACCTTGCGGAAAAGGCCGTCGGCATGATTCTCGGTTTCCTGCAGCGCGAAGCTCCGGATGGTCCTGTCACCAAGATGATCGAATCCATCCCCGGCGCCTCCGATCTCGTTGCGCAATATAACGGCGAGGAAACGGGTGGCGGCGGCCTGCTCGGCGGCCTTCTCAGCGCAGTTGGCGGTGGCGGCGGCCTGATGGCACTCGGCCAGCAACTGATGAGCAGTGGTCTCAGCATGAGCGAAATCAGCTCGCTTGCCAAGGAGACGATTGCAACCGCTCGCCAGCATGCCGGCGACGAGGTCGTCGACCAGGTCGTCAATTCCGTCCCGGGCTTGCACCAGTTTATCTAGGCTGCTTTTATCGTGAAAAACGCTGCCGGCTCATTTCCCGGCGGCCTTTTGTTGTTCTGACGGCAGGCTCGACTTCGTCGCATTGCGCCCGTTAACGGCCGACAAGCCAGCGTCTATCGGCATTGACCTTCTTCAGCGTCAGACCCTCCTGCCTTTCGGCGTCCCGTCGATCGCATGCCATTCGCGGCCGTCGCGTTCGATGAGTTCGTCGGCGCAGGCCGGGCCGGTGCTGCCGGGGGCATAGGGATCGGGCTTGCCGCCCTCGGCCCAGAGATCGAGGAAGGGCTGTACGGCCGCCCAGCCCGCTTCGATCCCATCGGCGCGCTGGAAGAGCGTCTGGTCGCCGACGAAGAGTTCGTAGAACAGGCTTTCATAGCCGGTCTGCTTGCCGATGTCGAAACTGTCGGAATAGCGGAAGTCGAGCGAAACCGGGGCGGTTTTAAGCACCAGCCCCGGCGATTTGATCGAGATTTCCATATCGAGCCCCTCGTCGGGCTGAACCTGGATGATCAGCCGGTTCGGCGGCAGTTCGGGGCGGGATTCGTCACGCGGGAACTGCGCGAAGGGCACTTGCCGGAAAGTGATGACCACTTCCGTATCGCGGGCTTTCATCGCCTTGCCGGTACGCAGGTAGAAGGGCACGCCGGCCCAGCGCCAGGTATCGACGAAGAGTTTTAGCGCCACGAAGGTTTCGGTGTTGCTGTCTGGTGCGACGTCGGCTGTCTCCGTAAAGGCAGGCAAATCCCTGCCGACGATCGGGCCGGCGGTGTAGGCGCCGCGCACACCGTTCTTGACCGCGTCCTCGCGGGAATAGACGCGCAGGGCCTTCAGCACCTTGCCTTTTTCGTTGCGGATCGACTCGGCGTCGAAACTGTTCGGCGGCTCCATCGCCACCATCGCCAGCAGCTGGAAGAGATGGTTCGGTATCATGTCGCGGAGCGCGCCGGTCGCGTCGTAGAATTTGCCGCGCGTGCCGACATCGACCAGTTCGGCCGCCGTGATCTGCACATGGTCGATATAGTTGTTGTTCCACAGCGCCTCGATCATCATGTTGGCAAAGCGCGTCGTCATGATGTTCTGGACGGTTTCCTTGCCGAGGAAATGGTCGATGCGATAGATCTGGCTTTCGGATACATGGTTCAGCAGCCGGGCATTCAACGCCTGCGCCGAGGCGAGATCATGGCCGAAGGGCTTTTCGATCGCGATGCGTCGGAAAGCGCCGGTCGCCTCGTTCATCAGCCCGTTTTCGGAAAGTTTCTCGGCGATATCGCCAAAGAAGCGCGGCGGCACGGCGAAATAAAAGGCCGCGTTGGCGCTTGCTGCATGCGAGAGATAGTCCGAGATCTCCCTGTAGACGCCGTTCTGGGTAAAATCGCCGGAGATGTAGCTGATGCGCTTGCGCAGGCTCTGCCATGCCTTCTGCCGCTCCGGTTCCTCCATATCGCCGGAGGTCTTGAGAAAGGCTTCCAGCCGTTCCAGCAGCATGTCGACCCCGCCGGTTTCGATGCCGATGCCGAGAATATGCAGATCCTCGCCGATAAGCCCGCTACGGGTCATGTTGATGAGTGTCGGGACGAGCAGCCGTCGGGTAAGGTCGCCGGCGGCACCGAAAATCACGAAAGTCAGCGGCGGAGCGGGCGCGACGTCGGGGTGGGTCATGAGCGTGTCTCCTTCTGGCGGCCATGGAGGGGGCTTCTGGACGACATCGACTATCTCCTCGGAGCTATTGCTGTTTCCGCTTTGGCTGCAGGTGTTCTAGCGCGTGCCGACGCCGGTTGTCGATGGGATCGATGCACCGCCGTCAACCGACATTTCGGGACTGATAAATAACCTATTTCTTCACCGCAACCAGGAAGAGGCGCGGGAAACGCAGCAGCACCTTGCCGTCGACAAGCGGCGGATAGGCTTTCTCGATATGCTTCAAATAGTCGGCAGTGAAAGCATTGCGATGCTCGTTGCCCGCATGGTCGAGATAGGGACGCAGGCCGGTGCCCTTCACCCATTCGACGATAGCAGCCGCATTTTCCAGCGCGTGATTGTAGTTGGTGTGCCAGATGTCGACCCGGGCCGACTTGCCGATCAGTTTGTTGTAATAGACCGAAGGTGAGGGCAGTGGATTGCGCCGCACGCTTTTCCTGGCGAAAGCCCCACTCCAGGGGCCGTTCTTCGCCGTTTCCTCCATCATCAGATGGCTTTGTTCGGTCAGATTGTCGGGCATCTGCACGGCCAGCACGCCGCCGGGCCTCAGCCCGTCCATGAGGTGATCGAAGATATCGAGATGGTTCGGAAGCCACTGGAACACCGCGTTGGCAAAGAGCAGATCCACCGGCTCGTCAGGCCGCCATGTGGCAAGATCGGCCTTGGCGAAACTCGTCCCGGGCATGCGCTTGCGTGCGGCTTCCAGCATGTTGTCGTCGCTATCGAGGCCGGAGACGCCGGCAGCACCATAGCGCTCGACGATAAGCTCGGTCGAATTGCCGGGGCCGCAGCCGAGGTCTATCGCTCGCTCGATGCTTGCGAGCGGCACTTGTGCCAGCAGGTCGCGCGCGGGGCGCGTGCGTTCATCCTCGA
Organism: Rhizobium sp.; assembly: GCA_039593415.1. Lineage (GTDB taxonomy): Bacteria > Pseudomonadota > Alphaproteobacteria > Rhizobiales > Rhizobiaceae > Rhizobium. The sequence continues at coordinate 20,256 of JBCNPI010000029.1, read as the reverse complement.
ATTTTACATATTGGCCGGCAGACCATGCCATGAGCCTATCCTCTTTCTAGATTGCATATTCCAGCGGTTGAATTCGGACTTTGTCGATATTTCGGCCGTTGAGTTTGACCACTTCGAAGGTGAGTCGGCCAGAGTTGAAGCTTTCGCCTTCGTGCGGCAGATGGCCGAGGCCCCACAGGATGAAACCGGCAAGCGTCGAGTAGCGATCGGCTTCATCGACGAGATCGATACCGACCAGCTTCGAGATATGTCGAATATCGATCCAGCCGTCGACGGTCAGCGATCCGTCTTCGCCTTTATCGATGGTCAGCCGCTCGTCCTCCTCGTCGGGGAATTCGCCAGCGATCGCTTCGAAAATGTCCGCCGTCGTCACCAGTCCTTCGATTTCGCCATATTCGTCGAGGACCAGCGCCAACGCCTGGTTCTGATGGCGCAGCCGTTCCATCAGCTTCAGCACGTTGATGCTTTCATGCACGGCGAGCGGCTGCCGGATCGAGCGCTGCAGATCGATCTCGCCCTTCTGCATGAGGTCGCGCAGAACGTCGCGCGCGCTGGCGATACCAACGAAATCGTCCAGGCTGCCGCGTACGACCGGAAAGCGTGAATGGCCGATCTCGATGACGCGGCGCTGCTGCTCCTCGCGCGGTTTGTCGAGATCGAGCCAGACGATATCGGTGCGCGGCGTCATGATCGAGCGGGCCGAACGGTCCGCTAGCGTTAGCACGCCGTGGATCATGTCCTTTTCTTCTGTGGAGAACACCTCTTCGCTGACGGTCTGTTCCGCCGTCGTTTCCGCCGCTTCGCCAAGTGCACCTTGCGGCCGTTTCGCACCGAGCAGGCCGAGGACCGCGTCGGCGGTGCGATTGCGGATATTGGTCGGCGTGATCAGCCGCTCCTTGTTGCGCCGGGCGAGCTGGTTCAGCGTTTCAATGACGACCGAGAAGCCGATCGCCGCATAGAGATAGCCCTTCGGCACATGGAAACCGAAGCCCTCCACGACCAGCGAGAAACCGATCATCATCAGGAAGCCGAGGCAGAGGATGACGACGGTCGGATGTTTCGAGACGAAGGCCATCAGCGGCTTCGACAGGAAGAGCATGACGCCGACGGCGAAGACCACGGCGACCATCATCACCGACAGTTCCTGCACCATGCCGACGGCGGTAATGACGCTGTCGAGCGAAAAGATCGCATCGAGCACGACGATCTGCACGATCACCTGCCAGAACACGGCGTGGACGAGCTTCTTTTCGTCCTGTCGCTCATACCCCTCCAGGCGCTCATGCAGCTCCATCGTGCCCTTGAACAGCAGGAACAGGCCGCCGAAAATCAGAATAAGGTCGCGGCCTGAAAGGCTGAAGCCCCAGATGGAAATCAGCGGTGCCGTCAGCGTCACGACCCAGGCGATGGAGGCAAGCAACGCCAGGCGGATGATGAGGGCCAGCGCCAGGCCGATCATGCGCGCCGCGTCGCGCTGATGCGGCGGCAGCTTGTCTGCCAAAATCGCGATGAAGACGAGATTGTCGATACCGAGAACAATCTCGAGAACGATCAGGGTAGCAAGACCGATCCAGGCGGATGGGTCGGATAGCCAGTCGAAGATCATCAATATGCAAGCTTGGCACCGGCCGCGACAGGCCCGCCAATTCTTTCCTTCTGTTTGTCGAGTGGGATGCCGCGCGCCAATGCCGCCGCGCGGCTCATATAGCCGTCGCTATCCGGATCGCTGTTTGTCGGGCCGGCTTTCCTGGAGCAGGAACAATGAGGCTCGCTTTCGGGCATGGGCGGCAATCTGGGCACGAAATGACATTTGCGCAAGGGCATCGGATGAACGAATCTATCCGGATTGCGTGACACTTTTTCAAAAATGCCTCCGCATCGTCCGGTTGAAAGGGGCGATGCCGGCAGCTATCGGGATTCCCTCGTCCCGGCTGCAGAATTCAAAATTGCGTGATGACGCTGATGCCCTTGCCCTCGGCTTTATCAAGCGACATCAGCGCCGGGACAGCTTCTTCCAGGCTGATCCTGCGGCCGATGAGCTTCTGCGGCGCGATCTTGCCGGCGGCGAGCATGTCGAGCATGGCATCATAGCGCCAGGCCTGCATGCCGTGGCTGCCATAGATTTCCAGCTCATGGCCGATGACCTGCGCCATCGGAATCTGCGGCGTCGCATGGTCGCCGAGCATGAGGCCGACCTGCACATGCCGCCCGCGCCGGCGCAGGTTCTTGATGGAGTTGAAGCAGGTGGCGGGATGGCCGAGCGCATCGATCGAGACATGCGCGCCGCCCTTGGTGATCTCGCGCACCGCCTCGGCCACATCGGCGACCTCAGCTGCATTGATCGTTGCGACAGCGCCGCATTCGCGGGCAAAGGCGAGCTTCTCGTCGGAAATGTCGATGGCGATGGCATTGGCGCCAAGGGCGCTGGCAATCATGATTGCCGAGAGGCCGACGCCGCCGCAACCATGCACGGCAATCCATTCGCCGGGCCGCGTCTTCGCCTGGTCGGCAACGGCACGGAAGGAGGTGGCGAAGCGGCAGCCGAGGCTCGCCGCCGTCGCGTCGTCGACCGCTTCAGGCAGATGCACGAGATTGGTGTCGGCATAGTCGATCGCGACATATTCGGCGAAGGAACCCCAATGGGTGAAGCCGGGCTGGAACTGGCTGGGGCAGACCTGCTGGTTGCCGGAATGGCATTCGGCGCAATGGCCGCAGCCGGATACGAAGGGAACGGTGACGCGATCGCCGACCTTGAAGCGGACGACGCCGCGCCCAGTTGCGACCACCTTGCCGGCAAGCTCATGGCCGGGAACGTGCGGCAGCCTGATATCCGGATCATGACCCATCCAGCCATGCCAGTCGCTGCGGCACAGCCCGGTCGCGCCGACAGCGATGACGACGCCGTCTTCGCCCGGCGTCGGATCGGGCAGAATGCGGATTTCGGGTGTTGCCTCGAATGCCTCGTAATACATGGCTTTCATGGGAGTTCTCCCTCTCTCCTGACGATCCGTACGGCCCATCACTTTCGCTGATGGACTCATTCGTCAAGTTGTTGTTTCGGCGCATGAAAATTGCGCTATGAATGCGTTATCGGGCGCTTTGTTGCAAATGAATTTTGCCGCGCAGTTTCTGCTTGACCCTAGGATTGCGTAGTTATTTGCTCTTCGCCGTCTAAGAGAGGAATACCCATGTCCGTCGATACGTCGCCCCGCACCACCACCTGGACCTATGTCGAGGGAGAATGGCTTTCCGGCAATCCGCCGCTGATCGGGCCGACTTCGCATGCCATGTGGCTTGGCTCGACCGTGTTCGACGGCGCACGCTGGTTCGATGGCATTGCGCCCGATCTCGATCTCCATTGCGAGCGTATCAATCGCTCGGCCGTTGCCATGGGGTTGAAGCCTATCAAGACCGCCGGTGAGATCGAGGCGCTCGCCTGGGAAGGCATCAGGAAATTCGACGGCAAGACGCCGATCTACATCAAGCCGATGTATTGGGGGGAGCATGGCTCGCCCGGCAGCGTCGTGGCCGTCGATGCGGAATCGACGCGCTTCGCGCTCTGCCTGTTCGAGGCGCCTCTCGGTGGCACCGGCGGTATCACGCTCACCGTCTCGCCCTTCCGCCGCCCGTCGCCGGAAACGGCGATGACCGACGCCAAGGCCGGTTCGCTCTATCCGAACAGCGGCCGCATGATCCTGGAAGCGAGAAGCCGCGGTTTCAACAATGCGCTGGTGCGCGACATGAACGGCAATGTCGTCGAGACGGCGTCATCCAACGTCTTCATGGTCAAGGATGGCATCGTCTATACGCCGGTCGCCAACCGCACCTTTCTTGCAGGCATCACCCGCGCCCGTGTCATCGGCCTGCTGCGCCGGGAAGGCTTCGACGTGCGCGAGGAAACCCTGTCCGTCGAGCAGTTCATGACTGCCGACGAGATATTCACGACCGGCAACTATTCCAAGGTCGTCAGCGTCAACCGTCTCGATGGTCGCGAATTCCAGGAGGGGCCGGTCGCCCGCAAGGCGCTGGAACTTTACATGAATTGGGCTCACGGTCGCCGTGCCGGCGAGGAATAAACCCTTCGCACAAGGAGAAGGGCATGCAGAAGAGTGCGGCCCTTTATGGCCGCACGGGTGTTCCTGCGCGACCTGCCGAAGCAATGTAGGATCGCGGCGCGAAGAAAACGCCATCGGTCTCGAAAGCCTCGAGGTCTTCGGCCCGGAGTGCATGGCGGACGCTCGGTCTTGCGCTGACGTTAGCCATGAACTCCTGTAACGCCGGCCGCCGTGCAAGGTCGATCCTGATCCAGGGCGACCAGTTCAAGCAGACGAAGAGATAGGCGTCAGCGACCGTGAAGTCGTCGCCGGTCAAATAGGGGCCGACGAGCCGGCTGTTCAGCCAATCCAGTCGTTTGGATACCAGCTCGTGGATGCCGGCATGAGCGCCTTCATACGCGGCGTTGAATAGCATCGCCATTGGCTTATGAAGTTCGGCGGTGATGAAATTCAGATAGGATTGAACCTGGCTCCTGGCATAGGTTCCGGCCTCCGGCAGGAGGCGCGACCCTTCGGGTGAACATTCCGCAAGGAATTGCACGATGGCAGGACCTTCGGTCAGTACTTTCCCATCATCCAGCATCAGTGCCGGCACATAGCCGTTACCGTTGATGGCAAGGTAGTCCTCACCCGAACTTGTCCGATGGGTCTTCCGATCAACTTCGACCAGTTCAATATCCAGTCCCAGTTCCCGGCACACGATGTGTGGCGACAGCGAGCAAGCGGCGGCGTGCATGTAGAGTTTCACGGTCTTCTCTCCCTTTCGGTCCAGGCGCGAGGCGTAGCGTCGGCAGTCATTGAATTTTTGTACCATTTCGCATAAAATTTCTGCGGTCAATGTTTTTATGCGAAGTAGTACAAAATATGAAGAGCGAGAAAAAGCAGGGTCGCCCACGCGTCTTTGATGCGAAAACAGTGATTGGGCAGGCGCGGGAGGTTTTTTGGGATAGGGGGTTCTCGGCAGCCTCATTGGACAATCTGAGCGCGGCGACGAAGCTGAACCGGCCAAGCCTCTACGGCGCATTCGGCGACAAGGAGGACCTCTATCTTGATACCTTGGAAGGCTACCGCGAGGACAGCCTCGATATATTGTTTGAAGCGCTCAATCCGTCTCTGCCGCTTCGCGAAAATCTGGCGCGCATCTATGCTGAAGCTCTGAAAATATATCTGCACGGCGACACTGCGGCGCGTGGCTGCTTTCTGATCAGCACTGCCACGGCAGAGGCTATTCAGCATGATCGAGTGCGGGAGGTGTTGCGCCGCAGCTTGAATGAATTCGACGGCGCGATCAAGGAACGCATGGAGCTTGCGGTTGAGCGGGGCGAATTACCGGCTGACACGGATGCTGCAACTCTCGCAAAGCTCGCATCCGCTGTCATGCATTCACTTGCCGTTCGAGCGCGTGCAGGCGATACGCGCGAAACGCTGGAGGCGATCGCGCGTTCCGGGGCTGATTTTATCTGCGGCCGACTCTGACGGTTAGCTTCATGCCGCTCGGATCGATCTACAGGCGTCAAGATTACCGATCCTTTACGGCGTTTCCTTCTTGGGGCTTACCCACCAGCAATAGATGGCTCCGGCCGCCAGTAGCACGCAGGTTCCGAGGAAGACAGCGCGCATGCCGATATGGCCGCCGACGAAGCCGCCCATGACAGGACCCGCCACCTGACCGACATATTGGGACGAGATGGAGAGCCCGAGAATGCTGCCCGTCGCCGCATCGGGTACGTTGTGCCTGATAACGGCGGTGATGCAGGGCAGAAGGCCGCCGAGCGCCACGCCCATCAGGAAACGCAGCGCGATCAATTGCCAGGCGGAGGTCACGAAAGCCTGCGGGATTAACAGCAGTGCCGCAATCGCAAGGGCTGCGGTGATGACGCTCCAGTAGCCGATGCGGTCGGCGAGCTTGCCGAGCCAGGAGGATGACAGGATGCTGCCGAGCGCCGCAGCCGCCATGACGACGCCCGACACCATCGTCACCTTGGCGTCCGTGACGAACTGCGCGACATAGACTGTGATGATCGGCTCGATCGACATATTGGCCAGCATCAACAGGAGGCCGAGCGACAGCATCGCGATGACGGGACGCTTGTCCGGGATGGAGCCCCAGGTGCCGCTAGCCTTTGCAGCCTTCTTTCGTGCCGTGGACTTCTCCTCCTTGATCAGGAACGTCGTCGCCAGGAATGTCAGGAAGATCACGCCGCCAGCCAGCAGGAAGGTGCCGCGAATGCCGATAACAGGCGGCAGTGCGCCGCCGATCAGCGGCCCGACGAGATTGCCGGCCATAATGCCAGCCGACAGCGTGCCCAGCGCCCAGGCGGAGCGATGCTTCGGCGTCTGCGCGGCCACCAGTACCATCGAACCGGAGGCATAGCCTCCGGCAAGGCCGGTGAACAGGCGCAGCGCCACCAGTTGCCAGACATTGCCGGCCATGCCCATCAGCGAGATGGCAATCGTCATGCCGAGGCTCGCGCGGATCAGCATCAGCTTGCGGCCATAGATATCGCCGAGCCGCCCCCAGAGCGGCGCGACGAAAGCGGCGGCAAAGAAGGTGGCGCCGTAGGCGATGCCGGACCATTGCACGATCGCGGCTTTATCGGCGACGCCGAGTTCCTCGACATAGAGTGGCAGGAAGGGGAGCAGCAGCGTCATCGCCACGATCGTCGTGAACGAGCCGGCGAGGCAGATGACTAGGTTCTGCATCCAATGCGCGGTTTCCGGCTCGGCCGGTGCGGCTGCATCCCATCTCGTCTCGGTCATTTCTCGGCCTTTGCATTCAATGTGTAGAACAATTCCTGGCTGCCCGATGCCAGGATATGACCCTTCGCGGCAGCGAGCAGGTCGGCGCGGGTGAAGAGATCGGGAAGGTTCAGCCGGTCGATATCAAGCGCATAGACCGTGACGTGATAGCTATGGACACGCTCGTCGTTCCAGGGAGGGCAGGCACCCATATAGCCGCCATGCGGCCCATTCTTCAAATTGCCGCCGCCGGCGCCGTTCTGGCCGCGCCGCCCATAGGCCGTGCGCTCGAGCGGCAGGCCGCTGGAGGAGGGGCCGTTTCCGTCCGTGCCCTCGGCAAGACTGGTGCGTGATGCCGGGATGTCGGCCAGTACCCAGTGGACGAATTCCATCCGCTTGAAATCCTTCGGAATGGTCTTGTCGGCCTTGTTGAACAGCGAGAAATCCGTGGGAACGTCGGGGTCGACCATGGTCAGCGCGTAGGAGCGCGTTCCCTTCGGCCCCTTCGACCAGGATACGCCCAGGCTCTTGTTCGGTCCGGGCGCCGATTTGTCGGAGCCTGTCGAAATGCAGGAGGCGTTTTCCGGCAGCAGCATTCGGCCGTTGCTCTTGGTGAAGCTCACCTTGAGATCGGCTGAGAGCGCTGGCGCAGCGACGGCTGCTGCGATGATGGTGGCGTTCAGAACTTTGAGCATGGTCTTCATGATGTTGCCCTTTCATGTTGCGGCTCCTATGAGCCTTCGAGGGCAGGATCTAACAAATTCGGGCCGAGCGGCTGCGCGCGCAAACGCTCAAAATGCGGTCGGAAACGCTCACGCGCTGCGAAGTCGATCGGCAAAGCGGCGCGGCGAGCGATAGCCGGTGGCGAGCGCAGCTTCACGCAGCGACAGGCCGTCTTCGGCAAGAAGGGTTGTTGCCAGTGCGACGCGTTCGCTTGTCAGAACATCGCGCAATGCGGTGCCCTCGCGTGACAGCCGCCGGCGCAGCGTCGCGTTGCTGGTGCCGAGTTCGGCGGCGATGAGATCGGCTGTCCATGCCCGGTCCGGCTGCCAGCGCACCAGCGCCCGCACCGCCTCGGCTGTGGTCTCGGGCGAACCGGGCAGAGCACTGCGCATGCCGAGCACCATGAGGATTTCGAGGAGCCTGTGCTCGATGAGCGCGATCGGCATATTGCCGCCTGCAATGCCTTCTCCGGCATGATGGATAGCAGCGGCCAGCAATGCATCGAGCGGCAAGTCTGCCTGAAATGCGAGTTGAGCAGGCGGAAAGGCTTTTGCCGCGCGCCGGGTCAATTCCTCGGGAAAGGTGATGAAGATCGCCCGATAGACACCGGTCTGCGGATCGGGGTCGTTGACGACGTCACCGCTCCAGCCGGCTGGCAGCACGAGCACCGTACCGGCCGAAAAATGCCGCTGCCGGCCCATGCTGACGATTTCCTTGGAACCTTCCAGGATGGCGACGATTGAAACCTGTGAAAAGGCGGAGCCGGCAATCCGCTCGCGTTCGCGGGTGACGAAAGTAAAGAGGGTGGAATAGCTGCCGATACCTGTCGGCGCGGCCGCCGGACGATTGTCCTTTGCCGCCAGACGGCGCAGCTTTTCCAGCATGTGGTGATGAGCCTCGGGCACTGCGATGGCTTTCTGCTGTTGGGAACGGCCGAGGAGTTTGGACCACGCCGGCGGCGATGCCAAGTCCGCAAAGCGACTTGTTGGTTCGGCTGCCTTATGTTATTAACCGATTGCGTTTTGCAATCGGTTTCGGCTGAATGGTTGAAAATCATCCTGACGCAAAGGAGGAGGCAGATCATGAATTCTCTCGAAAGTGCCCGTTGCGATGCGGTCAAACGTCTCTTCGCCGCTTATGTGGCGCAGCATCCCGATATCGTCGATCCGATGCTGACCCAGGATTTCACCTTTTCCAGCCCGCGCGACGATCGCATCGACCGAGAGCAATATTTCAAGCAATGCTGGCCGAAGGAGAAAGCCTTCCGCGACATTCACATCGAACATCTGGTCGCGGACGGCGATGACGTGATCGTCGGCTACCGCGCCGAGAAGATGGATGGCGGCAGCTTTCGCAATGTGGAGCTGATTCGCTTTGCCGGCGACCGCATCGCCGAGGTGAACGTCTATTTCGGGCGAAGTTTATAACGGTTTAGCCGGCAATGACCTTTGCCATCGCTGCCGCCAGTGCCGTTGCAGGGCCGGTCATCGGTTGCGGATGTTTTTCCGGAAGAAGGCGTGCCGCGTCCGTCATCGACGCCTGCGCGAAGGCGATCGTAACGGCACCTTCGCTATTGGCTGCGCGGACCGCATCGGCAATCGACGCAAGATAGGCCGACAGATCGCCAGCCCGGAAGTGCGCCCATGCGCCCGGCACCAGCCGAACCTCGATTTCAGCGCCTGTTGCTTTCGCTGCGGCTTCGAAAAGCGCCGTCGTCGGAGCGATGGTCGTGTCCACTGTGCACAGCACTAGGACCTTGCCGCCGCGCCTGACCGCTTGCTCGGCCAGCGTCGCATCGGCCCGGATGATCGAGGTTCCGGCGCTGGCCGCGATCTTCGACACTGCCGGACCGAGTGTCGAGCAGTTGAGCACGACGGCATCGGCATCCTCGGCCAGATGCTGGAGGAGGGCTGCCGTTTCGCCCAAAATCTCCTCCGTCAGGTGCCCCACGTTTTCGGCGGCGAGAAGAAGATCGGCGCGGACATGATGACGCAGCATGCCCTCAGGTAACCCAAGCGCCTTCGCCGCCGCCTCATAGACGGCAATGTTGCTTTCGGCGGTGTGCAGGCAGGCAATCGTCACGGGCGTTCCCAAACATGGCAGGAGATCCGCGAGCCTAGCCTCGGCAGCCTTGCTTGTCGATATTCCGCAACGGCATTCCATCATGTATCCCGACATCATCATATGCAATGAGATAAACTTCTAAGTGCGTGCTATACCCGATTGAAAATAGGGCAATTTTTGCTCCCGCACGCAACTTTTTTGGCATGTCGCCGGTTGCTCTTCCAGGCGACGGCTCCTATGTTCCGCTTCACCTGCCGACGCAATTTTTTGCCAAGAGGAGATATGACCATGGCTTTCGAATTGCCTGAACTTCCTTATGATTACGATGCACTTTCGCCCTTCATGTCGCGTGAGACGCTCGAATATCACCACGACAAGCACCACAAGGCGTATGTCGACAACGGCAACAAGCTCGCTGCCGAAGCAGGTCTTGCCGATCTGTCGCTCGAAGAAGTCGTGAAGAAGTCCTTCGGCACCAATGCAGGCCTCTTCAACAATGCAGCCCAGCACTACAACCACATCCATTTCTGGAAGTGGATGAAGAAGGGCGGCGGCGGCAACAAGCTGCCGGGCAAGCTCGAGGCTGCCTTCAATTCCGATCTTGGCGGCTACGACAAGTTCAAGGCTGATTTCGCCGCTGCCGGCGCCACCCAGTTCGGCTCGGGCTGGGCATGGGTTTCCGTCAAGAACGGCAAGCTCGAAATCTCCAAGACCCCGAACGGCGAAAACCCGCTGGTTCACGGCGCCAACCCGATCCTCGGTGTCGACGTTTGGGAACACTCCTACTACATCGACTATCGCAACCTGCGTCCGAAGTACCTCGAAGCTTTCATCGACAGCCTGATCAACTGGGACTATGTCCTGGAGCGCTACGAAGCCGCTACGAAGTAAGTTCGCCGCATAGGCTCGCTTTCGCACCCGGCGTCTTTTGGGCGTCGGGTGTTTTCTTGTCTGCCAGCCTGATTGATGTATCGTGTGCCGCATGGCGGCTCCAGGAGCCCCCCAGGAGGCTGAATGCCGTCAGCACCGCTTTTCCGCTTCGGCGTCATCGCCGATCCGCAATATGCCGATCTCGAGCCAAATCTCACCCTCAATCGTTATCCCGCCAACAGCCTCGTCAAGCTTCGCGCCGCGATCGAGGAGTTCAATCGGCATGATCTCGCCTTTGTCGTCACGCTTGGTGACATCATCGACCGCGAATGGAAGAGCTTCGACGCCGTTTTGCCGGTCTACGAAGCCTTGCGTCATCGCAAGCATTTCCTTCTCGGCAATCATGATTTCGCCGTGGCACCCACCCATCTCGACAGCGTATCCGCCCGTGTCGGCATGCCGTCGGCCTATTACGATTTCGTCCATTCCGGCTATCGCTTCATCGCGCTCGACGGCAATGAGATCAGCTTATTTGCTCCACCGGAAGGCGATCCGCGCCGGCAGGAAGCGAAGGATCTGATGAAGGCGCTGGAGAGCGCCGGCGCGCTCAATGGGCAACGCTGGAACGGGGCGATCGGCGACACCCAATATGGCTGGCTTGCAGCGAAGCTGCGGGAGACGGAAGCGGCAGGCGAGAAGGTCATTATCCTGAACCACTATCCGATCTTCCCGGATAATGCCCATAATGCGCTGAACAGCGACCGCATGCTCGCATTGCTGGCCGAGCACGATCATGTCGTTGCCTATCTCAGCGGCCACAATCATGCCGGCAATTTCGGAGTGTCTGGCGGAACCTGCTTCGTCAACTTCAAGGGCATGGTCGATACTGAAGATACGAGTGCTTACGCGATTGCTTCGATCTATGAGGACCGGCTCGAGATCACTGGCTTCGATCGCGAGACAAGCAGAACTCTCGCGCTGCGCTGAATCTTATTCCGCCGCCATCCGCATCTCGGTCACGTCCCGTTTCGGTGGCGTGCCGAACATGCGGGCATATTCGCGGCTGAACTGTGAGGCGCTTTCATAGCCGACGCGGTAGGCAGCACTCTCCACATTGGCGTGGCCGGCAACCATCAGGCGGCGGGCTTCGAGCAGCCGCATCTGCTTCTGATACTGCAGCGGCGTCATCGAAGTCAGCGTCTTGAAGTGCTGGTGGAAGGAGGAGGGGCTCATGCGCGCGGCCGCCGCCAGCTGCTCTATCCGCACCGGCTCTGCAAAGTTGTCACGCAACAGGCGGATGGCGTCGGCGATGCGTCGGGTCTGTCCATCAGGCAGCACCAGCTTGCACACCTCACCGCCATTGGGACCGGTGAGCAGCCAGAAGCAGATTTCCTGCATGATCGCCGGATAGAGCACCGGAATGGCGCTCGGATTCGATACCAGTCGAGTCAATCGTACCAAGCAATCCGCAAGCTCATCGCCGAGATTCTCGACGAAGACGCCAAGCTGCGCGTTGCCTGTTGGTTTCGACGGCCCGTCGAGTTGCTCCATCACCTCACGCATCATACCCACATCGAATTCGAGGGAGATGGCGATATAGGGTTTCTCGACACTCGCCTGTATCACCCTGCCGGCTGCGGGCAATTCGATGCTGATGATAAGCGCCTGCATCTCACCATAGTCGATCACTCTCTCATTCAGCATCAATTGCTTTGCACCTTGCAGAATGACGCAGAGGGCCGGTCGGTAGATCATCGCATGCGGCATTTTCGGCTCGGTCGAGCGCATGATGTGCAGGCCATCGATGCCCGTGGAAAACACGCCATTGGCTCCGCTGTCATTGGCTTCGATGAATTGTGTGATCGCATCTTTAAGGGCTGAGGACATCTGTGGTCTCCGGGGCAGTGCCATTGTGGCACCATAACAGTGAGGCAGCAGCGGACAAGGCGGTTGTAGGAATAGGCAAGAAATTCGAGAGTTCCGGCATTTAGCCAAATGGCTCTGCAGGCGTACATTCCGGCCACAAAATATTCCCCGGAGAACGGCAATGACGACCGAAAATACCGATAAATCAAAGAGAAATATTGCGATCATTACCGGCGGCAGCCGCGGCCTTGGCCGCAATACCGCCATTCATCTCGCCAAGCGCGGTGTCGATACCATCTTGACCTATAACGCGAATAAGGCAGAAGCCGGTAGCGCCGTAGCCGAGATCGAGGCGCTCGGTCAAAAGGCTGTTGCTTTGCAGCTCGACGCTGGCGATGTCGCATCCTTCGACGCTTTCGTTGCCGAAATCGGCCGCGTGCTACAGCAGCGCTGGGACCGCGATCGTTTCGATTTCCTCGTCAACAATGCCGGCACCTCCTACCACGCCTCCATCGCCGAAACGACGGAAGCCGAGTTCGACACCCTCTACAACGTTCATCTCAAGGGCGTCTTCTTCCTGACGCAGAAACTGCTGCCGCACATCAATGATGGTGGCCGCATCGTTAATATCTCCTCAGGCCTTGTTCGTTTCAGCAACCCCGGTTCGTCTGCCTATGCAGCCATGAAGGGTGCGGTCGAAGTGCTGACGCGCTATCTCGCCAAGGAGCTCGGCCCGCGCGGAATTACAGCCAACACTGTGGCGCCGGGTGCGATCCAGACGGATTTCAGCGGCGGCATCGTTCGCGACAATCCGGAGGTGAACAGAATGGTCGCGTCCATGACGGCGCTCGGCCGCCCCGGTCTGCCCGACGATATCGGTCCGATGATCGCTTCGCTGCTGTCGGATGACAATCGCTGGGTCAACGGCCAGCGCATCGAAGTCTCGGGCGGCATGATCCTCTAGGATCTGATCGTATCTCGGACGAGTGACAACACCTTAGCCGGCCACGGCTGGGGTGTTTATCTGCCAGCCATTCACCCAGATCTGTCTCAAGCCATCGCCTTCGCCCTTGAACCACAATCCCGTCGCCTCACAGGCTTCGATCCGGTCACTGCGGAAGTTGCGGATTGCCTGGCGCAACTCGCACCAGGCAACGATATTAGCGCTTTCCGAATAATAAATCAGCGCGATCGGCCTGATGATGCGCTCGGTGGCGCGGCCGAGTTCATCGCGATAGGCAAGATCGAGCTTTTCCTCGTCGCGGATGGCGCGACGCACCAGCGCAAGACCGATCGCGGGGGCCGAAGGGGCGGCAAAGCCCCAGGCATGCAGCGCATTGGCATCAAGGGTCTGGCGCAGCGGCGGCGGCACGGCGCCGGCAATCTTGGCGCTCACGCGCTTGGCTGCCTGTTTGAGTTCAACATCGCCGGTGCGCTCCAGAAGCGCCAGCGACAGCACGATCGCCTCCATCTCCTCGATCGAGAACATCAGCGGCGGCAGATCGAAGCCAGGCCGCAAAATATAGCCGATGCCGCGTTCGCCCTCGATCGGCACCCGCATCGCCTGAAGTGCGGCAATGTCGCGATAAACCGAGCGCACCGTCACCTCCAGCCGCTCGGCAATATCGGCGGCCGTCACCGGCCTACCGGCCAGCCGCAGGATCTGGATGATCTCGAACAGGCGCGAAGCCTTGCGCATTTCACGTCCTCGAAGACGAAGGCTACTGACAACACCCCGTCAGTTGGCTTGATTTATAAGATTGCTTATTCGCTTGAAAATCAACCATTTTCTCTCCAGTCTCCATGGAGAGCTCGATAGGCAACTGACATGGGCTACGCAGAAAATCTCTGGCTTTTCTTCATCCTTCTCTTAGGGATCATCATCGTACCGGGCATGGATATGCTGTTCGTGCTCGCCAATTCCCTGACCGGCGGCAGCAATCGCGGCCTTGCGGCAACCGGCGGCATCATGCTCGGCGGCGCCGTTCATTCGCTGAACGGTGCCGTCGGCATCGGCCTGCTGATGCATTTCGTGCCCGTTCTCTTCAATCCGCTGCTGATTGCCGGCGGCGCCTACATGGCCTTCATCGGCTATATGCTGATGCGCAGTTCGATGACCGTGGGAGGCGAGGGGCTGGCCGGCAACCGTTCCGCCTGGAAAGCGTTCCGGCAGGGGGCGGTCACTTGCCTCATCAATCCCAAGGCCTATCTCTTCATCTTTGCCGTGTATCCGCAATTCCTGAAGCCGGATTACGGCCCGATGTGGATACAGGCCGTCATCATGGGAGCTATGACCATCGTAACGCAATTTGCCGTCTATGGAGCTCTTGCCGTTACCGCCGGGCGCAGTCGCGACCTGTTGATGGCCAATCCGCAGGCGACTGCTTTTGCTGGTCGCGCGGCCGGGCTGCTGCTCGTTGCGGTATCGGTCTTTACGGTCTGGGAGGGCCTGAAAATGGCGTGAGGGTCGAGGAGTAGAATAAGTGTGTCGATCGCATGACACTGATTTCACTTGATTCTCACTACTTTGTGACTTCATTGCCGGAGGGGAAAACGGCAAACATGTCGCCCGTAATCATGCGCTGGCCGCGCATGCGGTCTTGATCATAAGAAGAGGTAGGAGAACGAAATGAAGTGGAAAGCGATTGTGGCGGCAGCGGCCCTGGCCGGCATCGCTCTGGGTTCGGTTGTCGCAGCCGATGGCACACATGACTCCCGCATCGGAATGATGAAGAGGATCGGCGGCGCCACTGGAGCCCTGGGAGCGATTGCCAAGGGCGACAAGCCCTATGACGCCGATATCGTCAAGGCATCGCTGGCAACGATCGCCGAAACGGCAAAGGCATTCCCGACCCAGTTCAACCCGCAGAGCGATAAGAGCGATGCCGAGGTCAGTCCGAAGGTTTGGGAAAATCTCGATGACTTCAAGGCCAAGGCTGCCAAGCTCTCCACCGATGCCGAGACGGCGCTCGCCCAGCTTCCGGCCGATAGGGCCGGGGTCGGGGCAACGCTGAAGACGCTCGGCAGTGCATGCGGCGCCTGTCATCAGGCCTACCGCGTCAAGAACGACTAAGCGGTAGGTCAGCCTTGTCCGAAGATTGGTTTTCGGCATCTGCACCGGTTTGCAGCCGGTGCAAATGCTTTATGACTTTGGAGCAATTCCAGGAAAAGTGCGAAGCGGTTTTCCGTCCGGGATTGCGTAAGAATAAAAGGATAGAGCGTTTTCGCGATTCAAAGAAAAGCAGAAACGCTCTAGGGCTATGGCTTTGGGGTTGGTTTTGATGGCGCGGTTTATCCGGTGGCTGCTTTGCCTTTTTGGCGTGATCGTCCTTGGTTGCGGCGCTTTCTACGTTGTGGCGGCACCGACCCCCTTGCCGGCAAGCCATTGGGCCAATCTCGGCGATCCGGACATCAAGAATGGAGAGTTGGTTTTCTGGGCCGGCGGCTGCACCAGCTGTCATGCCGCGCCAGGCGCGCAGGGGGATGCCAAACTCGTGCTTTCGGGCGGCCTTGCACTCACCAGCCCCTTCGGCACCTTCCATGTTCCCAACATCACGCCGGACGAGAAGGCGGGGCTCGGCGGCTGGACGCTTGCCGATTTCGGCAATGCGATGAAGCGCGGCGTCGGCAGGAATGGCGAACATCTCTACCCATCCTTTCCGTATGGCTCATATGCTCGCATGAGCGACAAGGACATCAACGATCTCTGGGGCTTCCTGAAGACGCTGCCGAAGAGCGGCAATGTCGCCCCGCCGCATGAATTGCCTTTTCCCTTTAACATACGTCTGGCGCTCGGCGGCTGGAAATTCCTCTATCTGAACGATCAGCCGCGCGTCGTGCTTGCCAATGCCGACGAGAAGGTCAAGCGCGGACAGTATCTGGTGGAAGGGCCTGGACATTGCGGCGAATGCCACACGCCGCGCGACAGCCTTGGCGGTTTCCTGAGCGGTCAATGGCTGGCGGGAGCGCCCAATCCGGAAGGCAAGGGCCAGATCCCCGATATCACGCCGGGTTCCAAGGCGATCGGCGGCTGGAGCGCGGGCGACATCGCCAGCTACCTCGAATCCGGCTTCACGCCGAATTATGATTCCGTCGGCGGCTCGATGGCCGAAGTCCAGCAGAACATTGCCCATCTGCCGGCAGCCGATCGCGCGGCGATCGCAGCCTATCTGAAAGCACTGCCCAGGAAATAGCCCGGAGGAGCCTTTTCGCGATTCGAAGAAAGCGGAAAGGCTCTATGCACGCCGGGCGAGATGAAGATGCGTCTCGTAATGCAGTTCGAAATCGCCGCCTGGGGTCATGATCGCGTCGGCAAGCCCGGACAGCAGCGCTTCTCGCCGATCCTCAGTCAGAAGGCGGTAGCTTGAGAGCGTCCGCAAAAGGTCGGTATAGCTTTGTGCGGTATGCAGTCGGCTCCAGCGATAGCAATGCTGCGTCGAACCTTCAAAATTGTCAGACTGCCGCAGCTGCTCGGAGAACGGCCCGTCGGGCAGGTACCATGCTTCCACGGGCGGTCCTGAAAGCTGCGGAGCATGGCGGGCGTAAATATCGGCGAATTGTCCGGCAAGCGGTGATGTGATCGGCATGGGCACATTGCCGAAGACGGCGAGCGCGCCGCCCGGCCCGAGCAGGGCGGCCGTCCTGGCTAGGCGCAGCTCCGGTGAAACCCAATGGAAGGATTGCGCCGCCGCTATGAGCTTGAAGTTCCGCTGTTCGCTCGGCCAGGCTTCGAAGGTGGTTTGCTGAAATTGCACCTGCGAAAATCCCGACAACCTCTCCCGCGCGACCGCAATCAGCTCGGCTCCTGGATCAAGCGCGAGAACGGAGAGACCGCAGCGAGCGAGGCCTTCCGTTGCCTGTCCCGTGCCGCATCCGATTTCGAGGACCTGATCCCTGGCCTTCAGCCCGGCAAAATCGATGACATCGGCGAAAAGCGCATCGGGATAGATCGGCCGTGCATTGCTGTAGAGGCCGGCGACGCCATCGAATGTGAACCGCTGTTCCAAGCCGCACTCCCTCCAGTTGCAGATCGAAGCCGACAGCCATCTTTCTAGCGCATTTTCGATCGAGCTTACATCGGCAATTGTGCGGGATTCGGCAACGAGAGAGGGCGGTCGTGGGCGCAAGAGTAGCGCAAAAGGTTCCTTATTTCAGCCAATGGGAAACGCCTGACATGACGCTGGCGGTGGTGGCCGAGGGTGCGCAGTCGGCCTTGCTGAAGGACCCGCTCTGGGTGTCATCCGGTGCAAGCAGCGTCGAGGATTATGCGCGCTGGGCCGGCAATCTCTGCGGCATGGCCTGCCTGAAGATGGTGCTTGCCGCCCGCACCGGCAAAGCGGTGCCGATCATGGAGCTCACCATGGGCTGCAGGGAGTTTGGAGGCTATGTCGAGGAGCCGGATGGCCGGATCAAGGGATTGATCTATGCGCCGTTCGTCCCATTCGTCCGGGATCGCTTCGATCTGGCTGCCCGGGTCGTCACCGGGATCTCCGTCACTGAAATCGCCAATATTCTCGCCCAGTCGGAGTTTTTCATTGCGTCGGTGCATCATTCCATCCGTTGGCCTGAGACCGAGCCGCCGGCTAAGGGCGGCCATCTCGTGCTGGTGACGGCTGTCGACGGAAACACGATCCGCTTCCACAATCCGTCCGGTCACATCGATGCGACGCGCGAAAATGCGGAGATGTCGCTGGAGACATTTGAGAAATTCTTCGCAGGCCGCGGGATCGCCATCGATCGCTGAAGCGCTTTTGGACGCAAAGCGGTAAGGCTCTATAGATCAGCGCTTTCGACGGCGATCCTGTTAAAGGCCGGCATCAGGCGAGAGCCTGCAGATAGCGCATACCGGTCACCGGACGCGGCTTGAAATCCATGTTTTCGTAGAAGCGGTGGGCCTGGAAATTGCCTGTCGCGGCTCCCACGGAAAGGTAGCTGCAGCCGGCCTTGCGGGCGATATCGCGGGCGCGATCGACGAGATGCTGTCCGACGCCATGGCCGCGATGACCGTCACGCACGAAGAGATGATGCAAGTCCATGCCGCGCTGGCCTTCCTGCGCCTTGTAGAGCGGCACGAGGATGGCGTAGCCGATAAGCCCATGCTCACCTTCGGCGACAAGTGCGGTTATCCACGGCACCGGACCGAAAAGATCGCGCTCGAGCTGCTCGGGAGTTGTGCCGGAAGGATCGCCATGATGGGCGGCCAGCAGCCGGATCATGTCGTTGAGTTCAGGCAGGTCGCGCGGCTGTGCATTGCGGATGGTCAGAACCGGCGGGCGGAGAAGTGAGATGTCGCTATCGTCTAGCATGGCATTTTGCGTCCTTGTTTTTAATGAGCCGTCAGGACGCTGCCGATACAACAAAGCCGCCTGACGGCGGCTTGTTGACATATGATCTGTCGTGGCCGCCCCTTACAGGTACAGCCAAAAATACGAGCAATTGTGGAGCGCGTTCGTGATCATGGGGCATCAATGATCCGGTTTGGCGAATTTGTCAATGGCGAGCCTCAATGCTCCCCTTCGCATAGCCCATGGTCGGAAAGCGCACGGATCACATAGCAATCTTCGATGCTATGGCCGTCGCAATGCGAGACGATGCGCTCCAGCTCATGTTCCAGCTTCTTCAGCCGGGAGATTTTCGTGCGAACGTCATCCAGATGTTCCCTGGCGATGCGATCTGCACCGACGCAAGGGCGGTCGGGATGCTGGCTGAGCGAAATCAGCTCCTTGATGGCATCGATCGTCAGGCCGAGATCGCGGCCATGGCGGATGAAGGCGAGGCGTTCCAGATCCGTCTTGGAATAGCGCCGCTGGTTGCCTTCGCTGCGTTCCGGTTCCGAAATCAGCCCCATCTGCTCGTAATAGCGGATCGTCGGCACTTTTACGCCGGTACGTCTGGATAGATCGCCGATCGTCAGCATGGCATGGGCTCCGATACCTCTAGTCTCTAGAGCAACATATGCAATCGATCGTAAAATTTACAAGGGCATGCGACGCCGGGGGTGGACGTGTTTCCGTAATCATCCGATCCGGCAGACAATTTCCGTTCTTCGATACCCATGTCATTGACAGGTCAGAGGCTTGCCATATTCGTCGCATAGCCCAAAATCTGCCCGATTCTGCTGGAGGCCCTCGTATGCCCACATTGCTCACCCGTCGCCGCCTCATGGCAGGTTCGGCGCTGCTCCTTCCCGCCCTGACGCTCGGTCCCGATGTGCTCTTCGCCGAGGATAAGGCGACCTCACCGCAGACGCCGCTCGCAACGGATAATTCGGCGGCGCCTGACACCAGCGGCCAGGGAATGGAAGGCAACGGCGCATCGCAGGACAATTCGCAGCTGTCCGATGATGTCGACAAGCAGCTTGCCGACCTGGAAAAGAAGACCGGCGGCCGGCTCGGCGTCTCCGTGCTCGACACGGAAACCAACATTTCCCTCGGCCATCGCGAGGAGGAGCATTTCCCCCTATGCAGCACCTACAAGGCGCTTGCCGCCGGCTTCGTGCTGGCGCGCGTCGATCAGGGTGTGGAAAAGCTCGACCGCCGCGTCACCTATGGCAAGGACAAGGTCGTCACCTATTCGCCGGTGACCGAAAAACACGCCGATACCGATGGCATGACCGTCGGGGAACTCTGCGGCGCCGCGATCACGCTGAGCGACAATACGGCCGGAAATCTTCTCCTCGAAAGCTTCGGCGGGCCTGCTGCACTGACCTCTTGGCTGCGCACGACGGGCGACACCGAGACCCGCCTCGATCGCAACGAGCCGGATGTCAACCAGGCCGCCAAGGACGACCCTCGCGACACGACGACCCCCGATGCGATGCTTGACAGCATCGGGCTTCTGACGCTCGGCAATACGCTCTCGGAAACATCCAGGGATCAGTTGGTCAACTGGCTGGTTGCCAATACCACGGGCAATAATCGGCTGCGCGCCGGCCTGCCGA
>JBCNPI010000289.1:0-7741 GCA_039593415.1 Rhizobium sp. | reverse complement strand
GCCCGGCAATATCCGCCAGCTCGAAAATGCGATCTTCCGTGCGGTGGTCCTGTCCGAAGGACCGGAGCTGCTCGACACGGATTTTCCGCAGATCGCCGCGCAGTTGCCCGGCTATTTCGCCGCCGAGCATCCGACCTTAGTTGTGGACAATTCGCATGCCTATTCGGCCGACGCCGCCATGGCAGAAAGAACGGAACGGTTTCCGCATGGGATTTCCCTTGGCGCGGCTGCAACTTCTCCGCTTCCTGCCGGCGATGTTTCGGCTTCAGCTTCCGACAATGTCATCGTCAGCACCAACACATCAGGCGATGTGAGGAAACTGGCGGATGTCGAGGAAGAACTGATCCGATTCGCTCTCAAATTCTATCGCGGGCAGATGAGTCAAGTCGCAAGAAAGCTTGGTATCGGACGCTCAACTCTCTACCGCAAGTTGAAGGACTATGGGATAGACCCGGACGACCCGCTAAAAAGCGCCGCATGAAGGAAAGCTTAACGTTTAGGCAAGCATATTTTGTTACCCGTCGTAAAGCACTTGTTAGTGCATCGTTCACCATGTATGAAGAGGGCGACCATGTGTGGCATTTTTGCCATCGTGTCACCGCAATTGACAGCCATTTGGAACACGATGCGACATTGTCTGTCGGACGGGGATCGAATTGCCGAATTTGAGTGGAAATACCAAGCCTAAAAGCTTGAGCAGGTTTTCTGCGTGCTCGGATTTATTTCGCAAGGTGACCAAGGTAGCAGCCGTTGGTCTCCTTGCTTTGGCTGTTTCCACTCCTGTTTTCGTCGGCACCCCGTCTCAAGCTGGCGGTGAAACCCGCAGCCTGAAGATTTACTACGTCCACACCGGCGAAAAGGCCGTCATCACCTACAAGCGCAACGGCAAGTTCGATCCGGATGGTCTGGAGAAGCTGAACCGCATCCTGCGCGACTGGCGCAAGAATCAGCCGACGAAGATGAACCCGCGGCTGTTCGATCTGATCTGGGAAGTCTACCGCGAAAGCGGCTCTCACGAGTTCATTAACGTGATCTGCGGCTTCCGCTCACCCGGCACCAACGAGATGCTGCGCACGCGCTCTGCCCATACCGGCGTTGCTAAGAAGAGCCAGCACATGCTCGGCAACGCAATGGATTTCTATATTCCGGACGTCAAGCTCGCCAAGCTGCGCGAAATCGGCATGAAGCTGCAGGTGGGCGGCGTCGGTTTTTATCCGACTTCCGGTTCGCCCTTCGTGCACATGGACGTCGGCGGCGTGCGCGCATGGCCGCGCATGGATCGCCAGGAACTCGTCCGCTTGTTCCCGGATGGCAAGACGATGCATATACCGGCGGACGGCCGGCCGCTGCCTGGCTATCAGGAGGCAGTCGCCGACTATAAGCGCCGGATGTCCTCGGACAATATCCAGATTGCAAGCTCGTCGTCGCCGCGCCGCGGCTTCTTTGCCCGCCTGTTCGGTGGCGGCGGTGCTGACGAGGAAGAGGACAATGCCGATAGCGGCACGACTGCGGCGCCGGTGGCTGTCGCTTCGGCAGCCCGTAAGGGTCAGCCCGCTCCGGCCGCAAGTGACGAGGGTGACGATAGCCCGGCTCAAGCTCCTGCCCAGGTTCAGGTTGCCAGCGTGAACGCGCCCGTTCCGCAGGTTCGCCCAGCCTTCGGAAACCAGCCTGCCGGCAGCGATGTCGCTTCCGCTCTCGTCTCGCCTTCTCGTAATGCCGCTCAGGATGCACTTGCCGCTGCCATGCCGAATACGGACGATCAGCAGCAATATGCGGATCTTCGCTCCTATCATGTGCCGGTGCCGTCCTTGCTGGATCGCCGTGCGCCCGGCGATGCCGAACTGGCTTCGGCCGAGGCTGACATGAGGGGACAGCTTGCCGCCGTTCCCGTGCCGGCACAGCGTCCTGAAATTGCCGAAAGCCTGTTGGCCTCTGCCGATGCGGATCAGGAAGCGATCGACGACCAGGCCGATGCAGGCGCCCTCTCGCCTTCGGTCGTTGCTGCCCTGGAGCAAAGCCGGCCGGATCGAGCCGATGCGAACAATGCCGTTCCGGTGACGCCGCCGTTGAACAATGTCGCATCGAAGGATCAGCTCTCGCCTTCGAGCAACGGTACCGTCATGAGCAATGATGCCGCGCAGGCGATCGCGGCGGTCCTGCCGCAGCAGCGGCCGGTTCAGCAGATGCCGATGCAGGTGGCTGCGCTCGCGCCGATCCGCAATGAGGTGAAGGCCAGCAGCCGTCGCTTCAACGACAATTTCGAAACGTCGACACCGCAGGAACGTGCGATTGCTGCAGGTGTCGCAACCAAGGGCGCGAGGCCGAGCAAGCAAGATGCGGCGGATGCGGATGCCGGCCATACTACGGTGACGACTGTGCCGAAGCTGACGGAGAAGATGATTTCGCAGTGGGCGATCGCAAAGGCCCGTGTGGAGATCGTAAACCGCCCGGTCAAGGCGCCGCGCTTTGTGAGCCCGACGCTCCGTGCGCAGCCGACCGCCGTTTATACGGACGGATTCAAGGTTCAGACGGCATCGATCGATCCCGAGCGTTTCAGCGGGACTGCGGTGAATTTCCTTCAGGTGAAGAAGTTCAATTCGGTCGAATAGGCCGAAGATAATATGGTTCGTCTCGCTCTGAGGAGCTCTTTTAGGCTCCTTTTCGTTGATCTCGCCGGACAGCGACAATCATGATTGGCAACGTCAGGCCGGAGCGCGATCTCGCGGAGATGGTGGACAAGACGGAATTTGTGGTGCGCTTCAACGGGCCGAAGGCGTTAACGGGCATGAGCGGCTCATATGCCGAGGGGCCTCGCATATGCACCTTATGCGATTGTGTATTGTTGAATGTAATTCTGAGTTGTGCGAGGTCAGTTTGGAAGGATGGAAGCGTTATGCTTGGCTGGAGGAGCGTCGCCAGGTTAACGACAAGATGACGAATGGCAGTCTCGGCACGCTTGCCTACCCTTCTTTCAGTTGTTCAGACCGGCTGAAAGCAACCATTTTCAGTTTCGCCTCAGGTTTGCCTAATGCCGCTTTCATTCACGGTTGCTAGAGCCTCGCGAAATATGACCGAGGTATCCGTAATGCAAACCCGCGAATTCAACCCGTCTTCGGCGATGCCGCTCGAAAGATCTCATACGGGATTCGAGTTCGACCAAGCTTCCAAATCGACCGCCGATGTGGATGAGCCGAGCCAGCCGGTCATTCGCGGCTTTATCGTCCATCTCGACCGGGCTCGCGATCGCCTGCCGCAGGTGGAGAGGCTTGTTGCAAAACTTCCGGTATCCACGGAGATCATCGAAGCCGTTGACGGCCGTGTGCTGACCGAAGCCGAGATAGATCGCGTCTATCGCCGCCGGCTACAGAAGCCGTACTACCCATTTGCGATGAGCATGGGCGAGATCGCCTGTTTCCTGTCCCATCGAAAAGCATGGGCCGCGATTGTCGAGCAGGGTATCGATGCAGGCCTCATCTTCGAAGACGACGTCGAGATCGATGATTCGTTTCAGGCCGCTTTTGCCGCTGCGAAGGCCTGTCTGAAGCCCGGTTCATTCATCCGCTTCCCATTCCGCATGGGGAAAGAACATGGCAAGTGCGTTCTCTCTCATGGAGAGACCAATGTCATTCAGCCGACGCGCATCGGCCTGGGCATGGTGGCTCAGCTCGTCAGCCGGGACGCCGCAATCCGACTGCTGGAGGTGACATCGGTCTTTGATCGGCCCGTCGATACGACGGTGCAGATGAGCTGGTTTACCCATGTGTTCCCGCTGGCGGTTCTGCCGGGCGGTGTCCGTGAGATTTCCCCGCAGCTCGGCGGCAGCACCATCAAAAGCAGCAAGACATTGATGGAAACCCTTTCCAGAGAAGTTTTGCGGCCGCTTTATCGGGCGAAAATCGCCCTTCGCTCGCGCCGCTTCATCTGAGACGGTACATCGTGGCTGTTCCCATCCTCGCATATCATCAGATTGCGGTGCCGCCTTCGCGCCAGGCGCCGTTCAGAAGCATGGTCGTCCATCCCGAAGCTTTCCATCGTCAGATGGGGTGGCTGAAAAGACTTGGAATTCAGGGCATGTCACTGCGTGAGGCCATGCCCTACATCAGGGGCGAAAGGTCCGGCAAGGTCGCCGCCATCACCTTTGACGACAGCTATGCCAACGTCTACGAGAATGCCCTGCCCGTGCTGCAGGAGTATGGCTTCACCGCCACGAATTTCGTGGTGGCAAACCAGATCGGCGGCAGCAACGTTTGGGATACGCCGCTTGGCGTCGAACATTCGCCATGCATGTCGGCCGAGCAGCTGCGGCATTGGCACAGCCTTGGGCACGAGGTGGGCTCGCACACGCTCGACCATGTTCATCTGCCGCAATTGCCGATGGAAGAGGCGCGTCGCCAGATCGCGCACTCGCGCGAACTGCTCGAGGATTTGCTCGATGAGGGGGTCTCGTCCTTTTGCTTTCCTTATGGCGATGAAACGCCGCTCGATCGCGTGCTGACTTATGAAGCGGGCTACCGCGCTGCAACCACAACCCGCAGGGGCCGGGCGCGGACAGGCGACGACCCTTTCGGTCTGCCGCGGGCGACCATCCGGCGCAACGACAGCTGGCTGCATTTCGTCAAGAAATGCGTCGTCGGATAGCGGGCCTGATCGATCGTCCGCAATTACCGGCTTTCCCGGACCGGCTTGATCACGGTGCGATGGTGAAGCTGTAGCTGCCGTTGGTCTTATGGCCATCGGTCGAGAGCACATGCCATTCGACAGTGTACGTGCCGGGAGCGAGCTTATCGCTCATGGGCACCGTCAGCGTCTTGTCGCCATCCGCCAGGGCGGCGTCACCGGTTTTGATGGTCTTCTTGTCCGGCGCGGTCACGGTCGCGCCGCTGAATTTCAGGTTGAGGCTTTCAGTGAAACTGAGATCGAGCACCGAAGGCGCTTGCTTGACGGTGCTATCGGCGGCTGGCGCCGAGGATTTGAGATGGGCATGTGCAAGGGCCTGGCCCGTGAGGGCAATGCTCGCCATGGCCGTAGCGAGGAGCAGCGTCTTCATTCGAGGCATCTCGATTTTCCTTTCCTGTTCGAGCGGTCGTAGCCGCAGCAAATTCCGGGCGATCGGTTATCGCCTTTTCGGCGCGGGTTCCGCGATGGTGTGGCCATTGCCGTCGCCGATCACGATTGGGTTGCCGGGATGATTTTGGACTGCCGTCGACGGCGGCATGAGGGTCCATGTGAAATAGGCGATCAGGCCGCAGACACCGAGCAGAAAAACGGTCAATATCGCCGGAATGGACCACTCCTTCGTGAACATCGGTGTTTGGGGGCGACGCGTGAAAGTGGCGCGACGCGCGGCCGTTGCCTTATTAAGCTGCGTCGGCATCGTCGCCTCCAGAGGTATACGTCTCGGTTTGAAAAGCGGCGCCAATATCGGCCGTTTCGGCAGCGTCGGGGCCGAAGGCAGCGCGATGGCATATCAATCGGTTCATGATCGGTTTCCTTGAGGGAGTGGTGCGCCTTGTGGCAAATTCTGCCGCTAGGCTTTTCATGAGAAGGGGGGCCTGCAAGGAACGGATGCCGATTCGATCCGCCGCAGAGCGACATGCGGGTCCGTGAGCCCGCCACGCCGTCTTCGCCTGAAACAGGCTCAGACGAAATTCTGAAGAGCAGGGGGCGCGCGTGGCCCGCTATTGGGCGGATAAAGTTGCCGGCGGAATCGTGCGCTTTCGGGAGCGATTATATCCTGCCGCACGAATCCGAAACGGTCGCATGCGGCTGCTGGCGGATAGGGAAGGAGTGCTGCGGCCGAGATACGGCATGCCTCACAGCCAGGCATATAAGCCTTGCCATGTTCCTTGCCGTCAGCCGTCTTCTCGGTGGTGCAGATGATCGGCAGGTTTCCGTCCGGCAAACGATACTGTGCAAGCTCCAGAAGAGGCAGTTCGGCGGCGTTGGAAATGCCGGGATGATGCGCGAAGCCGACAGACACCAACGCGAGGGCGCATAGAATGCGCATCAGTCCTTGCGTTGTTGCGAAGATCCGCTTCAGCACGATCTCTCCCCGTTGTCAGTCTGGATGAAGCACGTACGACATTCGTCGTTTCAGCTCAATGCGGCAATTTGGTATCCCCTTCGACGCGCCCGTTTACATGCCGCGCCGAGGTCGGCTACAGATGATTGCAGGGACTTGCGCTGGCGGATCGGCGAGCCTCATATCAGCCAAAGTCGCGCGGCTGGATCATTCTCCGATGCTCGCGCGAAGAGGAATTGGAATGCCCATCGAATCCTGGAAAGGCGGCGAGGTCGACGTTGCCGTGATCGGTGCCGGAGCGGCCGGTGTGGCTGCGGCCAGACATCTGCAATTGCTCCGGCCCGATCTGTCGGTCGTGCTGCTCGAAGCTTCCGATCGTGTCGGCGGCCGCGCTCGCTCGATCCATCCGTTCGGAAACGATGCTGCCGCGCTCGATCTTGGCTGCGGCTGGCTGCATGGCGCCCGCACCAACGCCTGGACCGGGATTGCCGAAGAGGTTGGCCTGACTGTCGATCGTACGCCCGCGCCCTGGAGTGACGGCGGCCACCGGCTTGAGCAGGACGATCCGGGCGCAAGGGCCGCGGGTGCGGCCGTCAACGGTTTCTTTGAACGCGTTTATGACTATGACGGCGACAAGGACGCGGATCTTTCGACCATGCTGTCGCCCGACGATCCGTGGCGTGAAAGGATTTGCGCCGTCGGCGCATTCATGACCGGGGGAGAGCTCGACAAGTCTTCGGTGATCGATCTTGGCCGCTACGATCCCGGTCCTGGTCCGGACTGGCGTGTGCGCCAAGGCTATGGAACGCTGGTGGCGACCTATGGCCTGCCGGTGCCGACCGTTCTCGGCGTGGTGGTCAATCGCGTTGACCACAGCGGCGCCGACCATATCGTGCTTTCGACGGGCAAGGGCGAGCTGCGAGCCGGGGCCGTCATCATTACCGTTTCCACCAATGTACTGGCTGCCGAACGCATTGCGTTCTGGCCTCCGCTGCCGGAGAAGATCCAGGCGGCGTCGAGCCTGCCGCTTGGCCTGGCAAACAAGCTTTTCATTCGTACCGCCGAACCGGACATGTTTCTCAACGATACGCATATGATGGGATCGCAGCATAGCCGCCGGACAGGCGCCTATCAGCTCAAGCCCTTCGGCGCCCCTGTCATCGAAGCCTATTTCGCCGCCGATCTTGCGCTCGATCTGGAGAAAGAGGGCATCGATGCCATGTTTGATTTCTCGGTGGAGCAGCTGAAGCGCGTCTTCGGTGCTGGTATCGGTGCGAAACTCTCGCCTCTCGCCATGTCTGCCTGGGCTTGCGAGCCCTTCGTGAGAGGGGCTTATTCCTATGCGATACCTGGTGCATCGGATCTGCGCGGGGTCTTGGCTGCCCCTTGGGACGATCGCCTGTTCTTTGCCGGCGAAGCCTGCTCGCGGTCGCGATACTCGACTGCACACGGGGCCTATGAAAGCGGCGTTGTTGCCGCAGAAGCGGTCGCGAAAGCGCTATGATCGAGCTTGACGAGGGGCGCGAACTCACTTGCGAGCGCGAAATGGCGATTTGCCTTACAAATTTATGAAAATCACTCTTAAACTTGCGCGGGAACAGGCGTAAACGCAATCAAATACCACCCGATTTGATTTACACCATCCTTCGGGAGATGGCCGGCGTGAGCCGCGACAAGAGAAGCATTGGAGGAGCCATGAGCAACGGCGAGACGTTAACC
>JBCNPI010000288.1:0-7788 GCA_039593415.1 Rhizobium sp. | reverse complement strand
GACATCGGCGGCCGAGCCGCCGGACTGCATGGCAATCGCCGCGACATCGTCGCCGCTGCCGATGCGGGCGAAGCCGCCGGGCATGATCTGCCAGCCGTTTTCCGTGCGGGCGGCGAAGACGCGCAGGCTCATCGGCCGCGGCGTCAGCTTGCCGTTGACCCAGGCCGGCGTGGTCGACAGTGTCACGACCTCCTGGCCGACCAGCTTATGGCCTTCGGTCGCCAGCCAGTCCGCGATCGAATCGCGGGCGGTGCTGCGCAATGTCGAGCCCAGCACCGATTGGCCGTTGTCGTCGAAGAAGGGCATGCAGGAATAGGCCGGGCCGATGACCATCTTCTCGATATTGGCGGCGACATGTTCGCGCTCGCTCTTCTGGCCGCACCACCAGGTCGCGATAGACGGCAGCTTCAGTTCCTCGCCGCGCAGATGCCGGCAGATCGTCGGCATGAAGGCAAGCAAAGCGCGCGTCTCGAGAATGCCGGAGCCGAGCGCATTGACGATGGTCACCGTCTGCGCCCGCAGGGCTTCGACGAGGCCGGGCGTGCCGATATGGGATTGCTGATTGAGCTCCAGCGGATCGGCGTAGGAAGCATCGAGGCGGCGCCAGAGCACGCTGATCGGCCGCAGCCCTGCGACGGTGCGCACCATCAGCTGATCGTTGACGACGGTGATGTCCTCGCCTTCGAGCAGCATGAAGCCGAGGTAGCGGGCGATATAGGCGTGTTCGTAATAGGTTTCGTTGGCGGGCCCCGGCGTCAGGACGGCGACGCGGCCTTCGCCGCTGCGCTTGCCACCGAGCAGCGCATCGCGGAAGGCACCGAAGAAGGAGGCGAGACGATGAACCTTGGTTTCGGCATAGATATCGGAAAAGGCCCGGGTGGTAGCGACGCGGGTTTCCAGCGCGAAGCCGGCGCCGGACGGCGCCTGCGCGCGGTCAGCCAGCACCCACCAGTTGCCGTCAGGGCCGCGACCGACTTCGAAAGCCAGGAAATGCAGATAATGGCCGTTTGCGGGCTTGACGCCGACGAGCGGGCGCAGGAATTCCGGATTGCCGGCAATCAGCGCCGGTGGCAGCAGCCCTTCGTTCACTAGCCGGCTGTTGCCATAGATATCGGCGATGACCGATTCCAGGAGATCGGCGCGCTGCTGCAGGCCTTCGGAGAGAGCCTGCCACTCGCGCTCGTCGATGAGCACGGGAATATGCGAGATGGGCCAGCCGCGTTCGCTGACCCCAGTCGTCCCATAGGCTCGATAGAAAACTCCGGCATCGCGCAGATAGCGGTCGGCTCGGGCGAAGCGCTCGGTCAATTCCTCTTCCGTCATGCGCGTCAGCGCCGATAGGAGGTTTTGCCAGACCGGGCGGACGGCGCCGGTATTATTGACCATTTCGTCGGCGACACCGGGCAGGGGACGATAGGCAAAGATTGGCGCCTTGGCAGTGCCGGTCTTTACTTCGTTCCGTCGTTCCGTCGCCGGTTTTCTACCCATGCTCAGTTCCGTCTCAAATTCCTGCCGGACGCCTGAGGTCGAGCGTCAGCGGGAATTCCCCCGATGCAGTCTCAAGTTTTACGGCGTAGCCACCTGCTGTATGCCCCCAAGGCTCGAAACGCGCAAGACGTCGCGCTTCCGCCTCGTTGCCATTGACGGGAAAGGTGTCGTAGTTGCGGCCGCCCGGATGAGCAACATGGTAGATGCAGCCGCCGATCGAGCGGCGCGACCAGGTGTCGTAGATATCGAAGGTCAGCGGTGTATCGATGGGCAGAACCGGGTGCAGGCCCGAGGCCGGATGCCATGCCTTGTAGCGCACGCCGGCGACGGAAACGCCCGCCATCCCCGTCGGCGTCAGCGGTACGGGACGGCCGTTGCAAGTCACCGTATAACGCGAAGGATTGGAGGTTTCGAACCGCACCTGCAGGCGCTCGACCGACGAATCGACGTAGCGCACGGTGCCGCCGATCGCGCCTTCTTCGCCCATGACATGCCATGGTTCCAGCGCCTGGCGCAGTTCCAGCTTGCTGCCCTCGTATTCGACTTCGCCGCAGAAGGGGAAGCGGAATTCGAGCTGCGCTTGGAACCATTCCGGTCTGAGGTCGAAACCGCTTTCGCGAAGATCGCTGAGAACGTCGAGGAAATCCTGCCAGATATAGTGCGGCAGCATGAAGCGATCATGCAGCGTCGTGCCCCAGCGCACGAAGCGGCCATCGATCGGGTTACGCCAGAAACGGGCGATCAGCGCGCGCACAAGCAGTTGCTGGGCAAGGCTCATGCGGGCATTCGGCGGCATTTCGAAGCCGCGGAATTCGACGAGGCCGAGGCGTCCGGTCGGTCCATCCGGCGAAAACAGCTTATCGATGCAGATTTCCGAGCGGTGGGTGTTGCCGGTGACATCGGTCAGGAGATTGCGGAAGAGGCGATCCACCAGCCAGGGGAGCGGCTGCAGACCCCGGTCGGGTGCCGGTACCTGGGCCAGCGCGATTTCCAGCTCATAAAGGCTGTCATGGCGGGCTTCATCGATACGCGGCGCCTGGCTGGTTGGCCCGATGAACATGCCGGAGAAAAGATATGAGAGCGAAGGGTGGCGCTGCCAATGCAACACCAGGCTCTTCAACAGGTCTGGACGACGCAGGAAGGGACTGTCGTTCGGATTGGCCCCGCCAACGACGACATGGTTGCCGCCGCCGGTGCCGGTGTGACGGCCGTCGATCAGGAACTTGTCGGTGCCGAGACGCGTCTGTCGCGCTTCTTCGTAAACCGCCATCGTGATGTCGACGCAGTCCTGCCAGTTTGATGCTGGATGGATATTGACCTCGATCACGCCCGGATCGGGCGCGACGCGGATGACGTTGATGCGTTCGTCCTGCGGCGGCGAATAGCCCTCGATATGGACTGATAGTCCGAGCTCAGCTGCTGCGTTTTCCGCTGCAGCCAAAAGTTCGAGATACTGCTCGATTCCTTCGGTCGGCGGCATGAAGACACAGAGCCGGCCATCGCGCGGCTCGACGGAGATGGCTGTACGCACCGCGCCACGGATATCGCCAAGCGTCTGTTCTACGCGCGATTGTGCGCCTTCATCGGCCTGGAACGAGGCTTCCGGCATGGTGCGACCGGCGGGCACGATGACGTCAGGCAATGGCGCGCGCGGAATGGAAGGATCGACGGTATGGATATAGGGATACCGCGACGGCGCTACATAGGGGAGGGCGCCGAGCGGCAGGCGGTAGCCGATGGGGGAGTCTCCCGGCACTAGGTAAATCTTGCCGCGGCGCGTGCTCCATTTTTCGCTGACCCAGCGCGTGCCCGAGGCGCGTGCGTTCCAGGCCTGCACGGGCAGGACGTAGCCGGTCGCCGTCGTCAGGCCACGCTCGAAGACGCGGGCGATGCGGCTGCGTTCCTCCGGGTCCTTCAGCTTCGAATTGGACGGGTCGACATTTTCCGGCAGGCTGCCTTCCTTGATGATCCATTCGGCTGGGTCTTCGTAGGCTGGCAACACCATGTCGGGCTCGATCGCCAGCTCCTTGGCAATGGCACTCAGAAGCTTTCCAGCATCGTCCGCATTTGCGCCGGTCTTGACGGCCTCCGGCGCAATCAAGGCGGGGTTCTGCCAGATGGGCTTGCCGTCCTTGCGCCAGTAAAGCGAGAAGGTCCAGCGCGGCAGGCTTTCGCCCGGATACCATTTGCCCTGACCATAATGCAGGAAGCCGCCGGGCGCGAAGCGTTCGCGCAGGCGACGGATCAGCGTATCGGCTTTTTCACGCTTGGTCGGGCCGACGGCGGCGGTGTTCCATTCGTCCGACTCGAAGTCGTCGATCGAAACGAAGGTCGGCTCGCCGCCCATGGTCAGGCGCACGTCATCTTCCTTGAGGACCGCGTCAACCTTTTCGCCGAGTGCGTTCAAGGCATCCCAGCTTTCGTCGGAAAACGGCTTGGTGATGCGCGGGTGCTCGGCGACGCGGGCAACCTTCATGTCGAAATCGAATTCGGTCTTGGCCTCGCCGAAATAGCCGCCCGAGATTGGCGCGGCATTGCGGTAATGCGGCGTGGCGGCCAGCGGAATATGGCTTTCGCCGGTCAGAAGGCCGGAGGTCGGATCGAGGCCGACCCAGCCGGCGCCGGGAAGATAGACTTCGGCCCAGGCGTGGAGATCGGTGAAATCGACTTCCGTGCCTGAGGGGCCGTCGAGTGCCTTCAGGTCGGGCGTGAGCTGGATGAGATAGCCGGAGACGAAGCGGGCGGCGAGACCAAGGTGACGAAGCACCTGCACCAGCAGCCAGCTTGTATCGCGGCATGAGCCTTTCGCCGTTTCCAGCGTCTCCTCGGGCGTCTGCACGCCGGCTTCCATGCGGATGACATAGCCGATCTCCTGCTGCAGCCGTGCATTCAGGCCGACGATCATATCGACGGTTTTTTGCTCAGAACGGTCGAGCGTCGTGAGGAAGGCTTTCAGCCTCGGGCCGGGTTCTTCCGGCTTCATGTAGATGGACAGATCCTCGCGGATGGTCTCGGGATAGTCGAACGGCCATTGCGTGGCTTCCTCTTCGACGAAGAAGTCGAAGGGATTGTAGACCGTCATGTCGGCGACGAGATCGACCTCGATCTTCAGTTCGGTCACCGGATCGGGAAAGACGAAGCGGGCGAGATAGTTACCGTAGGGGTCTTGCTGCAGATTGACGAAATGGTTTGACGGCGTAACTTTCAGCGAATGGCTCAGCACGCGGGTCTTGGAATGGGAGGCGGGTTTCAGGCGGATGATCTGGGGGCCGAGGCGGACCGGATTGTCGTAGATGTAATGGGTGAGATGATAGATGCTTGCCTTGATCGCCATATGTCTCTTCGCCTAGCCCGCATCGTTGTGCGGTAATTGCTGTTCCCACTGGCAGTGTGTGCAATGCAGCGAAAGAATGCAAGGCGTCTCCCCGCGCTTCGAAAGGTTCCGTCGCTTAACGCCAAAATAAAAACGGCGAGCTTTTGCCCGCCGTTCTGAAATCCTAACCTGGCTGCCTGCAATCAGCTTCTGCCGAATTCATCGACGAGACGGATGATATCGTCTTCGCCGAGATAGGAGCCGGTCTGTACTTCGATGAGCTCCAGCAGGATCTTGCCTGGATTGGCCAGGCGATGCACTTCGCCGAGCGGGATATAGATCGATTCATTTTCGCGCAGCATCTGCACGTTTTCGCCGACCGTCACTTCGGCCGTGCCCTTGACGACGATCCAGTGCTCGGAGCGATGGTGATGCTTCTGCAGCGACAGCTTCTTGCCCGGCAGCACGAAGATACGCTTCACCTGGAAGCGTTCGCCGTTCAGCACCGATGTATAGCCGCCCCAGGGGCGATAGGAGGTCGGATGCGTCTCGGTGAGCTTGGCGGTCTTCTTCTCGCTTGCCAGCAGCTTGACGAGCTTGCCGACTTCCTGGCTGTCCTTGAGGTGGCCGACATAGACGGCATCTTCGCTGGCAATGACGGCGACGTCCTCAAGGCCCTGTACGGCGACGTGCAGGCTGTGCGACATGACGAGCGAATTCTTCGTGTTGACCAGCGTTGTGGCGCCCGCCGACACGTTGCCGCTTTCGTCACGGCTGCCGACTTTCCACACCGCATCCCAGCTGCCGAGATCGGACCAGGTGAAAGGCGAGGGAACGACGGCGGCGTTAGCCGTCTTTTCCATGAGCGCGTAGTCGATGGAGATGTCCGGGCTCTTTGCGAAATGATCGGCGTCCAGGCGGGTGAAATCGAGGTCGCGCGTCGATTTGGACACCGCCTTGCTGGCAGCCTTTTCGACGTCGGGCGCAAACTCCTTCATTTCGGCCAGAAGCTGGGAAGCCGAGAACATGAACATGCCGGAGTTCCAGTAGAAATGGCCGCTGGCAACCATCTCCTGGGCCTTATCCAGTGCCGGCTTTTCGACGAAACGCTTGACGGCATGGGCGCCCGTCGGGAGTGCCTTGCCGCTTTCGATGTAGCCGTAGCCGGTCGCAGGTTCCGTCGGCTTGATGCCGAAGGTGACGAGCTTGC
Source organism: Rhizobium sp. (assembly GCA_039593415.1). Classification (GTDB taxonomy): domain Bacteria; phylum Pseudomonadota; class Alphaproteobacteria; order Rhizobiales; family Rhizobiaceae; genus Rhizobium. The sequence goes on along the minus strand of JBCNPI010000288.1, from coordinate 1,777 downwards.
CCTGGAGTGCCGTGTCGCGCGCCAGGCGGACGCAATCGTAATAGGTCGTATTGGCGTCGATCTCATAGTCGGAGCCGAGGACGTGCATGATCGCGTCCTTGCCAAAGAGCTCGGTCACGAGCGCAGCGGCGGCGGCAACGGCAGCAGCGGTATTGCGGGCGACCGGTTCCAGCAGCACGGCGGCGAGCTTCAGATCGAGCTCGCGGGCCTGCTCTGCGACGAGGAAACGAAACTCCTCGTTGGTGAGAACGATCGGCGCTTCGTAGAGCTCGGGATCGGCCACTCGCTCCAAAGTGTTCTGGAACAGCGTCCTGTCACCGATGAACTGGATGAATTGCTTCGGGGCGGATGCGCGCGATAGCGGCCAAAGCCGCGTGCCCTTGCCTCCTGCCATGATCACTGGAACGATTTTGGCTGCCATATTGTCTCTCCTGGACACTTCATTCGAGAGCCGCCCGCAAAAATACGCAACCACTGCGTTTCCTGCTTATGCTCCTTGGACAACTTCAATCGCCATTGCGATATTTTTGCATAAAACGCTAGCGTTAATATGTCGTGAGCGTAAACATTCGGCGATCTCGACGCGGAAATTCCAAGGAAAGTCCGTCGTCAGCATCTTCCTCGCGAAAAAGAGACGGACGTCACCAAGTGAACCTTCGCCTCGCAAAAGGCAGCCACGGATCTTCGAGCCGTGGCTGTTCCTTCACGACCTATGCCTCTGCCCGATCCCGCCGCTTATCATGCGCCGCCGCATGATTGATGCCGTTGCGCCTGTTGTAGCGGATCGACGACCAGAGCGAGATGCCGATGAGGGCGGCGCCGCCGAGGCCGGTAATGACCTCGGGGATATGCGCCAGCGTCTGCACGTACATGATCATCGAGAGGATCAGTATGGCGTAGAAGGCGCCGTGTTCGAGGTAGCGGTAGTGGGCAAGCGTACCCTTTTCCACCAGCATGATCGTCATGGAGCGGACATACATGGCGCCGATGCCGAGGCCGATGGCGATGATGAAGAGGTTCTGGGTAAGGGCGAAAGCACCGATGACGCCGTCGAAGGAGAAGCTGGCATCGAGGATTTCGAGATAGAGGAAAGCGCCGAAGCCGCCCTTTGCCGCCGCGCTCATGGTCCGCTGCGAAGCATCGAGGAAGCCAGCGAGAACCTCCACGAGCAGGAAGGTCAGGAGGCCGTAGATCGCAGCATGCAGGAAGGTCGTGGCGTCATCACCGTCCAGTATGGAGGTGAAGATGAGAACGAGGATCAGCACGAAGGCGATTTCGACGCCCTTCACGGTGGCGAAATGCGCCATGCGCTTTTCGATGAAGGCGATCCAGTGCACGTCCTTTTCGTGATTGAAGAAGTAGGTGAGGCCGACCATCATCAGGAAGGTGCCGCCGAAGGCGGCGATGGGCAGGTGCGCAGCCTGCATGATCTCGGCATATCGCTCGGGCTTGGTGGCGGCAAGTTTCAGCGCTTCCCACGGATTGATCCAAGCCGCAATGGCAACGATTACCAGCGGGAAGATGATGCGCATGCCGAAGACGGCGATGATGATGCCCCAGGTCAGGAAGCGATGCTGCCAGACCGGGGTCATTTCCTTGAGCTTGTTGGCATTGACGATGGCATTGTCGAAGGAGAGCGAGATCTCCAGCACGGCAAGGACCGTGCAGATGAAGAAGGCCGTGGCGAGGCCACCGAAGGTGCCGGTGGTATTCCAGCCGAGCAGGCCACCGAGGGCAAGGCCGCCGACGGTGGCGGCAAACGCCCAGCCGAAATAGC
>JBCNPI010000287.1:0-7799 GCA_039593415.1 Rhizobium sp. | reverse complement strand
GCCATTTGTTTAACGTGGCTGCAAGCCGACCGGCCAAATCACCACGGGATAAGTTGCAATACTGCCGTTGACGGCTTGCGTCAATTCCCCGAGTTTGGTTTTGTCTGCGGCAAATTATGAGAGAAGCATGATGGCTCGCAATACTGGAATCTTGGCTGATCGCGCCATCGCGGCGCTCTTTGAAACAGGGCGGCTGACGAGCGAGAGAGAACTGGACGTCGATCAGATCCAGCCGGCAAGCCTTGACCTGCGGCTCAGCTCTCATGCCTTCCGTGTCCGCGCCAGCTTCATGCCCGGCCCGTCGCATCTGGTCGCCGACAAGCTCGACCGGCTGAAGCTGCATGTCGTCGATCTCTCCGAAGGTGCAGTGCTCGAAACCGGCTGCGTCTATATCGTGCCGTTGATGGAGCGGCTGGATCTTCCGGAGGATATGTCGGCATCGGCCAACCCGAAGAGCTCGACCGGCCGTCTCGACATCTTCACTCGCGTCATTACCGACCGGGCGCAGGAATTCGACAAGATCCCGGCAGGCTACTCCGGCCCGCTCTATCTCGAAATCAGCCCGCGCACCTTCCCGATCGTCGTGCGCCGCGGTTCGCGTCTGTCGCAGATCCGTTTCCGCGTCGGCCAGGCCCTGCTCACCGAGCCGGAACTGCTGGCGCTGCACGAGGCGGAAACGCTGGTTGCCAGCAAGAAGCCGAACATCACCGGCGGTGGCATCGCGCTGTCGATCGATCTTGCCGGCGACAAGGAAGGGCTGATCGGCTATCGCGGCAAGCACCACACGGCCGTCGTCGATGTCGACAAGAAGGCCCAGCATGATATTTTCGATTTCTGGGAGCCACTCTACAGCCGTGGCCGCACCGAGCTGATCCTCGATCCCGATGAATTCTACATCCTCGTTTCGCGCGAAGCGGTGCATGTGCCGCCGCATTTCGCCGCCGAGATGACGCCGTTCGATCCGCTGGTCGGCGAATTCCGCGTCCATTATGCCGGCTTCTTCGATCCGGGCTTCGGCCATGCACCGGCCGGCGGCCGCGGCAGCCGCGCCGTGCTGGAAGTGCGCAGCCACGAAGTGCCCTTCATTCTCGAAGACGGCCAGATCGTCGGACGGCTGATCTATGAACACATGCTGGAACAGCCGAGCAGCCTCTACGGCTCTGGCCTCGGCTCCAACTATCAGGCACAGGGGCTGAAGCTCTCGAAGCACTTCCGGCTCTGATCGGTTGTCGATCGGCCTTGACAGGGGCCATCAACTGTTGGACATCTCAGGATGTCAGGCGGGTGTAGCTCAATGGTAGAGCAGCAGCTTCCCAAGCTGAATACGAGGGTTCGATTCCCTTCACCCGCTCCAAAATCTTCATGCTAGAAACGGCCACTCTCTTTCAGCGCTTCCGTCAGCGCCTCGCCAAAGATTGCAATCGGGCGCGCAAGGCGGCCCGCCGGCGGGCGGTGCACCAGCCAGTTGACGACTTTCGGGCTGAAATCCGGAGCCTCGATGATTTCGACCGAATCGCGCCAGCGGCTGTCCGCCAGTGCGGCCGGCGTCAGTACGCCGATGCCGAGGCCGCGCGCAACCAGCGACATGCGCAGATCGGCGCTCATGGCTTCGACGCCGACGTCGAAGGGCAGGCGCTCGGCTTCGAAGCGGTGCTGAATGAAGGCACGGAAGCCGCAGCCGCTCTGGTTCATGATCCAGGGAAAGCGTGAAAGCTCCTCAAGCTTTGGTTCCTTGGGAACGCCGAGCGATGGCGCGGCGACGAGAATAACGGCGTGGACTCCGAGCATATCGCCGATGACATTATCGGGCGGCGGCAGGCCCTCCGCCAGGCAGACGGTTGCGGCGTCGAGCTGACTGTGGGCGACCTGCTCGATCAACTGCGGCGACCAGCCGGTGACGACGCGCAGCGTCAATTGCGGAAATTGGCTGCGCAATTCGTCGAGCGGGGCCGATAAGGCTGCTTCGGAAAGATAGGGCATGATGCCGAGGCGGAATTCGCCGCCGATCGTCCCGCCGGGCGAGACGCCGGCCTTGAGATCATCGAGCGAGCGCAAGACGCGGCGCCCATGCTCATAGGCTTCGCGTCCTGCCGCCGTCGGCCTTAGCGGCTTCGATTGCCGGTCGAGGAGGGCGATGCCGAGACTGTCTTCCAGATTCTGGATGCGCCTTGTGATGCCTGGCTGCGTCAGGTTGATGCGTGCGGAGGCCGATACGATCGACCCGGTCTCCACGACGGCGACGAAAGCTTCGAGATCATGAATGTTCATGAGAAACTCGCATAATGATTATTATTTCATTTCAGTTGCCGCATTATGCAACAAAGCGATAAATATAGCCATCTTTATTATCAGAAATTATTGGAGAGCCTATGTCCACAAGAGAGCCCATGTCGCAGGTTCGCGAATGCATGGCGAACGAGCTGCCGGAGGATGATGTTTCCACGGCGGCTGCCGCTCCCTCGACTCTGCTGTTTGCCGTCGCCAGCGGCGTGATCACCCTCAATCTCTTTGCGCCGCAGACACTTGTCGGCATCATCGGTCCATCGCTCGGCTTTTCCGAGAGTGGTGCGGGCCTTGTGGCCATGTCGTCTTTGCTCGGCTATGCCTCAGGTCTCTTTTTTCTGGTACCGCTGGCCGATCTGATGGAAAATCGGCAGCTGGTGTTGCGCATGCTCCTGTCGGCCTTGGTCATGGCGATCGCTGCCGCCTTCGCGCCGACGGGATGGAGCCTGCTGATTTTCCTGTTTCTCCTCGGGGCAGCCTGTTCCGCGATCCAGATCCTCGTGCCGATTGCGGCAGCGATGGCGCCGCCCGAGCATCGCGGCCGGGTCATCGGCAATGTCATGAGCGGCGTGATGATCGGCATCCTCGTGTCGCGGCCGCTGGCAAGCCTCTTTGCCGATCTCTGGGACTGGAGGAGCTTCTATGCCGTTAGTGCCATGACGCTTGCGCTTCTGGCGGCTGTGCTTGCGCTGCGCCTGCCCGAGAGACGTCCATTGGTCAGCGCGAGCTACGGAGCCCTTATCGGTTCGCTCTTCCAATTGCTCTGCGAGGAACCCGTGCTGCGGCTGCGCGCTTTCACGGCGGCCCTGATGATGGCGAGCTTCAGCCTGTTCTGGACATCCGTCGCCCTGCGCCTGGTGCAGCCGCCATTCTCGCTCGGCCAATCCGGTATCGCATTGTTTGCGCTGGTCGGTGCCGGCGGTGCCGCTGCAACCTCCGTCTTCGGTCGCGTGGGCGATAAGGGCTGGACGCGGAGGGCAACGCTCGTGTCGCATTTGATCGTGCTCGCGGCCATGGCTTTGGCCGCATGGGTTGGCGGGATAAGGTCGGGTCATCCCATCGCGCTGCTGATCCTTCTCGGCGTGAGCGCGGTGATGCTCGATGTCGGCGTCACCGGCGATCAGACGCTGGGGCGCCGCGCCGTCAACCTTCTGAAGCCGGACGCACGCGGCCGCATCAATGGTCTCTTCGTCGGCATCTTCTTCCTCGGTGGAGCGCTGGGATCGGCGCTTGCCGGGACGGCATGGAATTGGGGCGGCTGGATCGCCGTCTGCGCGGCCGCCTCGGTCTTCGGCCTTATCGCCCTCGCCGCGGCCTTTGCCGCGCGGACGTGAACGAAGCGGGGCGGACGCCGTAGGCCGTCCGTCCCGTCATCATCCAAGCGCACGTCGAGACGCGTCACTGCCATTCGTCCGGCTGTGACGCGCAATGGCGGCAATCTCAGAATTCCGTCCAATTGGCGTCCTTGCCCGGCGCCGTTGGCTGATTGGCGCCGAAGGCGCTCATCAGTTTCTGGCCGAGCGCGCGGGCCGGCGAGGGCCTGGGGCGCACTTTAGCGGCATCCGCAGCCCGAATGGCCGGAGCCGCGACCAGCGGAGGCGCCGGGCGGACCGCAGGCCGCGGAAAGATGGCTGCGGCGGGTGCCGTGGACCCCCGCATGGCGTCGCCGCCATCTGTGCGGAATTGAGCGAGCAGACTTGAGAGCGAAGCGGCTTCTGTCGCCAGGCTGTGGCTCGCGGCCGTGCTCTCCTCCACCATGGCGGCATTCTGCTGCGTACCGTGGTCCATGGTGCTGACGGCGGTATTGATCTCCTGCAGCCCGGCCGATTGCTCGCGAGAAGCCTCGGCGATCGCGTGCACATGCCGGGTGATCTCCTGCACGCCCGAAACGATGGCACCGAGCGCCTTGCCGGTTTCGCTGACGAGGCCGACGCCGGTGCGCACATGCGTTTCGGAAGTGGCGATGAGGTCCTTGATTTCCTTGGCCGCATTGGCGGAGCGCTGTGCAAGTTCGCGCACCTCCTGGGCAACGACGGCAAAGCCCTTGCCTGCCTCGCCGGCGCGAGCGGCTTCGACGCCGGCATTCAGCGCAAGGAGGTTCGTCTGGAAGGCGATGTCGTCGATGACGCCGATGATATTGCTGATCTCGTCCGAGGATCTCTCGATCTTCTGCATGGCTTCGATCGCATTGCGGACGACTTCGCCGGAGCGCTCCGCATCGGCGCGCGTATGGGCTGCAAGCTCGCTTGCCTCCTGCGTGCGTTTGGCCGCGTCCTTGACCGTGGTGGTGATCTGTTCCAGCGCGGCGGCCGTCTCCTCGACGGAAGCGGCCTGCTGTTCGGTGCGCTTGGAAAGCTCGTCGGCGGCGCTACGGATTTCGCCGGCTCCGGCGCTAATGGCGCGGGCATTGGCGCCGACAGCCTGCATGGTCCCGTTGAGCTTGCTGAGCGAGTTGTTGAAGTCCTGGCGCAACTGATCGAGGTGCTCGACGAACCGGTTGTCGATACGCGTGACGAGGTCGCCTTCCGCAAGGCGTTTGAGGCCGTCGCCGACTGCCTGGATCGCCTGCTGCAGATGGGCTGCCTCCGCAGTCTGGCGAGCCTCGCGCTGGGCGCGTTCGCTGTCGCTGAGGGTGCGATCGGCTTCGGCCTGCGCTTCCAGGCGCGTGCGCTCCACCGCGTTGTCGCGGAAGACGGCGACGGCGGATGCCATCTGGCCGATTTCATCCCGTCGCTCGCGGCCTTCGATATCGCTTGTGGTGTCGCCATCGGCAAGCGTCGTCATGCGCTGATGCAGCCGCATCAGCGGCGCCGCAATGCTTCTCTGCGCGACATACATGCCGAGGATGACGGCCAGCACCATCAATCCGCTGAGGGCAAAGAGCGTGTAGTTGACGGACCTGTTGAGATCGTCCGACAGGGCGTTGGCGCCGTCATTCATCCGGTGTGTCAGCGCATCGTCGTTCGCTTGCAGGTCAGCAACAAGCTTGGGCAGCTTGTCGCTGATCAGGGTCATGCTCGCCTGCGCGCCCTTGGCATCACCGTTCCTGCGCTGATCGATGGTCTTGCCGGTGAGTGCCTGCAATTCGTCGAGGCTGGCAAGGATCGTATCAATCGACGTCTTTTCGGCGGGAACGAGGTTTTCGGCATGTTTCAGCCTTTCCCTGGCCTCATCGAAATGGCTGCCGCCGGTCGTCACGGCCCCGAATGCATCGCTGCCTGGGTCGAAATTCAGCATCAGGCTTGCCTGCAGCACAGAAGAAAGCGCCGACGAACTCGCGCGCGCGGCTTCCGTCGCCGCGACGGCCTCATTGTCGAGAAAGGCGCTGTAGGCCCGATCCGCCGTGCGGAATTCTCCGGCAACCTGCAGCAGGCCCGCGAAGGAAATGACGCCGAGAAACAGGATCACGGCAAGCATCTTGGTTTTGATTTTCAGGTTCCTGAACATAGCGGTGCGCCTGCGAATGCCCTGCGTGTGAAATGAAGCCGAGAGCCCCGTCGCCCGGATAAGCGGCAATGGGCACCTTGCCTGAGATGGATGAGTAAAGCCGATTTTGCGTGATACCTTGCTAGGAAGGTCCAGACGACCTGCGTCATGCGGTCGGCGTTCGCGCCGATGTCGTCGATAGCGCCGAGTACAATCAACAGAGCTTAATCGACCGCTAACGTCACAGGCTGCGCGGCCGAAATCCCCCATTAATTTTGTGCATGTCCAAAACTGCACAACCGGCCGATGCGCGGGATCTCTATTGCTCATCCAGAAGGGGCGGACGCCATCATGGCATGGCGCGATATTCCCCCTGCGGCGGGACTCTGCTAAATCGGATTCGTGAACTGGAAATCTGCATCCACGACAGGAGGCCGTATCAAGACAATGCGTGTTTGCCTTTCGTCGACGATCTCTGCGGTCCGCCTTATGGCGGGAGCAGCCTTGGTGATGATGTCATCTGCGCTGCCGCTTGCGGCCCAGGAGACGAAGCCGCAAAACCTGCCGATCTTGTTCGATGCGCGCGAGCGCTTGCCGAAGCCGGATCTGTCCTCGCTGGTCAGGCTGCGGTTCCTGACATCGATCGACTTTCCGCCCTTCAATTTCCTCGATCAGAATGGCAAGCTCACGGGCTTCCATGTCGAGCTCGCGCGCAAGATCTGCGACGAACTCGCAATATCCGACAAATGCCAGATCCAGGCTTTGCCCTTCGGCGAATTGCAGGCTGCGCTTGCCGCCTCCCAGGGCGATGCGGTGATCGCCGGCGTCGCCGTCACGCCTGAGCTGCGCAAGACCTTCGCCTTTTCGCGACCCTTCCTGATGTTGCCGGCCCGCTTCGTACGCAATCTCAAGGCATCGATCAACGGTACGTCAGCCGCCTCGCTTGCGGGCCGCCCCGTCGGCGTCGTCAAGGGCACTGTGCACGAAGCGATGCTGTCGGCCTTCTTCCCGGCCATCAAGCCGGTGCCGTTCGACGACAAGGATACGCTGCTGGCCGCCGTCAAGGACGGCAGAGTCGATGCCGCCTTTGCCGACGGCTTGCAGCTTTCCTTCTGGGTCTCGTCGCCTGCGGCGGAAAAATGCTGTGCGCTGTTTGACGGTCCCTATCAGTCGCAGCAGTTCCTCGGGGAGGGCTTGACCATTATGCTGCGTCAGCAGGATGGCGATCTGACCGCCGCGATCAATCATGCGCTTGCCACCCTGTCACGCGATGGCAGGCTGCAGGAAATCTACCTGCGCTATTTCCCCTACGGGCTCTACTGATCGGGGTATCCCGTCGGAGATGCGTAAGGCAGGGGGGTGTGTCAGGCTTTGCGGTAGCGGGCGATTGCGCTGCGCTCGATGGCCGCGCAGGTCAGCTTGTCCAAGCCGAAGCGGTCGCGAAGCAGGCTGAGCAGGCGCAGTTCTTCGGCCTTGACCGACAGGTCGGCCGAGGCGACCTCCACGGCGAGCGCATAGGCGGTGTCGTAGAGACGCGCGGGCAGTGTGTCGCGCACGGTTTCGAGCACGATGTCGAGCCCCTCACTGTTTGAAAGCAGCTTGGCGCAGTCACGCGATACCGAAATCAGTTTCTCGTCGTCAAACCCCTTGAAGACCGGCAGGGCGTGAATGAGCTCTCCGATGCGGCTGAGCTCCCGGTCGTTCATGGTGCGGTCGACGGCCGAGGCCAGTACCATGACGTAAATCAAGGCCTCGTGAGCAGAAAGCGGCTTGTTCATGACAGGCGAAGTCCTCTGGATTGGCAAATTGAAAAGTCGCGCGTCTTTTGACAAAAGCTACTGCATAATTCCTTAAATCGGAATCGATTTGCGGATAAAATCGTGCAGCAGATTTAAAGTGCTGCCGCGCCGCGCGTCAGATCGGATTGAGCGGGTCTTCCTTGGGCGGGGGCGGCGCAAGCGTCGATTTTCCATTCTTGCGCGGATCGTCTCCATACATGCCGCGCTTCTTCTGCTTGGCCTCGTCGACAAGCGCTGCAAGCGGCGAGCCAGGCTCCGGATCTGCCCAGCCGAAACGGACGAGCCAGGCGC
>JBCNPI010000286.1:0-7819 GCA_039593415.1 Rhizobium sp. | reverse complement strand
TTCATCACTACACTGGTCATCATCGCCAGCGGCATCGTCAAGGTCTACGACCTCGTCGTCGCGCAAACGAGCGGCGGACCTGGCATCGCTTCCGAAGTCCCGGCGAAATACGTCTACGACTACATGTTCCAGGCGCAGAACCTTGGACAAGGGTTTGCTGCTTCCACCATGATGCTGGTGACCGTCGCCATCATCATCATCCCCTGGGCTTACCTGGAATTCGGCGGAGGGCGCAAACGTGTCTAATCCTGTTACTCTCAAGAATGCGAACGGCGGTGCCGCGTTGACGGAGAAGACGCTCTCCGGACCGAGTGGACCCAAGCCGCGCCGCGTGATTTCCGGCCGCAATATCATGCTCTACGGTACGCTCTTCGTTGCCGCAGCCTATTACCTGTTGCCGCTGTATGTGATGATCGTCACCTCGCTGAAGGGAATGCCTGAAATCCGGCTTGGCAACATCTTCTCGCCGCCGCTCGAGATCACTTTCGAACCATGGGTGAAAGCCTGGGCAACTGCTTGCACCGGTCTCAATTGTGACGGTCTTTCCCGCGGTTTCTGGAATTCCGTACGCATCACGGTACCGTCCACGGTCCTGTCGATCGCGATTGCTTCGGTCAACGGCTATGCACTTGCCAACTGGCGCTTCAAGGGGGTCGATCTGTTCTTTTCGATCCTGGTGATCGGGGCGTTCATACCCTATCAGGTGATGATCTATCCGATCGTCATCGTGCTGCGCGAAATCGGCATTTACGGTACGCTGACCGGACTTATTTTGGTGCACAGCATTTTCGGCATGCCGATCTTGACGTTGCTGTTCCGCAATTATTTCGCATCGCTGCCGGTGGAGCTTTTCAAGGCGGCACGCATCGACGGTGCCGGCTTCTGGCAGATTTTTCTGCGCATTATGCTGCCCATGTCGCTGCCGATCTTCGTCGTCGCCATGATCCTGCAGGTCACAGGTATCTGGAACGACTTCCTGTTCGGCGTCGTCTTCACCAGGCCGGAATATTATCCGATGACGGTCCAGCTCAATAACATCGTCAATTCCGTCCAAGGCGTAAAGGAATACAACGTCAACATGGCGGCAACGATCCTTACCGGTCTTGTTCCACTTATCGTCTATTTCGTGTCCGGGCGACTCTTCGTCCGTGGCATCGCCGCCGGCGCAGTGAAGGGGTGATCCATGAACAGCAGCGTTTCCATCAAAGACCTTTCGCTGAATTTCGGGGCAGTCAACGTTCTGAAAAATCTCAATCTCGAGATCAATGACGGCGAGTTCCTGGTGCTTCTCGGCTCGTCCGGCTGCGGCAAGTCAACCTTGCTGAACTGCATCGCCGGCCTGCTTGACATCAGCGAGGGACAGATCTTCATCAAGGGCAAGAACGTCACCTGGGAAGAACCCAAGGATCGCGGCATCGGCATGGTGTTCCAGTCTTATGCGCTCTATCCGCAGATGTCGGTCGAAAAGAACTTGTCCTTCGGCCTACGCGTCGCCAAGGTGCCGCAGGACGAGATCAGGAAGCGCATCGCGCGAGCCGCTGAAATCCTGCAGATCGAGCCGCTTTTGAAGCGCAAGCCGGCTGAGCTTTCGGGCGGCCAGCGTCAGCGTGTCGCGATTGGCCGCGCCCTAGTGCGCGATGTCGATGTCTTCCTCTTCGACGAGCCGCTGTCGAACCTCGACGCCAAGCTGCGTTCGGAGTTGCGGGTAGAAATCAAGCGGCTGCACCAGTCGCTGAAGAACACGATGATCTACGTGACCCATGACCAGATCGAGGCGCTGACGCTTGCTGACCGCATCGCTATCATGAAGAACGGCGTCGTCATGCAGCTCGATGACCCCACGACGATCTACAACGAGCCGCGCAATCTCTTCGTCGCCGGCTTTATCGGCTCTCCGTCCATGAACTTCCTCAAGGGCGAGCTCGTCAACCGCGAGGGCAAGGTCGTCTTCGCGACTAACGACGTGCTGTTTTCTCTCGATGGCTATAAGGCCGGGGAGTCGCTGCAGGCTGGCCGCAAAGTAGTCCTGGGCGTCCGTCCCGAGCACATCAAGGTCAATGAAGAGGCCGCGTCCGGCGCCGAGATTCATAATGCCACGGTGGATATCGAGGAGCCGATGGGCGCCGATAACCTGCTGTGGCTGAAGCATGCTGGCCATACCATGTCGGTTCGCGTCAACGGCGCCCGGCGCTTTGGCCCCGGTTCAGCCGTAAAGCTTGGCTTTGACATGTCTCTCGCATCGCTCTTTGATGCGCAGACAGAACTCAGAATATGATCCCATGCCCGGAGGCGGTCTGACCGCCTCCGACTTGCAGCGGTTCGGGGAGGTCCGATGTCGTCTTCGCTCAATGATAACTTCACCGTCGATCTGGCCGGGTCGTGGAGGCTGACATCTCCCGACAGCGATCATTCGTTGTTCATGTCTCTGCCCGGTGATGTCCATTCCGCGCTCCATGCGGAGAGGCTTATTCCCGACCCTTATTTTGCGCGGAACGAAGAGGTCGTGCAGTGGGTCGCCAAGCAGGACTGGGAGCTGACGCGCGGCTTCGTGCTCGATGATATCGGTGGGGACTGGTATCTTGATATAGACTATCTCGACACTGTCGCCAGCGTCTATGTCAATGAAACCCTCGTGCTGGAAGCCAACAACTGTTTTCAGCGTTATCGCCCCGATGTTTCCAGAGCGCTGAAGGCGGGCGAAAATACCATTCGCATCGTCCTGCATTCGAGCATTTCGGCCGGCGCCGCTTTGCAGGCGAAGCAGCCTTTCTACATTCCCTACAGCACCAGCAATTCGCCGATCCCGAATGGTAACATGCTGCGCAAGCCGCAATGCCATTTCGGCTGGGACTGGAACATCGCGATCGCGCCGCTTGGCCTTTACGGCACCATCGCGCTGAAGAAGCTCGAAATCGCCCGCATCGAGAATATCGTCACCCAGCAGATTCACAATGATGACGGCTCGGTCGACCTCAAGGTGACGGTGGCGCTGTTTGCCATGGGAGCGGGGATCGCGCAGCTCTATTTCTCGCTCGACGACGAACGCGTGCACCTCGATGTCGGCGTCTATGCCGGCGAGACGGTGATTACCCATTTCTTCCATATCGACAAGCCCAGACTCTGGTGGCCAGCCGGCAACGGCGAGCAGGCCCTCTATGCCTTGTCCGTGGAAACCAATTTCGAAACCGTCACGCGGCAGATCGGTCTGCGCACGGTCGAGCTGATCACCACCGAGGATGAAGCGGGCAGTCGTTTTGCTTTGAAGGTCAACGGTCGCGAGATCTTTGCCCGCGGTGCCAACTGGATTCCGGCCGATGCGCTGTTTTCCCGCTCGAACCCCGCCGCGACCGAGAGCCTGCTGCAATCCGCCGCCGATGCCAATATGAATGCGATCCGCGTCTGGGGTGGCGGCTTCTATGAGCATGACTGGTTCTATGACACCTGCGACCGCCTGGGTCTCATGGTGTGGCAGGACTTCATGTTTGCCTGCAATCTTTATCCTTCGACGGGCGACTTTCTGGAGAATGTCGAGACGGAAGTGGACTATCAGGTGCGCCGGCTCGCGACGCACCCGTCGATCGTTCTCTGGTGTGGCGATAATGAACTCGTGGGTGCGCTTACCTGGTTCGAGGAATCTCGTAAGGATCGCGATCGCTATCTCGTCTCCTATGATCGACTGAACAGGACGATCGAGACGGCGATGAAGAAGGCGCTGCCGGATGCGATCTGGTGGCCGTCGAGCCCGGCTTCAGGCTATCTGAACTTCGGCGATGCCTGGCATGCCGATGGCTCTGGCGACATGCATTACTGGTCGGTCTGGCACGAGAACAAGTCTTTCGACAATTATCGCTCCGTGCGCCCGCGCTTCTGCTCTGAATTCGGCTTCCAGTCCTATACTTCGTTGCCTGTTATCAAGACCTATGCCGAGGCGAAGGATATGAACATCGCCTCTCCGGTGATGGAACTACACCAGAAGAATGCCGGCGGCAACGAGCGTATCGCCGGCACGATGTTCCGATATTTCCGCTTCCCGAAGGATTTCCCGAATTTCGTCTACCTGAGCCAGGTTCAGCAGGGCCTCGCTATAAAGACGGCGGTGGAATATTGGCGGTCGCTGAAGCCGCATTGCATGGGCACCATCTACTGGCAGCTGAACGACACCTGGCCGGTGGCCTCCTGGTCCAGCCTCGATTACGGCGGCCGGTGGAAGGTGATGCACTATCTGGTGCGCCGCTTCTTCCAGCCCGTGTCCGTCGCGGCAATTCCCTCGGAAGACAACAAGACGATCCGCTTTTCTCTGGTCAACGATACCAATGCCGACGTCACGGCCGATATTTCGGTGTCGCTGCTCAAGCTTGATGGCGAGCGCGTGCCGCTGACGACGGCGCACGTCGTCTGCACGCCGGATGCGGCGGTCATCGCATTGTCGATCGATGCGGATCAGGTGCCGGCCGATTGCTTGCTGGCGTGGCGTTTCACCGCATCGAACGGCATGGGCGGCGAGGGGCACTACGTCCACGGCACTTACAAAGCGCTCGAGCTTCAGCCCGCCGGTCTGACGGTGCTGAGGGAGGAGAAAGAAGAAAACGGGACTGTGGAACTCACCGTCACCGCAAAGGGACTTGCGCTATTCGTGATGATCGAGAGCGATGTCGAGGGACGCTATTCCGACAACGCCTTCGATCTTGCCGCCGGTGAAAGCCGCCGCATCGTCTTCACGCCGGCCAAGCCGCTCGCGGGCGATCTGCCCGAATTCCGCATCTACGATTTGCAATCCAGCCAGTCGGTGGACAGCTAACCGACGATCTGCCCGCTGACGGATTGAACTATCGCGCTGCAGCGGCAGCGCTTTCTGGGCCAAAAGCCCAAGACAGACGGCCCAGAGGCCATTGGAGGAGTATCGATGACGAAACTTGGATTTCAGCTCTACAGCGCCCGCAATTTCCAGCCCTATTCGGAGATCTTCGTAAAGCTCGGTAAGGCCGGCTACGCCGAGGTCGAGGGCTTTGGCGGCATCTATGCCGATCTCGACGAGACGGGTCTCAAGAACCTGCGCGCCGAACTGGACAAGAACGGCTTGCGGATGGTAAGCGGCCATTTCAGCCCGGATTTCCTCGATGGTGAAGTGCAAAAATCGCTCACCATCGCCAACACCCTGGGCATGGATTCGATCTATGCGCCGCACCTTGCTGCCGACCAGCGTCCGAGCGATGCCGCCGGCTGGCGCGCCTTCGGCAAACGCCTGCATGAAATGAGCAAGCCTTACAAGGATGCGGGCTTCGAATTCGGCTGGCACAACCACGACTTCGAATTCGTCAAGCAGGCCGACGGCTCGCTGCCGATCGAGCAGATCTTCGAAGGCGCTCCGGATATTTCCTGGGAGGCCGATATCGCCTGGGTCATCCGCGGCGGCGGCGATCCCTTTGCCTGGATCGAGAAGCTGGGTCCGCGCATCACGGCCGTTCACGTCAAGGACATTGCGCCGGCTGGCGAGAACAAGAACGAGGACGGCTGGGCGGATGTCGGTCACGGCACGGTTCCGTGGGCAAAGCTGCTCAAGGCGCTCGCTGGCACCAAGGCCAAGCATTTCGTCGTCGAGCATGACAATCCGAGCGATGTCGATCGCCTGATCACGCGCTCCATCGCATCCTTCAAGAGCTTTTGAGGCACTTCCACATGGCTAAGGAACTTGGCGTCGGCATCATTGGATGCGGCAATATTTCGACCACCTATTTCTCGCTGGCACCGCTCTTCAAGGGCCTGAAGGTGCTTGCCTGCGCGGATATCAACATGGATGCGGCGCGTGCACGCGCCGAGGAATACAACGTAAAGGCTCAGACCATCGACGAGCTGCTTGCCAATGACGAGCTGGATGTCATCGTCAACCTGACCATCCCGGATGCGCATTTCCCGGTTTCCAAGCGCATCCTCGAAGCGGGCAAGCACGTTTACTCCGAAAAGCCGCTGGTGTTAACGCTGGAGCAGGGCGAGGAGCTGCGCCGCATCGCCAAGGAAAAGGGGTTGGCCGTCGGCTGCGCTCCCGATACCTTCCTTGGCGGAGCGCACCAGCTCGCGCGCAAATTCATCGATGACGGCGGTATCGGGCGCATCACCTCCGGTTCTTGCCATGTGATGAGCCCGGGCATGGAAATGTGGCATCCGAACCCGGATTTCTTCTTCCTGCCCGGCGGCGGCCCGATCCTCGATCTCGGGCCTTATTATATCGCCAACCTGATCAACCTGATCGGCCCGGTGAAACGCGTCGGTGCCATGACCTCCATGGCGTCGCCGACCCGTACGATCACCAGTCAGCCACGCAATGGCGAGATCATCCCGGTGAAGACGCCGACGACGATCCAGGCGCTGCTCGAATTCGTCAGCGGCGCCCGGATCACGCTGACGGCGAGCTGGGATGTCTGGTCGCACCGCCACGCCAACATGGAGCTCTACGGCACGGAGGGTTCGCTCTACGTGCCCGATCCCAACTTCTTCGGCGGCACTGTCGAGGCGAGCGGCCGCGACAAGGACATCAAGCCGCTGGAAAATTGGGCGCATCCTTTCGGCATCGTCAATCAGGAAAGCCCGAACGGTTCTCGCGCCAACTATCGCACGGCCGGACTTGCCGATATGGCGGCAGCGCTGATCGACGGACGCGATGCCCGTTGCTCGCTCGACCGCACCCTGCACGGCGTCGATGTCATGACCTCGATCCTGAAATCCGGCGAAGAAGGCCGTTTCATCGATTTGACGACGACCTGCACGCAGCCGGCAGCCCTCGGCATCGAAGAGGCGCAGGCGCTCTTGAAGTAAGCGCAGGAAGAGCTAGTTTGCGCGCGGGTAACCAACCCCGCGCGCTTTTTCATCTCGAAGGAATTCCACCATGGCCTGGCAACCGGCATCCGATCGCTATTCAAAAATGAAGTACAACAGGACCGGCCGTTCCGGTCTGAAGCTGCCGGCTGTCTCGTTGGGGCTCTGGCACAATTTCGGCGGCGACACGCCGCATGACCGCAAGATCGACATGTGCCGCACGGCCTTCGATCTCGGCATCACCCATTTCGACCTCGCCAACAATTACGGGCCGCCTCCCGGCAGCGCCGAGACCGCTTTCGGCGAGATCCTGCGCACGGAATTCGCCGGTCTGCGCGACGAGCTCATCATCTCCTCCAAGGCCGGCTACGACATGTGGCCGGGTCCTTATGGCGAATGGGGCAGCCGGAAATATCTGATCGCCTCCTGCGATCAGAGCCTGAAGCGCATGGGCCTCGACTATGTCGATATATTCTACTCCCACCGCTTTGACCCGGATACGCCGCTTGAGGAGACCTGCGGCGCGCTCGATCATATCGTCCGTTCGGGCAGGGCGCTTTATGTCGGCATTTCCTCCTACAACTCGCAGCGCACGCGCGAGGCGGCCGCCATCCTCAAGGACCTCGGCACGCCGTGCCTGATCCATCAGCCGAGCTATTCCATGCTCAATCGCTGGATCGAGGATGACGGTCTGGTGGATACGCTCGACGATCTCGGCATCGGTTCGATCGTCTTCTCGCCGCTGGCGCAGGGCATGCTCTCCACCAAATATCTCGGCGGCATTCCGGAAGACAGCCGCGCCGCGCAGAACCACTTCCTGAAGCGCGACTTCATCCGCCCGTCGATCATCGACAATATCAGAAAGCTCAACGAGATTGCCGAGAAGCGCGGCCAGACGCTGGCGCAGATGGCGATCGCGTGGGTGCTGCGCGGCGGCCGCATCACCTCGGCCCTGATCGGCGCCAGCCGTTCGTCGCAGATCGTCGATTGCGTCAAGGCGCTCGACAAT
>JBCNPI010000285.1:0-7843 GCA_039593415.1 Rhizobium sp. | reverse complement strand
GGCCGCCCGACGGGGTGAAGCGGATGGCGTTGGAAAGGATGTTGAGCGCGATCTGTTTGATCGAGCGCAGGTCGGCCACGACATTCGGCACGGCCTGCGACAGGGCGGTGCGGATGATAACGCGCTGGCTGTTGGCCTGCGGCTGTACCAGCGACACAGCTTCGGTGATCGCTTCATTCAGGCCGACGGACGCAAAATCCAGATCCATCTCGCCGGCTTCGATCTTCGAAATGTCGAGGAGATCGTTGACGATGTCGAGTACATGCCGGCCGGAACGGCCGATATCGGTCGCATATTCGATGTAGCGCGAATGGCCGATCGGCCCGAAGCGCTCGCCGGCCATCATGTCGGAAAAGCCGATGATGGCATTGAGCGGCGTGCGGATTTCATGGCTGACGCGGGCAAGGAAATCCGTCTTGTGGGCATTGGCGGTTTCGGCGGCACGCTTGGCGTTGCGCAACTCTTCTTCCGTGCGCTTCCATTGCGTGATGTCGCGGATGACGGCGCAGTAGCCGTTCGAGGAGTTGAGGCGTCCCATGGTCATGAACAGCGGCACAAAGCCGCCGGAGGCCTCGCGGCCGATCACTTCGCGACCGTCGTTGAGCACGCTGGCGACGCCATGGCCCGAAAGGCCGCCGAGATAATCGAGCACAGCCCTCTGGCTCTCATGGGCAAACAGCATGACGAAAGGTTTGCCGCGCGTTTCCTGGTCGTCATAATTGAAGAGGGCGCTTGCGGAGCGGTTCATCGAGCGGATTTCTCCGTCCTGCCCGATGATGATCACGCCGTCCGTTGCCGTCTCGAGCGTTGAGCGCAGCTCCTCGATCTCGACCTGCAGCTTCGCGACTTTTTCGAGAATGCGTTCCGGGCGCGCTTCCTCTGCGACGGGCTGCGGCGGCGGGGCAGGCGGCTCGCTCCTTTCTACCGGCATCAGCGCCAGCATCAAGGCCGTGCCGTCTTCCCAGCGGATCGATTGCAGCCGGGCTGTTACCGGCACCAGCGCATCGTCGGCACGCACGACCATTATCGTGCCGGGCTGCTCGGTCTTGCCCTCCAGATCGTTGCGCTGCAGCAGCGCGTCCAGCCCGCCGACCTGTTCGAGACCTTCGAGGCTGTCATAGCCGGTCAGCCGCAGGAATTCCGGATTGCCATGGATCAGGCGATCGCCGGCGTGGACAAGGATGGCGAGCGGCAGCTGGTCGACGATATCCGGCGAGAGACCCGTACGCATCTTCACGCGCGGCGGAATGGCGTTGCTCAGGACATCGAGAGGGTCGAAATCCTCTTCCGGTTCGGATTGTGGCGCAGAAACTTCGGAAGGAATGGAGCCTGCAGTTGCGTTCGTCCGTTCCCTGGTTTCGGAGTCCTCCGCAGCCCGGACAGATGGGGGCGGCTCCGCGGCCTGCTCCGCATCGTCATTGCGAGCCAGATCCCTCGTATGATCGCTTTCAGCCGCCGCTTCCGTTAGGCCGGACAGAATTTCGTCGGCCGCATTCGTTTGCGGAGAGATACCGGCATCGTCTTCACGCTGCTCATCCGGAAGCCGCTCCGCAGGCAGTTCCGTGCGCTTGCCGAAGGGCTCCAGCTGCCGCGCGATCTCGCGGAAAGCAGCCTGCTCGCTGAGCGAAAGGCCGGCCTGCGTCAATGCCCTGCGCTCATGCAGGCGCACAACCTTGTCCGATTCGCGACGGTCCGGCGTCTCGGAAATCCGCAGTGCAGGCGGTTCATAATGCGGGGCGGGAGCCTCCTCGGCCGCTTCCTGCGAAGGGCTTTCGATCTTCTCTGCCGCAGCTGATGTTTCTTCCCGTTCATGAGCCGGTGGCTCGTTCGGTGCTGCTTCTTCTTCCGGCGTGGGGTCGCCAGCAGGGGCTGCCGCATCGGCTTCCCTTCCATGGAGAGCCAAGCCTCGTTGCATCGGGTCTTCGATCGCATCGGCCAGGCGGACGACACCGAAGCCCCTGAAACCGTCGAATTCGCGGCTGCGCGTATAGGTCGGCAGAGCGGCCAGATCGACCGGTACCGTCAGGCTCGTGCCTTCCACTGGCCAGTAGATGGTGCGGCCGGACCATGTATCGCGGCGCGCCAATAGTTCCGCGATCTTGCCGTCCGGATCGAGATTGAAACGGCGGGCAACATCGGCGAAGGCGCTACCGGCGATCTGGGCGGCATGCGGTCCCACGGCATCGGCGAATTCACGCGAAACCTCACTGAAATGACCCGTAGCATCGATTTTCCAGACGAAACGGGTAGCACGTCCGTTGCGCTTGAAGCTGAAACCTTCCGCTGGTGTGTTCTCGGTATCGGCCGGAATGTCCGGCGAAGCTGGTTCGGTCGCTGCAGTCGTCTCTTCGCCAGCCGTCAGGGCGGGCTGCTCTTCGGCTTGGGCACCAGCGTCAGCGATAGCTTCCGACGTCCCATCGAGCGGCGCCGGCGTATGGGCATCGCTTTCGCTTGAGCTCCCGGTCGCAGAATTCGCCCCCTGTTGCTCGTCCGCCCGATATTCCGGCGTCTCGTCCAGTTCCTCGATGCCGGCCACGGCATCGATGACATCGCCGAAGGGAGCGGTCGGAGCTGTTTTCGGCTCCTCGTCCGCCGCGGCCGCTTCCAGCTCCTTGCGGGTTTCCTCCGCCTGCGGCTCGATCATTGCCGCGGAGTGAGGCTCCTCGGCAAGGCTTCCCGTCGGGTCGAGATGGCCCAGCATGGTCTCCACGACGAATAGCAGGTGCAGGGCGGGAATTTCCGAGAGCTTGCCGATCGCTGCAGGCAGGTAGCCGCGTCCGGTCGGAATCGGCCGCTTGATCAGCCGGTCCGGCTGGGCGCCTGCCATGGTCGTCAGCATCCGCGCCGTCTGTGGCGTGACGCCGAGCGTTCTGAAGCCGGCAGACGCGGTAACGATTTCGCCGTCACGGCCGATGACGGCGATATGGGTATCAGGGTCGTCGAACCCGTCGATCATGCGCTTGGCGCATTCGGCTGCTGCGAGCGGTTTCGAGGAGACTGGAGAGGAAAACAATACGGCCTCTTCGTCAGCCTGGATACGGACGAGCTCGACGGCTGCGTTGACGACGGCGCGCTGGAAGCCAGAAGCCATGCGGATAAGGAATGTGCGCTGGTCACCGACCGCGCCGAGGCCGCGCGCTGTGGCCTCGATCTGACGGAACGAGACATCGCCGGACTTGGGTCCCTGCTCGACGAAATCGTAAATGACATCGTAGCCGAAGAGGTTGGCGCCGGCGCCGTTTGCCCAAAGCACGCGATCCATGCCGGTCGAGAACATGACCATGGCTTCACCGCGTGCGAAACGCTCCCGAACGCGGGGATGCACGGCAATGTCAATGAACGGATATTGAATTGCGGGCATTTTCCAACCTGTTTTGCGGGCGTGATCGCCTCTCTTGATTTAACGGTTTATTAATAACGGCGCCCTGCTTTTGGGTCCAGCGAAAGGCCCATTTTTCGGCTGGAAAGGTTAACGCCTTGTGCGGCGCACAAATATATTGCACTGCACAATAGTTTATATTATATAGGCCTCACACAGGTTCACGACGGGCGCCTCAGAGAGGGCCCTTTTAGGAGCGTAATCATGGCTACTGTAAAGAAAGACGACGTTTTTTCAACGGCGGCATTCGATCCGTCCAAGTTCTCCGAGACCTTCCGCGATTTCGCGGAAAAGGGTGCTGCCCAATCGAAGGAAGCCTTCGCCAAGCTGAAGACCGCCACCGAGGAAGCCGGCAAGACGGTTGAAGCAACGGTGCAGACCGCGCAGGCTGGCTCCGTCGAAATCGGCCTCAAGGCGATCGACGTTCTGCGCGCCAACGCCGAAAGCTCGCTGGCCCACATGGAAGCCCTGCTTCGCGTCAAGTCCGTTGCCGAACTCTTCGAACTTCAGACCGCTTTCATCCGCAAGCAGGCCGAAGTTACCGTTGAGCAGGCCAAGTCTATTCAGGATACCACCAAGAAGGTTGCCGAAAAGCTGGCAAAGCCCGCCAAGGACGCCGCTGAAAAGGCAATATCCTCCTTCAAGGCCTGATCACTTTCGATAAGCCTCCCAAGGCACGAACGTCCCGTTCCCGAGTGAAAGCCTGGGGCGGGACTTTTCATTTGCTGCACAAGTCGGCTTGGCCGGTATCCGGCCGCACATCATCATTTGGATATCTGCAAAGCTTTTTTATATTGCGGGGAGATAGGACTTGAAATAATTTCAAAGTCCTCGTATGTGACCCCCGTTGACGCGGCAACGCGATCATGTGCGGTTGTAGCTCAGTTGGTTAGAGCGCAGGTTTGTGGCACCTGAGGTCAGTGGTTCGACCCCACTCAACCGTACCATTCTCTCACGATTTATCCGTTACAAGATGCCGGCGCCTATAGCCCCGCGGGCTTATTTCTTGTCTTCAGGCTTCTTCGATACGTGGCCGGGCGATATCGGATCGCTCGCCGGAAAAGTCTCTTCCAGCGCTTCCTCCAGATAATCGTCCTGCTCCTTGTGTTCCTTTTCGCTGGGCTTTTGCTGCTTCTTGTCGCTCATCTTCCTAGCTCCCTGATCTCTTTCTGAAATACTAGGCTTCGTCCGGTCTTTGTCCAGCAGCAAGGCGAAGCGGCGAACCGCGTCTCTGTCGCAAACGCGAGCCGCATGCCCAAATTATCTTGGAACCGTCCGCATCGCTCGTCGTTGTGTCCATATCGGCAAGCAGACGAAAGGAGCGGGCATGTCTGTACCGAACGAGCCTATTTCCGATACGCCTCCAATGCCGGAGCCAGGCTGGGCGCCGAAGCCGCCAATCGGGGAGCCGGAACCGGACAGGTTGCCGGATGAAGCTCCTGTCCCCAATCCCGACGAGAACGAGGAGCCGCCGAAGCATGCGGAGGCTCAGCCGCCGCATGCGCCATCATGGTGGTGCAGCTTAACGCCCTGACCTTTGGCTGCAAGTCGGAGGCGAATGCATCGGCATCATTTCAAAGGAAGATGCGGCGCTCTTCGCTCACCAGCTCCTGCAGGAAATCCGCGACAGTGCGCACGCGCACCAGGTCGCGGGCGCTCTCATGATAGGTGGTCCAATAAGCGCGCTTGATGGAGATATCGGGCAGGATTCGCGTTAGCTCGGGAAACTGCCTGGCGATGTACTCGTGCAGAATGCCGATGCCGGCGCCGGAGCGCACCGCTTCCGTCTGGCCGATGGAGGTAGATATCTCGAAAGAAGCGTCCCAGCTCCGCATGATCTCGCCGGAAAAATTCAGCGACGCCGTGAAGATCAGGTCTTCGACATAGCCGACACGCGGATGCAGCTTCAAAGCCTCGACGCTGTCGGGCAATCCGGCCTGTTCCAGATAGGCTTTCGAGGCATAGAGCCCAAGCGTATAGTCCGTGAGCTTGGATGAAACCAGGCGGCCTTGTTCGGGGCGTTCCAGCGTGATCGCGATATCGGCCTCGCGCTGCGACAGCGAGAAGGAGCGGGGAACGGGCACGAGCTGAATGCGCAGCTCCGGATAGCGGGCGATCAGCCGCCCGAGCCGCGGTGCAAGGAAGGAGACGCCGAACCCGTCGGGCGCACCGATCCGCACCGTGCCGGTAATGGCGCTGTCGAGATGGCCCACGCTTGCTTGCGCGCGTAGCATCTCCGTTTCCATGCGTTCCGCCGCATGCAGGAAGATCTCGCCTTCCGCCGTCAGGTCGCAGCCATTGGTGCGCCGCACCAGCAGCCGTGTCTTCAGCCGCTCCTCCAGTGTTGTCACGCGGCGGGAGAGGGTGGCGTGGTTGACACCCAGCCGTTTCGACGCGGCGAGGATCTGGCCCGTGCGCGCCACGGCCAGAAACATGCGGACATCGTCCCAATCCATCTGCATATCTCCTTTTGCACAAAAAGGACTTTAATTTTTGCACAACGGTTGCTTATAGCAGCTCATTGATTTGTGCAAATTGAAGTGCCATCCTGTCAGCATCCAAGAAAACGAGGAGGCACATCCATGCGTGAGATCGGTCATTTCATCGGCGGCAAGCACGTCGCTGGCACGAGCGGACGCAGCAGCAAGGTTTACAATCCGGCAACCGGCGAAATGCAGGCGACAGTCGCTCTCGCCAGCGTCGAGGAAATCCGCGCAGCTGTCGAAAATGCCAAGGCCGCGCAGCCCAAGTGGGCCGCCACCAATCCGCAGCGCCGCGCCCGCGTTTTCTTCAAGTTCGTCGAGCTTCTGAACAAGAACATGGACGAGCTCGCCACGCTGCTTTCCAAGGAGCACGGCAAGACGGTGGAGGATTCCAAGGGCGATGTCCTTCGCGGCCTCGAAGTCTGCGAATTCGTCTGCGGCATTCCGCATCTGCAGAAGGGTGAATTCACTGAAGGCGCCGGTCCGGCGATCGACATGTACTCCATCCGCCAGCCGGTCGGCATCGGCGCCGGCATCACGCCATTCAATTTCCCGGCCATGATCCCGATGTGGATGTTTGCCCCGGCAATCGCCTGCGGCAACGCCTTCATCCTGAAGCCGTCCGAGCGCGATCCGTCGGTGCCGCTGCGCCTGGCCGAACTCATGATCGAGGCCGGTCTGCCGGCCGGTATCCTCAACGTCGTCAACGGTGACAAGGCTGCCGTGGACGCCATCCTGACCGATCCGGACATCGCTGCCGTTTCCTTCGTCGGATCCACGCCGATCGCCCGCTACGTCTATGGCACGGCTGCCATGAACGGCAAGCGCGCCCAGTGCTTTGGCGGCGCCAAGAACCACATGATCGTCATGCCCGACGCCGATATGGACCAGGCTGTCAACGCGCTGATGGGCGCTGGCTACGGTTCGGCCGGCGAGCGCTGCATGGCGGTGTCGGTTGCGGTCCCGGTCGGTGAAGACACGGCCAACCGTCTCGTCGAAAAGCTGGTGCCGAAGATCGAATCCCTGCGCATCGGCCCCTACACCGACGACAAGGCCGATATGGGCCCGCTCGTGACCAAGGATGCCTATAACCGCGTCAACGGCCTGATCGACCGCGGCGTCGAAGAAGGCGCCAAGCTGGTCGTGGACGGTCGCGGCTTCAAGCTGCAGGGCTACGAAGACGGCTATTTCGTCGGCGGCACCCTGTTCGACCACGTCAAGCCGGACATGGATATCTACAAGACCGAAATCTTCGGACCGGTTCTCTCGGTCGTTCGCGCCAAGAACTACGAAGAAGCCCTCGAACTGCCGATGAAGCATGAATATGGCAATGGCGTCGCCATCTACACCCGTGACGGCGATGCAGCCCGCGATTTCGCCTCGCGCATCAACATCGGCATGATCGGCGTCAACGTGCCGATCCCGGTTCCGCTTGCCTATCACTCCTTCGGCGGCTGGAAGGCTTCGAGCTTCGGCGATCTCAACCAGCACGGCACGGACTCGATCAAGTTCTGGACGCGCACCAAGACGATCACCGCCCGCTGGCCGTCCGGCATCAAGGATGGTGCTGAATTCGTGATGCCGACGATGAAGTAGGCATCGCAATCACCGGCTCCTATCAGCCGTCGTCCGGTATTTTTCGGACGGCGGCTTTTTTATTGCGTTTGTTTTCGATCGAGTCATCTTGTCAGGGCCGCTGTTTTCATCTAGAACAAAACAAGAACAACGGGAGGGCCGAGTGATGGCCATGACCTATCAGATCGACTATCTCGAATTTCCGTCGAAAGACGGCCTGAAGACCCGCCGCTTCTTCGAAGAAGCCTTCGACTGGAGCTTTGTCAGCTATGGGCCGACCTACCATGTCATCGAGGCGGCCGGAATAGACGCCGGCATAGATGGCGATGCGGGAGAGGCGGCCGGAACACCGCTGCCCGTCGTGCGCACCACCGATCTGGAAGCCGCACAGCGCGCCGTCGAATTT
>JBCNPI010000284.1:0-7861 GCA_039593415.1 Rhizobium sp. | reverse complement strand
GCGTGGATTATCGGGGTTTCGCCGCTCGTTATGTGACGATTTCTGCCATTCCCCCTTACATCAGCCGCAAAATGGAGTAGAAGGCCCCACTAGAGCCGGATGATTTCAGGTTCAGGAGACCTGAAATCTGAATCCGCTCCAGCATCATGGAAGTAGAGCACGATGTCGTCCGAAAATCGCTCGCACTTTTCGGCATCATGCTCTAGCCCTAAGCTTTTGGTATAATTTGGCGTGGGCCGGAGACGAGAATGGCATTCAACGACGATAGCTTTATCCGAGAGGTGAACGAGGAACTGCGTTCGGACCAATTGCGGTCCATATGGCGCCGTTTCGGCAGGCTCATCATCGGCGGAGCCGTACTCATCGTTCTCGCAACCGCGGCCTACAGCGGCTACCGCTACTGGGCGGGCAATCGGGCCGGCAGCGGCGGCGATCAGTTCATCGCCGCTCTGACGCTGGCCGATCAGGGCAAGACGGACGACGCGCTTGCGGCGCTGACCAACATCGAAAAGACCGGTCCGGGTTCCTACCCCTTGCTCGCGCGTCTGCGCGCGGCGACGCTGCAGGCGCAGAAGGGCGACAAGGCCGGCGCCATCGCCACGTTCTCCGCGATCGGCAAGCAGACGGATATTCCGGTCGTCGTTCGCGATGCGGCTCGCCTGCGCGCTGCCTATCTGCTCGTTGACACCGGCACATACGATCAAGTCGCCGCCGAAGCGCAGGAACTGGCCGTGCCTGCCGACGCCTTCCGCCATTCGGCGCGTGACGTTCTTGGTCTCGCCGCCTACAAGGCCGGCGATTTCGCCAAGGCCCGGCAGTGGTTCCAGGCGATCGTCGACGATCCGCAGAGTCCGCGCAATGTTGCCAACCGTGCTCAGATGCTGCTTGATCTCATCACCGCAGCCGGCAAGGCTCCGGTCGCAAAAGGCTGAAGGATCGCTAAATGAGCTTCACGGTTGCGATCGTCGGTCGCCCGAATGTCGGCAAGTCTACGCTTTTCAACCGTCTGGTTGGCAAGAAGCTTGCGCTTGTCGACGATACGCCCGGTGTAACGCGTGACCGCCGCCCCGGCGACGCCAAGCTGATCGATCTCCGCTTCCGCATCGTCGATACCGCCGGTCTTGAAGAGGCTCAGGACGAATCCCTTCAAGGCCGCATGCGCGCCCAGACCGAAGCGGCGATCGACGAGGCCGATCTGACGCTCTTCGTCGTCGATGCCAAGATGGGCCTGACCCATGTCGACAAGACATTGGCCGAAATGCTGCGCAAGCGCGGCCGGCCGGTCGTGCTCGTTGCCAACAAATCCGAGGCGCGCGGCTCCGATAGCGGTTTTTACGATGCCTACACGCTCGGTCTCGGCGAACCTTGCCCGATCTCGGCCGAACATGGTCAGGGCATGATGGACCTGCGCGATGCGATCGTTGAGGCCATCGGCCCCGAACGTGCATTCGGGGACGAGGAAGACGAGGCGGAGACGAATGTCAGCATTCCCCGTCCCGCTGACGGCGAGGAGATCGACGAAGAGCCAGCTTATGACGAGACTCGCCCGTTGCGTGTGGCGATCGTTGGCCGTCCGAATGCGGGCAAGTCGACGCTCATCAACCGTTTTCTCGGCGAAGACAGGCTGCTGACCGGCCCGGAAGCCGGTATCACCCGCGATTCCATTTCTGTCGACTGGAGCTGGCGCGGTCGCACCGTCAAGATGTTCGACACCGCAGGCATGCGCCGCAAGGCGAAAGTGACCGAGAAGCTGGAAAAGCTTTCCGTTGCCGACACGCTACGGGCCATCCGCTTTGCCGAAACCGTCGTGATCGTCTTCGACGCCACCATTCCCTTCGAGAAGCAGGATCTGCAGATCGTCGATCTGGTGATCCGCGAGGGACGCGCTGCCGTGCTCGCCTTCAACAAGTGGGATATGATCGAGGATCGTCAGGCTGTGCTTGCCGATCTGCGCGAAAAGACCGACAGGCTATTGCCGCAGGCGCGCGGCATTCGTGCCATACCGATTGCCGGTCAGACGGGCGAGGGGCTGGATCGCCTCATGCAGGCGATCGTTGACACCGACAAGGTCTGGAACAAGCGCGTTTCGACGGCGCGCCTCAACCGCTGGCTTGAGACGCAGCAGGTTCAGCACCCGCCACCGGCCGTTTCAGGCCGCCGCATCAAGCTGAAGTACATGACGCAGGTGAAGGCACGGCCTCCGGCCTTCATGATCTCCTGCACGCGTTCGGATGCGCTGCCCGAGTCCTATGTGCGCTATCTGATCAACGGCCTGCGCGAGGATTTCGCAATGCCGGGCGTGCCGATCCGCATCCATTTCCGCTCATCGGAAAATCCTTACGAAAACAGGAAGAAGCGCTAACTTCACGAAGCTCCCTGTCTTTAGACAGGGTTGCACTCAGGCTGCATTCTTGCTGAGCGCCTCGCGCAGCGTGATGATCTCTGCCTTCAGCCTCGTAAGTTCCTCCGCTGTTTGCTCGGTAGCATCGAGAATGCATGGGGGAACGGCAGCCGCCTTCTTCTTCAATGCCTTGCCTTCGCCGGTCAGCTGAATCAGCACTTGGCGTTCGTCTTCCTTGCTGCGTGTGCGGTGAATGAAGCCGGCGGCTTCCAGGCGTTTCAGCAGCGGCGTCAGCGTGCTCGATTCCAGGAACAGTTTTTCACCGATGCCGCCGACGGTCTGACCATCTTCCTCCCATAGCGTTACCATGACGAGATATTGCGGATAGGTGAGATTGAGCGCGTCCAGCATGGGTTTGTATAGCCGGTTCATCGCGTGGTTTGCCGAATAGAGGGCGAAGCAGATGAAGGTGTCCAGCTTTAACGGGTCGTCCGTCATCTCAAATACTCCCCAAGAACGTTTGGTGTAAATCGTGCGATAAATAATTGTACACCAAAACCTATGGCGGGGCTACGAGTTTCTTCTTCCTTTGGGGGAGCCTGCCCGAAGGAGAACATGCTTTTCGGCGCCATGGTGATCGAATGGAATAAATGGTGGTCCAAAGAGAAGATCCGGATGGATCTGATCGTTCCCTTGTCAGAGGCCGATTTCATCGTATTGGACAAGACCCAGGTGGCCGTGTGCTGCCGCCAGACACGACGGTGAAACCGATCCGCTGTGTGTTTAATGTTCCTGAACCTGCAACCGGCCACGGCGGTTGGCCGTTCGGACGTTGCTAATGAATTGAGCCGTCGCGGCTTCCCAGGAATAGTTGAGTGCAAGAGCGCGAGCTGCTTCACGCGAGCATGAGAGAGCCGCAAGGCAGGCCGTCGCCAAATCCGTATTGACGACGCCGGCCGTCCTGTCGCCGCCGAGAATATCCGCAGGGCCGGTAACGGGATAGGCAGCCACCGGTATGCCGCTGGCGAGCGCTTCCAGAATGGCATTGCCGAAGGTATCGGTCTTCGATGGGAAGACGAAGACGTCAGCCTGTGAATAGGCATGCGCCAGTTCCTCGCCGAACTTCGCTCCGAGAAAATGCACATCCGGATATAGCTTCTGCAGTTCCGCCCGCGCAGGGCCGTCGCCGACGACCACTTTCGATCCCGGCAGGTCGAGATCGAGGAAGGCAGGCAGATTTTTTTCCAGCGCCACGCGCCCGACAGTCATGAAAATCGGGCGTAGCAGGCCGAAAGGGGTATCCTCTTGCGGCTGCGGGCGAAACAGGGAGGAATCGATGCCGCGGCTCCAGGGCAGAAGATTGTTGATGCCGCGTTGCCTGAGTTCGTCGGCAAGGCTCGGCGTTGCCACCATGCAGCCATAGCCGGCATTGTGAAACCATTTGACGAAGGCATAGAGCCAGCTTTGCGGTATCGGCAGGCGGGCGGAGACATACTCCGGAAAGCGGGTGTGATAGCTAGTGGAAAAAGGCATGCCGTTCCTCAGGCACCAGCGTCGCGCGGTAAGCCCAAGAGGACCTTCCGTGGCGATGTGGACGTAAGTCGGCCGGACCGCCTCGATCCTGGCGGCAACTTTGCGATAGCCGGCGATCGAAAGGCGAATCTCAGGATAGGTCGGGCAGGGGATGTTGCGAAAGCCATCCGGCGTGATCATCGAAACTTCGACGCCCATGCGCGTCAGCTCGCGATTGGTGTTCTCGATCGAGCGCACGACGCCGTTGACCTGCGGATGCCAGGCATCGCTGACGATGAGCAGCCGCTCCGGTACCGCGACAGGTGTCGCCGCTTGCGTCCAAGTGGTTTGATCGATATCCGACAAGCGTTGCAACATGCCCAAAACAGTCCATCCGCACCGCATCCTCATGATGACGGTGCCAGCGATTGCGGTGCTTCAAACATGATTCCCGCGCCCACTCTATTGTGGGGGGTGTCCATGATGGAAATATTACAGCATCTATTTGGCGATTTTCAGCTTCTCGGGAGCGACTAGCGCACCGTATTCCTGGATCACCTTTGCCGCGATCCCGGCCGCGAAGCCGGCGGCGGCAACCGCATCCTTATGCTGCAGATAATGTGCCAGAAACGCGCCGTTGAAGCTGTCGCCGGCGCTGGTGGTATCGATGATCTTTGCGACCTTGACTGCTGGAACGAGCGTCTCATCGGCATCGTCGCCGATAGTCGCGCCGTCGGCGCCGTTCTTGACGACGACCATCTGCGCTCCGTATTGCCGGTAGCGATGAATGGTGGCGGCAATCGAGTCGTCCCGGAAATGGACCGCCTCGTCGTCGAAGCTTGGCATAACGAGCGTCGCGGCGCGCGCGCCCTCCGAAATCATGGTGTGCATGGCGTCGAGGCTGGACCAGAGGCGAGGGCGTAGGTTCGGATCGAAGGCAACCAGCTTGCCGGCAGCTTTCGCCCGGCGCAGTTCCGCAAGCAGGGTGAAGGCGTCCTCGCGCGTCAGGATCGCCAGCGTGATGCCCGAGAAATAGAGGACATCGGAGGCTTCGATTGCCGTGCGCAGGGCCTCGCCATCGGCCGCGAGCTGTCGGGCGGCGGAGCTGTCGCGCCAATAGCTGAAGGAGCGCTCTCCATCCTTCAGATTGATCATGTAGAGGCCCGGAGTCTTGCCGCGAAGACGGAGAATGCTTTGCGTGCCGATGCCCGCGCCGCCCATGAAGGCGATCATTTCGTCGGACATGGCATCGTCGCCAAGTGCGGTGAAATAGTCGATCGACCAGTCCGCAGGCAGGCAGGCGCGGGCATACCAGGCGGTGTTGAAGGTATCGCCGGCAAAGCCCTTGCGCAGGTGCCCATCATCGGCCTGCGACAGTTCCACCATGCACTCGCCGATCGATAGAAAACGTCCGCCCAAGACTTCCTCCTGCATTTTGCCTGGCTGCTGCATACCCGCAAGCAGCGGCCAGAGCAAGGCGGACGGCGGCAGCCGCCGTCCACTTTTGCTGGACGTGATTTACGGCCTGTCCATATGATAGCAGGCAGCCGTCTGGCCGGGGCGCACATGTTCGGTCGGCGGCATCTTCGTACGGCAGATATCCGTCGCCTTCCAGCAGCGGGGCGAGAAAACGCAGCCCGGCGGCGGATTGAGCGGCGAGGGCGGATCGCCCTGCAGACGGATGCGCTCACGGCCGCGTGCAAGCTTCGGATCGGGGATCGGCGCGGCGGAGAACAGCGCCTGCGTATAGGGATGCGCCGGATGATCGAAGACCGTGGCGGCTTCACCGGCTTCCACCACCTTGCCGAGATAGAGCACCAGCACGTCGTCCGAGATCAGGCGCACCACGGAAAGATCGTGGCTGATGAAGATCAGGGTCAGGCCGA
Organism: Rhizobium sp.; assembly: GCA_039593415.1. GTDB lineage: Bacteria > Pseudomonadota > Alphaproteobacteria > Rhizobiales > Rhizobiaceae > Rhizobium. The sequence continues at coordinate 2,122 of JBCNPI010000284.1, read as the reverse complement.
ACTCCTTGCGCAGGCGGCGCAGAAGCGTGATGACCTGTCCCTGGATCGAGACGTCGAGGGCCGAAACCGGCTCGTCGCAGATGATGAGCTTCGGCCGGGTGATGACGGCGCGGGCGATGCCGATGCGCTGCGCCTGCCCGCCCGAGAACTCGTGCGGGTAGCGGTTGATCATCTCGGGTACGAGACCGACGGCCGCCATGATCTCACGCACTCGATCCTGGCGCTGCGCGCGGGTCAGTTTCGGTTCGAAGACGATCAGCGGCTCGGCAATGATGTCGCCGACGGTCATGCGCGGATCGAGCGAGGCGATCGGGTCCTGGAAGATGATCTGCATGTCGCGGCGTGCGGCGCGCATTTCTTCCTCGGTGAGGTCGAGCAGATTGCCGCCCTGCCACATGATGCGGCCCTTCTGAGCCTTGATGAGCCGCAGGATCGAGCGGCCGAGCGTGGATTTGCCGCAGCCGGACTCGCCAACGATGCCGAGCGTGCGGCCAGTCTTCAGCTCGAAACTGACATCGTTGACCGCCGTCAGGATCAGCGGCGGCTTGAAGAAAGATTTCGACGGCAGTTCGAATTCGGTCGTCAGATGCTCGACCTTCAGAAGCGTTTGTTCAGCCATGGACGAGGCTCCGTTCCTGATCAGCCGAAAGGGGATGGAAGCAAGCTGCGCAGCGTCGCGATGCCAACCGATCGAGCGGAGGTGCGGCGTCGAGGCAATCGTCCTGCACATGAGCGCAGCGCGGCGAGAAAGAGCAGCCGCGCGGCAAATGCATCAGATTCGGCGGCCGTCCGGGGATGACGGTGAGGTCATCGACATCCTGATCCGGCCGCGGGATCGCGGCGTGAAGCGCCGCCGTATAGGGATGGGCCGGGTTTTCGAACAGCTCTTCGACCGGAGCTTCCTCGACGATACGGCCGGCATACATAACCGCGACGCGGTCGGCGAGGCCGGCGACGACGCCAAGGTCATGGGTAATCATGATGAGCGCCGTGTGCATTTCCGCCGTCAGCTCGTTAAAAAGATCGAGGATCTGTGCCTGGATCGTGACGTCGAGGGCCGTCGTCGGTTCGTCGGCAATCAGGAGCTTCGGCTTGGTCAGCAGCGCCATGGCGATGACAATGCGCTGGCGCATGCCGCCCGAAAGCTCGTGCGGATATAGGTTGAAGCGGCGCGTCGGATCGGGAATGCCGACCCGCTTCAGCATATCGAGCGCAGCTGCGGATGCTGCACGCGCCGTCAGTCCGCCATGAACCTCGAGCTGTTCCGTCAGCTGCCGCGAGATGCGCAGCGAGGGGTTGAGGGCGGTCATCGGGTCCTGGAAGACCATGGCCATGTCCTTGCCGCGCACATGGTCGAGCTCGCGCGGTCTCAAGGTCAGCAGATCCTTGCCGTCGAGCAGTGCCTGACCGCTGGTGCGGCCGTTCTTGGCGAGCAGGCCCATCAGGCCGAGGAAGGTCTGGCTCTTGCCGGAACCGGATTCACCGACCACGGCGATACGCTCGCCGCGGCCGATCTTGAGGTTCATCTTCGAGACCGCCGCCACTTCGCCTTCGGGCGTGCGGAAGGTAATGGAATAATCTTTGAGTTCGAGAAGAGTATCTGTCATGTCAGCGATCCTTCGGATCGAAAGCGTCGCGCAGGCCGTCGCCGATAAAGAGCAGGCTCATCAGCAGCGCGACCAGGAAGCCGGCCGGAAAAAGCAGCAGCCAGGGCGTCGTCTCCATGCCGGCCGAGCCTTCAGCAATCAGCGTGCCGAGCGATGTCAGCGGCTCCTGAACGCCAAAGCCGAGATAGGAGAGGAAGCTTTCCGTGGCGATAATTTCCGGGATAGTGAGCGTCGCATAGATGACGACCGGACCGACGAGGTTCGGCACGATGTGTTTGAGGATGATCTTGAACGATCGCTGCCCCGAGGCGCGGGCAGCCTCGATGAATTCCCGCTGCTTGATCGACAGGGTCTGTCCGCGCACGATACGTGCCATCGTCAGCCATTCGAGTGCGCCGATCGCCGCAAACAGCAGATAGACGTTGCGGCCGAAGATCACCATCAGCAGGATGACGAAGAGGACGTAGGGCAGGGCGTACATGATATCGACGAAGCGCATCATGATCGCATCGACG
>JBCNPI010000283.1:0-7927 GCA_039593415.1 Rhizobium sp. | reverse complement strand
CTCTTATGTTCGTTTTCAAGCTCTTTAGGCATGATTTTTCCTTTTCGACTTTGACGGCGAATGCACATGCGTGAAGCTGGTGAACAAAGGAGGAGACAGGGCGTTTTGACGACGGCTGGCATACTCTTATGCGCGGGTTGGCTACCGCATTTCCGTTTGTTCGTCTGGGGCTACCTCGGTCTAAAGTCGGGCGTGGACAGTGTCCGCCACATAGCTTTCACGAGGATTCCCCACCGGAGCCCTGCCTCCATCTTTGTCCAACAGCAGATGATTTCAGGTTAAGTGTCTCTTCAAGCCGAGGATCGACATTAGCCTCTTGCTGTGGGAGCGACCTCCTGGCCGATCGCCCATAGGAACGCTGCCATTTCTCGGGCAATGGCAGTGACCGCGACGACCTTCGGCTTGCCTGCCGCCATCAGCTTGCGATACCGCGCGCAAAGCCTCACCTGACCTTTCCAGGCAATCTCTCGAACTGTCCTTGGCAATCCCTCCAGCCGCGACTGGATCGCCCGGCTCACACGTGCGGGGAAGCGATATGTCCAAGCGCCTTCGATGAGGACCCGACGCGCCCTTGTGTTGCCTGCCTTGGTGATCCTACCACGCTTGACCCGTTCGCCCGTTGAGCTTTCAGACGGCACGAGACCGAGATACGCCATCAACTGACGGGGATTATCAAAGCGCCGGACATCGCCGATTTCGACGACAAAAGTAACCGCCGTCATGAATGCAACACCGCGCATTGCTTGATAGGCGGCCACAACCGGGGCCATCGACCAGGATGAAGCGGTCTCCGCCACTAAATTGGTCAACCGATCCAGACGCACGCCGGCATCCTCGATGGCTTGGCAATATTCCGCCAACAAGATGTGGTGGGCGGGTTGATCGAAGGCCTGGCACGTCAGCCATCTTGTATGGGCACGCGTCCATAGGCTGCGGCCGGTGTAGATCCGGCCGTGGCGCAGGAGAAAAGACTGAAGTTGCTGGCGTGCCCGTTTCAGCGCATCGCTGGCAGCCTCGCGAGCCCGCACCAGGTCGCGGATCGCCTCATGAGCTTCATCCGGAACCCAGACCGCCGTCAACTCGCCCGCACGATGCAGGCGCACTAGGCTGACGGCATCGCGCCGGTTGGTCTTCACCCGGTCGCCCGGTCGCTTGGGCACCAGCGACGGCGCCACTACCACGCAGTCATGTCCCAGCTCGACAATTTGACGGTAAAGACCGTAACCCGTGGGACCAGCCTCATAGCAGAAGTGAAGCTTGGCTCCGCGCTTTGAAAGCTTGTTGACCATCGATGCCACTGATGCCGGCTCCGAGGAGATGTCGCCCAAAAACCGCACCTCGCCATTCCGTGCGCCCTCGGCAATGGCCACCGAAATCTTCAACTTCGACGTATCCAAGCCGATGAAAATTACGCTATCGTCTTTCATGGTTCGCCCTCGCTAAGCATGGGGCAAGGCTCCGGCCTATCCAGAGCAACCCCCGAATTCAGCTTACCGCGGGGGCGGGCCACCTTCATCCCAGGAACATACGGTCTAAAGCCGTTGCTCTTGAAACGGCCTAGATCATACCCCATAACCGGGTGATGTCGTAAAAAGGGGCAAAGTAAGTCCGGTGGGTGTATTTGAACGTCAAAAGCCGAGGGAACATCGGTGGCTGGGGCCGAGCGCACATGCGCGCATGCCGCTGATACCTTCCATCTCCGCTGCACGTTGGCTGCTGATCCTGATTGCCGTTGCGGGCATCTATTTCTTCTATGGCTTTCTCGTTCCGGTTTTGGCCGCTGCGGTGATCGGCTTTGCCACTTGGCCGCTCTATAGCGACATCGTGCGTCGAACCGGCGGAAATACGACAGTGGCCGCCACCATCGCCATTGCGTTCATCGTGACCTTTCTGGTCCTGCCGATCGTCCTTTCCGCCCTCTACATGGCCGGAGAAGTGCGAGACTGGTTCGGCTGGGCGATCCATGTGAACCGAGACGGTGCGCCGCCGCCGGAATGGATTCTGGCTTTGCCCGTCATCGGCCCCTGGCTCGGCGATCAATGGACGCAATATGTCGGAAGCCCGGGCTCGCTCGGCGAGCTGGCTCAGCTCGTGAGCGGCGCGCATATCGGCAACATTTACAGGGCGGTGCTTGCCGCCGGCGGCGGTGCGTTCCATGTCGTTCTGACCCTGCTGTTCATGCTGATCGCCCTCTTCTTCATCTATCGCGACGGCTCAACATTCGTTCGGCAGGTCGATCTGCTTGGCGAGCGCATCCTGCCCAATCGTTGGGAGCGCATTTCCCGAGTCGTGCCGGCGACGATCAGCTCGACCGTCATGGGCATGACGCTGATCGCCATCGGCGAAGGTATCGTTCTCGGCGTGGCCTATTGGCTTGCCGGTGCGCCCTCGGCCATTACGCTCGGCGTACTCACCGGCGTTATGGCGCTCGTGCCGGGCGGCGCGCCGCTTTCGATGTCGCTTGTCTCGATCTATCTCATCGCCAGCGGTGCGCTATGGGCGGGTATCGGGCTCTTCCTCTGGGGCACGATCGAGCTTTTCATCGTCGATAAGACGCTTCGTCCCAAGCTCGTCGGCGGCCCGATCAAGCTACCGTTCCTGCCGACTTTCTTCGGACTGATCGGCGGCGTGAAGACCATGGGCTTTCTCGGCCTTTTCATTGGCCCGGTCCTGATGGCGATCATCGTGGCAATTTGGCGGGAATGGATTCGTGAAGCCGAATTGATCGAAGAGCAGCACCAAAATCAGGAACCGGAGCTGCAGCTCCATGTTCGGGACGCTACCGAGCGCTGATCTCCGGGTTACTCTCGCGTCAACCGCTTTTCCATGAACAGACTGAGTGGGTCCGGCTGGTAGCTGCCGAAGGCCGCAATCTCGATGTATCTGAATGTCCGGTAGAGGCTTATTGCCTCCGGTTGATATATGCCGGTTTCCAGCCGGATTGCAGACAGATTTCTTTCGAGCGCCGCCGCCTCGAGCGACTCCATCAGCCTGCGTGCAACACTGCGGCCCCTGGCGGCTTTATCGACGAACATGCGCTTGATCTCGGCGGTGCCATCGTCCGCTTCCACAAGGGCGCAACATCCGACGATGTCCCCTTCGATCCTGGCGACCCAGAAGGTGACTTCAGGCTTTTCCAATGCGGCAAGGTCGAGGATATGGTTGCTTTCAGGCGGATAAAGCGCTTCCACATAAGCGCTCGACATGTCCAGAAGACGAATGACGCCTTCTTGACGCGGGGATTCGATAGCAATCGTCAGCGGCAAGATGAACCTCGGAAAAATAAAATGGGCCGCTGGACATCACGCTGCAGCGAGCGTCGCCAGCGCGGCGAAGCTGCGTGCGGCCTGCCGCCGCTCGGCATTCGCAAGTTTCTCCACCATGTCGAGAAGCTGTATCGCGGCGGTGGGAGGTTGCTCCGTGAGGCGGAATTTGCGCATCAGCCGCAAAGAAACGTCTTCCAACATCGCGGCGGCGTTCTTGCGGGAGGATTCGCGCCATATCATTGTTGCCTCGACGAAGATCGTGCTGATATCCCGCGTCAGTCCGGCGCTCTCATAAAGCGCCCGGATGGCATGGACCCGGCCCCTGGAGATGATCGAGCGCACGCGTTGTTCATCGCAGCCGGAGAGATTGGTGATCGCACAGGCGAAGAAATCGACCTTGCCAGAGCATAGCGCGTGCATGAGGAAGGCTGGCGTCAGCCACCCGCTTTGCCTCAGATGCTCGACAAGGTCGGGCAGTTGCTCATCCTGCGCCGCTCCCGCGATCGCGACGGTTGCGGACTCGGTCGCCTCACGCGTCACCTGCTGAAGCCTGGAACGGCCGATAACAGCTTGAACCAGCATTGATTCCGATAGCGCTTCAGTGACCTGACGCATCAGCAGGTGCCTGATTTCAGAAGACAATGTATCGCGGGAAAGAAGCAGCCCGCGAATGTCGGAGCAATTGCCAAGGCGTTCCGCGATACGTTTCAGAGAAGCCTGCGAAAGCAACGCACCGTCGTTTTCAAGCAGACACATGATCTCGGCCTCCGCGCCGATCTCGGCAAGTGCCGCACAAACCGCGCGCGGCACCTGTCCGCGGGAGGCGATCAGAACCCTCGCCACGTCGCTGCCGCGCAATGCAAGATCAACGAGATCGGCATCGGTGAAGACGGGGGAAAACAGGATGATCTGCCCGGCAATCTCCGGCTGATCCTCGGCAAGCGACAGAATGACATTACGCGGTGCACCGGCAGAGCGGGAGACGGCTTCTGCGAGCGCCAGCCGCACGCGTGGCGACGGATCGTCGAGCAGATAGGTCATCGCCATTTCCGCGGCGTCGCGTTCCTCCTTCGGCATCTCCGACTGCAGATAGGCTCTGCCGAGTGCGTTGGCCGCCCGGGCTCTGCTTTCTGCCTTGGCGGTTTCAGCCCAGCGAAGGAATGCTTCTATGATCACGTAACGCCCCGATATGGCGAGGCGATTCCTGCCCCGCAAATTCATATCCCCACGCTATCGAGGAAAGGTTTACGGGACGTTTACCCTGCTTGTTAACTTTTCACATGTGGGAGCGACCAGAGCCGGACTCATGCTCTGGCGCTCGTCACGGGGTCTTCGGGCGCATCATTTCGAAAACGTCGCTGCCTTCGCTATAATCCATGTAGCCCATGCGCGCGACGGGGCGCGCAAGTGCCATATCCAGCCTGCCGTTGCGAATGGTCGCCTCGTCGATATGGATGCCGACGACCTGGCCGATGACCAAGATGTTTTCCGAGGGCTCGCCATCGAGCCCTTTGGGTTGCAGCATCTCGGTCATGCGGCATTCCAGCACTGCGAAAGCTTCTCCTACATAAGGCGCATCGACGAGCTCGCCGGGCTTTGCCGTTAGTCCGGCGAGCTCGAATTCGTTGACGCCGTAAGGCACGGCAATCGAGGAGTGATTCATTTTCTCTACGAGATTGCGGCTTACGAGGTTGGCGGTGAATGCACCCGTTTCCTCGATATTGCGCACGCTGTCTTTCCGGCCGGCCGATGAGAACATCACGAGTTTGGGCCGGTCGCTGACGGCATTGAAGAAGGAATAGGGAGATAGGTTCAGTGAACCGTCCCTACCCTTGCTGCCGATCCAGCCGATCGGCCTCGGTGCGACGATGGCCTTGAAAGGATCATGCGCGAGGCCATGGCGATTGGTATCCGTCGTATAGAACATCATGCGTCCTCGCCGCCGACCCAGGTCACGGTTTCGGACAGCTCCGGACGCGGACGTTCCACCGGCGGGAAGGTCGTGGAGCCGATATGAATGAAGCCGGCCACCTTCTCGCCCTGTGCGACGCCAAGCAGCGGATAGGCGCGCTCGTCGAATGCAAACCATTCCGTTAGCCAATTGGAGACCCAGCCATGCGCGTTGGCCGCAATCAATAGGTTCATGCAAAGCGCACCGGCCGACATCAGCTGCTCCCATTCCGGAATCTTGAAATGCGGTGCCGCCTTGCTGACGACGGCAACGACGACCGGAGCGCGGGTAAAGCGGGTCCGCTCGACCTGGATCATCTCCTCGGAAAGATCCGGCTTGGTTTCCAGTGCGAGTTTGAGCAGTTCTTCGCCGATGCGTGCGCGCTCCTTGCCGCGGTAGACGATGAAGCGCCAGGGTGCGAGCTTGCCATGATCTGGCACCCGCGAGGCCAGCCGGATGATCTCCTCGATCTCTGCCTTTTCCGGCCCCGGTTCCGACATTTGAAATGCAGGAATCGATCGGCGCACGGCGAGATAGTCGACCAGCTTTATATCGGTTTTCATTGAGAGACTGCTTTCATTTTGGCTTACGGGAGGAGGTAGGTCTTGAATTTGCCACCGCATTGGTTTTGAAGTGGCGTGTGTTTTATCGGAAGTCAATCGGTTGGGTATCCATGTCAGGCATTTCATCCGCTCGCCGATTGAGCGCGGTTTTCGCGATGATTGCCGGTTTGAGCACGACTGCCTCGGCGCAGGATGCCTTCAAGGAATTCAAGCAGCTCGACGGCAGCGTAAAGATGCCGAAGCTCAATGCCTTCGTGGCGCCGAATGGTGAAAACTCCGCTGCCCGGACGCTACGCGACGTTTTCCTCGAAGCCAAGATGACGCCTCAGAGCAGTCCGCAGCAGCAGGGCCTGTCGTGGTATGTCTTCAGTCCGATAGCTGGTGCAGATGGCAAGCTGCCGTTGGTTGCCAGTTCGCGTGGCGGCTCTGCTTCCTTTCACCTTATGCCCGGCGACTACTTCGTCAATGTCTCCTTCGGCCGTGCCGGCGTTACCAAGAGGCTGAGCGTGCCGGAAACGGGCGATACACAGAAACAGACGATGGTTCTCGATGCCGGCGGCATGGTTTTGAATGCCGTATCCGGATCCGATGTCCGAATTCCGCCAAATGAGCTGAGTTTCTCGATCTATTCGAGCGAAACCAAGGAAGACGGCGAACGCGGTCTCGTCATGGATGACGTCAAGCCGAATACGCTGGTCGGTCTCAGCGCCGGCACCTACCATGTCGTTTCCGAATATGGCGACGTCAACGCTGTCATCCGCGCCGATATCCAGGTGGAAGCCGGCAAGGTGACGGAGGCGACCATCCAGCACAGGGCGGCAAAGATCACACTCAAGCTGGTGTCGGACGCCGGCGGCGAGGCGATCGCCGACACGGCTTGGTCCGTCCTGACATCCGCAGGTGATATCGTCGGCGAAAGCGTCAGCGCCTTTCCGACCATGGTGCTTGCCGAAGGCCGATATACCGCCGTGGCTCGCAACAAGAACAAGATCTATCAGCGCGACTTCACCGTCGCCGCCGGCATGAATACGGATGTCGAAGTGCTGATGAAACAGCAGCAGCCACAGGATGCCAGCGACGAACAGCCTGCCCGCCAGCTTCCGATCCAGATGCCGCCGATGCGCCAGAGCCAGACACCGCCGGCGACCACCAATCAGCAGCCGTTGCCGACCTATGAGCAATTGACGCCGGCCGGTGGCGGCGATGACGGAGATAGCATGGATTGACGCCGGGGTCCTTGCCGCTTACCTGGCCCCGTTCATCCAGCTTTGCGCCGCACCACTTTTCTCGGCGGTGCCATGGAAAAAACCGCTCCATAAAGCTTCGACAGCAGATCCTTGCGGTCGCTGCCCTCGCTGAGGGTCTCCCAGCTTCTAAGAGCGCCGATATGGGCAATGATGGTGCTGCCGGAGAGACGCCGGAACTCGCGGATCAGCAGCGAGATGCGTAAGGTCATCGAGATGCGGCTAGCCAGATGGAACAGCCGCCCGTTCTGGCCTTCGAAATAGATGGGAATGACACTCGCGCGTGCTGCCTGGATGAGCTTGGCGGGAAATATTTTCCAGGGCAGATCCTCTGCCCGGCCGAAACCTTTCTTCGCCGTCGCGACGCCGCCCGCTGGAAATACGATAATGGTGGTGCCTTCCTTGAGCAGGCGAACGGCTTCGTGCCGGGTTTTCATGTTGACCGCCATCGCCTCCTTGGTTTCCTCGAAGGAAACCGGAAGCGAATAGTCGAGCAATTCCGGCACCTTCAACAATTCATTGTTGATCAGAACCTTGAACGGGCGCCCCAATTGCTCTGCCAGTGCCAGTACGGCGATGCCGTCGCCGATGCCATAGGGATGATTGGCGACAATGACGATCGGCGCCTCGGGAATCTGATTTGGTGGCCATTCGCCCTTGATGTGCAGGCGCACATCAATAAGATCGAGCATCTTGCCGAAGACCCGCTCGCTCTTGCCGACGATATCGGTGCGCCAGATGTCGTAGAGCCGAGCGTAACGGTCCCGGCCGGAAAGCCCTTCGATCGAGCGGATGAGCCAACGCTTGATGCGCGGGTCCCGTTCATTGGCGTAGGATAATTCTTTGAATTCCAAGTGCGCGACGGGGCTGCCCCGCTCCTATGGTTCAGTCGCGTCCCATGTT
>JBCNPI010000282.1:0-7948 GCA_039593415.1 Rhizobium sp. | reverse complement strand
CCTTATCGATCGCAAGCCGGGCAATCCCGACGATCTGCTCATCGGCATCAATCGCCAAAATTGCCATTTCCCGTTCGTAGTCGATATGCGTCATCCGTACGATTGCCGCTTGGGACAGCTTTGTCTGGCCAAAAAAAAGAGCGCGTATGTCGGCCGGCGAAGTACGCTCCAGCATCGAAGCATAGGCCTTGGCATCACCGGGGCGGATGGGACGCAGCACGAAGGTTCGACCAGCCAAATTGACCTTTCCTACCCATTCGGCAGGATAAGGCTTTATAACGAGGCTGCGATTTGGCACCGGCTCGTATAGACGGGAAGGGTCAATCTCTATCCGTGCGTCCATTGCAACGACAGTCCCGCCTGAAACTACCAAGGGATTGATGTCGATCGCACGTATGAAGGGAAAGTCGATCGCAATTTGCGACAGGGCAAGAAGCGTCTTCTTGATGGTGTCGCGATTTACCGGCGGCACATGGCGGAACCCGCGCAATAATTTTGCAACTCTCGTTTCGTCGATGAGATCGGCAGCCAGGTCGTCATCCAGGGGCGGCAACGAAACCGCGATATCGCCGATTTGCTCTATCGCTATTCCCCCGGCGCCGAAGGCAATTACCGGACCAAACAGGGGGTCCACGGAAAGCCCGGCAAACAATTCGATGCCACCTTCCGCTTTTATCATGGGCTCGATGACAAATCCGTCGATTTTCCCGGACAGCCCAGCGTTCGATGCTCTCTTTTGCATCTCGCGCGCCGCCCGGCATGCTGCAGACCGCGTAGGAATATCGAGCGCGACACCGCCAATCTCGGATTTATGCGTGATGGAACGCGACAGGATTTTGATGACGATGGAGCGATGCTTGCGAAGCATTGCACTGGCAACCTGCCCGACCGCTGCCACATTTCTTGCGATTGAACATTCGGCGCCCGGAATTTGATAAAGGTTCAGAACCGCCTTGGCCTCGGGCTCGGTCAACATCGTTCGCGACTGGCTTGCCGCGGCCTCCATCACTCTCAGCGCGTCTTGTCTGTTGACCGCAAATTCCGACGTGGCGGCAACATGGGTTAATGCCTCCTGCTGGCGTCCCCATTCGCCAAGAACATGCAGTGCAGCAATGGCATCATCGGGCATTGCATAATCCGGTATCCCGGCGGCGCGCAGAATTTGCCGACCTTCACGGCTGGCTCTGCCGCCAAGCAGGCATGCCAGCAATGGCTTGCCGGGCCAATCCTTTGCCCGCACTGTTTCGACGATTGCCGCCGCTGTCGCAGCCGGTTCGGCAGCCTGCACCGGACAATGCAGAACGAGGATCGCATCAACGTTGGGATCGCGCGCAACAATCTTGATGGCTTCGGCAATTCTTGCAGGCGGCGCATCTCCCAACACATCGACAGGATTGCTTCGCGACCAGCCCCCAAGGAGGACCTCGTCCAGCTCGTTCGTCGTTTGCTGGGTCAACGTTGCCAGGAGCCCGCCACGATCAAGCAGACTGTCAACAGCCAGAACGCCGGCGCCACCCCCATTGGTAACGAGCGCTACACGCAACGAATGCGGCGGATCGGCCTTCTGCGTAATCTCGGCAGCGGCCAGAAGTTCCGTCAAGCTTTCGACCCGAATGATCCCCGCGCGCTTGAGTACCGCATCGACGGTGCGAAAATCGCCAACCAATGCGCCCGTATGGGTCGTTGCCGCCTTGGCAGCCTCGCGATGCCGGCCGGGCGCTATGACGATCAGAGGTTTCAGGCGGCCGGCTGCGCGGGCAGCGGAGACGAACTTCCTCGGGTCGGGAATGGATTCCAGGTACATGACGATTGCCGCCGTCTCATGATCGGCCGCCAAAAAATCTATCGCATCACCTGCATCGACATCGATCATGTCGCCAAGGGAAAGCACCTTGGAGAACCCTATCGCGTGATCACATGCCCAATCGAGAAGCGAACTGACGATGGCCCCCGATTGCGAGATCAGGCCGATTTTCCCACGCTCCGCGGCGGTCAGCACGAAGCTCAAATTGAGCTTCACATCGGGGAGGATGAGGCCGACAATATTAGGGCCGAAGATGCGAAGACCATGAGGTTTTCCCGCCGCCAGTATGGCCTGTTTAAGCTCACCCTGAAGGTTGCCGGTGACGATTGCTGCAATCTTCGTTCCCATTTTGCCGAGATCCCGAACAATGGAGACGACCGTATGCGCCGGCGTTGCAATGACGGCGATATCGGGAGCATGCGGTAACGCGGCGACATCGGCAAAACACCTCAGCCCAAGGACGGATCCGTACTTGGGGTTGACGGGCCATACCTCTCCTGGAAAGCCGCCTTCAATGACGTTCCGGAGGATTTTGAAGCCGATAGCATCCTCCCGTACGGATGCGCCGATAATGGCTACCGATTTCGGGTGCGCCAGCACCGCGAGATTGTTGATCGACATTTCGGTGATTTTCCTCTGGATTAACGATAGACCAGAACAGGTATGTGGGCTCCGGCGATCACACCGGCGGCAACGCTTCCCAGCAGCAACGAGGACAAGCCGCTTCGCCCATGCGAGGCCATCGCGATCAGATCGCAATCAAGACTGACGGCAGTGTCGACGATGGTCTTGGCAATATCGTCGCCCTTGATGACCAGCGTCTTGCAAAGAACGCCCTTGTCCGAAGCCTTGACCTTCAGCTGCGCCAGCATCGCACCGCAATTCGAAGCGGCAGTTTTTTCGTGTTGCTGCTGCCGATCCAGATACTCGCTGCTATCGACGGCGAGCATGCGGAAGGGTTCGGTGACGGCGAGCAAGGTAACCTCGGCGTTCATTTCAGCAGCAAATGCGATTGCCTGGGCCGCCGCCTGCGAGGCTATTTTGGATCCATCGGTTGGAACCAGGATATGTCTGAACATCGATAGCCTCCTAGCTGGGCTTGCGGCCGACGATCAAAAATCCGTCAGCATCGACCGGCCGTTTAGCCGCCCTCTCGCGGGAGAGGCCCCTTTGATAACTGCAATCGGCTGTGTCGCTCGACCGTGCCGATCGGAAGCTGCACGAGACCGCGGCACAGTTTTGCACGACATGCTTTAGTGCCCCCAGAATATGGGGAGTTTTGCAGTTTCCAGCATCGTACGGGTAACCCCCCCGAACACGAACTCACGAAAACGAGAATGGCCATACGCTCCCATGACGAGAAGGTCGGCACGCACGTCAACCGCATGCTGGGCAAGCATCTGCGCGACACCCTTGCCTTGGCCTGAAAGCACGTCGACAGCAACTGAAACTCCGTGTCGCGCAAGATAGGCAGCAGCATCGGCTCCCGGCTCCTCACCGTTCGACGAAGCCCTCTCTACGGGATCAATCATGGTCACATGAACTTCTTGCGCCGTTTTCAGCAATGGCAAAGCCTGCCGCACGGCACGGGCCGCTTCCATGCGAGAATTCCATGCCACCAGTATCGACCGGGGTGCTATTGTCGCCGGTTGATCGGCAGGATTGAAAAGCAAAGCCGTTGGCGACTGAAAGAGGGCTCCGTCGATCACGCGCTTCGTGAATTGAAAGTCCGCGGCCGCTTGCGCGCCGACAAGCACCAAATCGGCATAGAGCGCATGCTGGGCAATATCCTCGTCGGCCCACGCATATTCCGTGTACAAGTCTTGCACATCGTAGGATAGGCCGGACCGATCGAGGCTGGCCTTGGCAATCTGCACCGCGTCGGCGAGTTTTGTAAGGTCGCCTTCCCGCTCTTCCAGCCATGCTGCGGAAACGACTTCGCCGAAACCGCCGATCGGCGGCGGAGCTGCCATCGCAACAACCAGAACTGTGAGATGCGCCTCCACCGCCTGACCCAGCGCAATAGCGTGTTTGAGGTCCTTCTCCAAATGGGTCACCCCGATAGGGGCAAGGATAGTTCTGAAACTCATCGCCTGATCTCCATGTCCAAGCACGAACATTAGATCTCAATATTGCGATGTTCGTTTCGACGCGCCTTGATCGGTGTCAACTTTCCATCTCAATTTGCCAGCCTCGCCACAATGCCAAGCACTTGCGACGTTTTGATCAAGGACAATGCGGGGAGCGCCGTCTATCGGCAGAGTTTCTTTCGACGGAATTGTCTCAACGAAAGGAGACTCAAAATGTTTCGAACAATGATCATAGCTCTCGCCGCTCTTGGCATCGCTTGCGTAGGCATCGGTTCAGTGCAGAATTCTACAAACACCGAACAAAAGGAACAGGCGCAGAAGGCGGAGAAAAAGCCTCGTCTCGGATATGACGATCCCTATTTCCCCCCGGCGAAGGGCCACGGCTTTTAACAGAACCACCTCGCATGCATCGCGCGGTCGGTAAGCTTGCTGGCGAGACGACTGCAAACTCTCAAGTCGCACGGGTCTCTCTGCGTGCAAGCCAGATTCCTGGTGCCATCGGCAACCAGAATGTGAGTCCGCGAAAGATAAGCGTTGCTGCAAGCGCAGTTTCAACCTGCACGCCAAAAAGATGCAGTAAAGCGACGCAGGCCCCTTCGAAAGAGCCAAGGCCGAGAGGTAGCGGCGCAAGCGTCGCTATCACGGATGCAAGGACGAAGCTGATGAAGGCAGCAACGGGAGAAATTGCAACGCCTATAGACCGTATTGTCAGCCACAGAGTTGCGGCGTCAAGCATAAATATGGACGACTGCAGGATGAAGGATTTGGATAAGATCCCCCAGTCTTTCACGATATCGCGCCTTATCGAAGGCATGACCTCGTATATTTGCTTCGCAAATGACCATCCGTTTGTGAATTTTCCAAAAATACGGCCACGCGACCGGATCATGAATAGAAGAGATCCGCTGATAGTAATAATCATAAGAGCAAATAGTACGGCCATCAAAAGCCATGTCTGACTGAAATCGCCGTACCACCAAAGCAATATGAAGGCGGATAATGCCACCAACAGATAGGCACCATAGTAGGATAGTATCGCAACCAAGAGTGCTGTTGCGGCAATCGGGCCAGGAACAGACCGGTGAAGAAGGCCATGCATGACCATGATGCTGCCGCTCAAGCCACCGGTCGGCAAGGCTTGATTTGCAAACAATTCCACGATTGCAAGACCAAGAAGGTCGAGTGTCCTCTCGTGTAAGCCGGCCCTTGTCAGGACAGAAGCCCAAATGGCGGCTGCACATGCATAGGTCGTCGACTGAAGCAGGAATGCGGCCCCAAGCCAAAGCGGATCGGCCGACATGAATGCCGCGGCAAAAAGCGTAATGTCGCCGCGATCAAGAACCAGAGTGACAAGAGCGACGAGAAGGAGGATGCCGATCATCCAGCTGACCACGATACCGAACACGCCTTTCCTTCCGGGAGGCGACGTGAACTGGCGATCTGTCGTCTCAGCCGCACCCGGCTGGGGTCGATCAATCATTAAAGGCTCCTTTTAGCGCTACGCCGTCACGCTTTCAGGTGCGATCCTTTCATTTTGGGTGCTGCCGCGCCGCAACGGCATAAAATCGGCGGGAGTAATCGTTTCGCGGTCGAGCAGTAGCTTTGCGCCGGCACGCAAATCGTCGATATGCGCCGACAGTATGGTCTTTGCAGCCTTATAAGCGGTTTCGATCATATCGCGCACGGCGACGTCCACTTCTCTCGCCGTCGCTTCAGAATAGTCGCGTTCACGGATCTCCGGGTGATCTTGTGCCAGCCACTGAAGCCGCTGTGGTTCAAGAACGGCCTGACCGACGGGGCTCATTCCAAATCGGGTAACATATTGACGGGCGATGTCGGTTGCTTTCGTCAAGTCGTCCGCAGCTCCGGTTGAGACCTCGGCAAAGATGATCTCCTCTGCGGCCCTGCCGGCGAGCAGCGCAACCATACGCTCCTGCAATTCGCTTGAGGTGATCAGAAATCGATCTTCCGTGGGGCGCTGCAAGGTGTAGCCGAGGGCTCCGATCGAACGCGGTATGATCGAAACCTTCTGGACAGGATCTGTTTTTTCCAGCAGGGCCGCCGCCAGCGCGTGCCCCATCTCGTGATAGGCGACACGTTCCCGCTCCTTGACGTTTAGCAGGCGGCCACGCCGTTCGGAACCGGCGATGATGCGCTCCACCGCCTGTGTGAAATCGTCCAGGGTCACCATATCGGCGTTCCTGCGGGTTGCACAGATTGCCGCTTCATTGACCAGATTGGCAAGATCGGCCCCGGTAAAGCCGGTCGTAAGACCGGCGATATCGTTGATGCGAACGCTGGGGGCTATTACTATTTTCTTTACGTGGACGGCAAGAATTGCGGCCCGCTCCTTGAGATCGGGCCGGTCGATAACGATCTGTCGGTCAAATCGGCCAGCGCGCAACAAAGCCGCGTCAAGAATTTCCGGCCTGTTCGTCGCAGCCAGCAGAACGATGCCAATGCTCGGATCGAAACCATCCAATTCAGAAAGAAGCTGATTGAGCGTCTGCTCCTTTTCGTCACTGCCGCCCAAACCGCCAAGGCCGGTTCGCGCTCTGCCCAAAGCGTCGAGCTCATCTATAAAAATGATGCATGGAGCCGTCGCGCGAGCCTGTTCAAACAGATCGCGCACGCGAGCGGCTCCTACACCTACGAAGAGCTCTACGAATTCCGATCCGGAAATTGAAAAGAAAGGTACATCCGCCTCCCCTGCCACGGCACGGGCCAAAAGAGTTTTGCCGGTGCCTGGAGGACCGACAAGCAGGACGCCTTTCGGAACGCGGGCGCCGAGACGACCATATCTATCCTTCTCCTTGAGGAACGAGACGACTTCCTTCAATTCCGCCTTGGCTTCATCGACGCCAGCCACATCCTCGAATGTTACGCCTGTTTTACGCTCGAGATAGACCTTGGCTCGCGACTTTCCGATCTGGATCAGCCCTCCCATGCCCTGCCTTTCCGCCATATTTCGGAACAGAAAGAACCAGACGCCCGCAAACAGCAATATGGGAAGAATCCAGGACAGAGCTATCGAAAGAAGGCTGCTGTCCGATCCGCCCGACACCTGGACGCCGGCCTTTTCGAACGCTGCCGCGGCCGCGGGATCGACGCGGTTGCTGACGAATTCGGTTTTTCCGTTCTGCGGCTGCTTGAATACACCGTCGATCATCGTTTCGGTCAAAGTGACCGATTGTACCTTGCCGTCGGCGACCAGCCGCATAAGGTCGCTGTAGGAAACCTCCTGTACATTGCGCGCGGCCAGCCAAAACTGGAAGACGCCCAGCAATACCATGGCCACGAAGAGATAGCCGATATTGAACCTATGCTTCTGTTCCATCCGTCTCTCCACCGCAGATGATGTTTTACTGTCGCTCTCCAAGGCGTCGCTCGCTTTGACGATGATCAAGGCGGGCGAAATCGGCGCCCTCCCCGCACCTTTTCCGCCGGGAGCAAGACCTTCTCAGATTCCCTCTGCGATACAGACCGGAACTGGTTTTTCCGGTTGAAGATGGTGCAGAATTTCATTCACCAGATCGTCAGGCCGACGCGCAGCGTTCAGCTTGATCCAGTCCACCGGGGCCATTTCCTTCGACAATTGCTTCGAAAGCACGTCCACCGTTGCGTCCGATACCCCTCCCGTGCGCGCCTGAACACGCTGCCAAAGCAGAGCTGGATCTGCGTCCAGCCAGAAGCCGGAGAATTCGCACCGCTTCTCCGTTGCCGCGAACTCGAGCAGCTTGCGATTTTCGACCCTGTCGAAGACCGCGTCGGCGACTACGGCGCCTTCCTGCGAGAGAATGACACGGGTGCGCCATGATATTTCGCGATAGACCCGAACCGAGACGTCGGCGTGATACGCACTTTGAGGTAGACGTGTTTCCGGGGGTACATCATACAGGGATTTGCGAATCCGATCGCTTTCGATGATGCGGGCGCCGGGTGGCACACCCACATGCGGCGCAAGCGCTTCGGCAAGCGTTGACTTACCCGATCCGCTGAGCCCGCCAATCGCGACAAGGCTTGCTCGCGGCGATCGGAGAAGATCGCCCGCCAG
>JBCNPI010000281.1:0-7974 GCA_039593415.1 Rhizobium sp. | reverse complement strand
GACAGCCTCCTGATTTCCAACAGTTGCTGCCGTTCCTCTATGCGACGCGTCCGCGTCGGGGGAGTTTTCATGGGCTTCATTGATCGTGACATCCAGCCGTCATCCGATGCCGGGCTGCTGGATGCCTATTCGCAATCGGTATCGAGTGCCGTCGATCTCGTCGGGCCTGCGGTCAGCCGGATCGAGCGGTTGGGCGGCCGAGCCGGACACGGTTCGGGCTTTGCCATTTCGCCGGACGGCCTGGTCGTCACCAACAATCATGTTGTCGATGACGCCAAGGCCGTGCGCATCAAGACACCCGAAGGGGCGACCGTTGAGGGCAGGGTGCTCGGACGCGATCCGGATACCGACCTCGCTCTCATCCGTGCCAATGACTGGCCGGGCAATTGGGCGAGACTTGGCGATTCCAAATCGCTGAAGCGTGGTCATATCGCGATTGCGATCGGCAATCCCCTTGGCTTCGAATGGACCGTGACTGCCGGCATCGTCTCGGCGCTTGGCCGCTCCATGCGCGCGGCGAGCGGTCGGCTGATGGAAGACATCATCCAGACGGATGCCGCCCTCAATCCGGGCAATTCCGGCGGTCCGCTGGTCTCATCGGCGGGCGAGGTGATCGGCGTCAATACCGCCGTCATTCAGGGCGCGCAGAGCATCGCATTTTCGGTCGCTTCCAACACGGCCAAGCATGTGGTGTCCGAAATCCTACGCTTCGGCCATGTCCGGCGCGCCTATATCGGTATTGCCGCCGATACGGTCGAGCTGCATCGGCGCATCGCGCTGGAAGCCGGCGTCACGCATTCCACGGCCGTGCGCCTGCGGCGCGTCGAGAAGGACAGTCCCGCCGAAAAGGGTGGCTTGCGGGAGGGCGACTACCTGCTTGCCATCGACGGGCAGGCCGTCTCCGGCATAGATGATGTCGTTCGGCTGCTGGACGGCGATAAGATCGGCACGGAGATCGAGATATTGATCTTCAGCGTCGGCGGTCTGATCGAGCGCAGGCAGCTCAAACCTTCGGCGCGACCCGCAATCTAGCGGATGGCCCAAAACCATAAGGACGGCAGCGTCGCGCTCACGGCGCTGCCGATCTTTTTTACCCTCTGCCGACCAACGGCATCTTCGTCGCCATGACCGTCATGGAAAGGACGTTGGCATCGAGCGGCAGCGTCGCCATGTAAACGACTGCGCGGGCGACATGCTCCGCCGAAATCGTCGGCTCTGCTGCGGTCTCGCCATTTGCCTGCAGCACGCCGGCGCTCATCCTTGCGGTCATGTCGGTGGCGGCGTTGCCGATATCGATCTGACCGCAGGCGATATCGAAGGGACGGCCGTCGAGTGCCGTCGATTTTGTCAGGCCGGTGATCGCATGTTTCGTGGCCGTATAGGGTGCGGAATGCGGTCGCGGCGTCGTTGCCGAGATCGAGCCGTTATTGATGATGCGGCCGCCCTGCGGCACCTGGGCTTTCATCAGGCGGAAAGCCTGCTGCGTGCACAGGAACGCGCCGGTCAGGTTTGCGCCGAGAATGGCATTCCACTGCTCGAAACTCAGCTCCTCCATCGGAACGGCCGGAAGGCCCATGCCGGCATTGTTGACCAGAAGATCGAGGCGGCCATGGCGATCTGCAATGGTATCGAAAAGGCTGCGAACTGAGTTGGGATCACTGACATCGGCTGCAACCGCAAGAAACTCCGCCCCCGTCTCCTCGGCGAGTTCGCGAGCGGCCTTTTCAAGAACCTCAGCCCGGCGCCCCGAGATGACGACCTTGAAACCAGCCGAGCCGAGCGCCTTGGCAATGGCCCGGCCGATGCCCGTGCCGCCGCCGGTCACCAGCGCGATTGCATTTTTTGCGTTCGATGACGCCTCCGTCATGCGACCCTCCCGTCAAGTTCGTCTTCGATATGCGCGTGCAGGATTTCGTCAAAGCTCTGTTCTGCCTTGAAGCCGAGATCGCTCGCGCGCTTGGCGTCGAACTGCGTCGCCCAGCCGGAAACGATGCGTTCGATGACCGGATCCGGCTCGCGGCGGATGAGGGCGACGGCTTTGTCGCCGCCGACACGGCGCAACGCATCGATCTCATCGGAAACAAGCGCCGAAAGCCCGGGCATGGTGAGATTGCGTCGCGGCCCGACCTTCGCGGTATCAAGCGTTGCGGCGTGCACAAAGAAGCCGACCGCTGCGCGCGGGCTTGCAAACCAGTGCCGCACGGTGTCGCTGACGGGCAGGATAGCCTCTTTGCCGACAAGCGGCTCGCGCAGGATGTTGGAGAAGAAGCCAGAAGCCGCCTTGTTCGGGGCGCCGGGTCGGACGCAGATGGTCGGCAGCCTAATGCCGATGCCATCGAAAATGCTGCGGCGCGAATAATCGGCGAGCAGGAGTTCCGTGATCGCTTTCTGTGTGCCGTAGCTCGTCAGCGGCGCGGTCAGGAATTCGTCGCCGATAATCTCGGGGAAGGGGGTGCCGAACACGGCAATGGAGGAGGCAAAGATGACGCGCGGAGTATAGTCAGATTTCAGGCCCTGCTGGCGGATCGCTTCGAAGAGCGCCCGCGTGCCGTCAAGGTTGACGGAGTACCCTTTGTCGAAATCGGCCTCGGCCTCGCCAGAGACAATGGCGGCGAGATGAAAGATCATATCCGGACGATCCTCGATGAGCTTTTCCGCAACGCCAGCGGTCGCAAGGTCGATCGTCAGAGCTTTCGATACGGATTGAAGCGCTTCCGGCACTGGAGGCTGGAAGGCATCGACCAAGGTCAGGCGATCGATAGCCTTGCCGAGAACCTTCGGGTCGGCGGCGATGCGGTTGACGAGCTTGCGGCCGACCATGCCGGCAGCGCCCAGGATCAAAACGTGCATATCGGATTTTCCTCCCAATAGAGCAATTCCAGGAAAAGTGCGGTTTTCCGTCCGGAATTGCGAGAAACAAACAGACGAGGCGGTTCAAGGGTTCAATGAAAAGCTGAACCGCTCCAAGCTGACATCGGCGTTCGGGAGATTTCCCGAGTGAATTTCTTTAAAGGCGGACAGGCATCCTGGATGCCGGCCGTTCTCTCATTTGAATGCCCGCAGCCAGGCGAGACCGGCGTCCGTCGTGGTTGCCGGCCGATATTCCGCGCCGATCGGCTGGTCATATCCGAGCGTTTCCAGAAGCTGAAGAATGTGACGGTAATCGATCTCCCCGTGGTCCGGTTCGCGCCGGTCCGGAACGGCGGCAATCTGAATATGGCCGATTGCGGCCATATGCGCCTGCAGCCGGTGTGTCAGGTCGCCCTGCATGATCTGGATGTGATAGCAGTCGAACATCAGTTTGAGGTTGGCGGCGCCGACCGCGGCTATGATGTCGAGTGCCTGATCGGCAGTCTTGAGGAAGTAGCCTGGCGCATCGCGATAGTTGAGCGGCTCGATGAGGATGATCATCCCCGTCTTGCCGGCGCGTTCGCAAGCATAACGCAGATTGGTGATGAAGGTGGCGCGCGCTTCATCACCGCTAGCCTTGCCGGCCATCACATGCACGTTTCGCGCGCCGATGGCGATTGCATAGTCGATCGCCTGATCGATAAGACGGCGCGCTTCATCCTCACGGCCCGGAATTGCCGCAAGGCCGTTGTCGCCGGCCGCAACGTTGCCGCGAGCGGTATTGAGGCCGAGCATGGCAAGGCCTGTTTCCTCCAATGCCTGACGCACGGCTTTAGCGGGTGTGTCATAGGGATAATGGCATTCCACCGCATCGAAGCCGGCGGCCTTCGCACCGCGGATGGCATCGGCAAGGGAAAGCTCCTGCCACAGGAAGCCCAGATTGGCGGAAAAGCGCGCCATGTTCAGGCCCACTCCACATCATAGGTGCGAACGAGGTCGGCAATCTGCGCATCCGTCAATAGCGAGGGATTGGCTCCCCGGGTCAGGATGGCAAGCTTTGCCGTCTCTTCCAGTTCTTCTATCGCATAGACAGCCGCCTCGAGATCCTTGGCCGAGACTACGGGACCATGTGCCGCCAGCATCACGGCGCTGCGCTTGCCGACAAGGCCGCGAATGGCGTCTCCCATCGCTGGGTCACCCGGCATGAAATAGGGCAGCAGCTTCACCTTGCCGAGCTTCATGATCGAATAGGCCGTCAACGGCGGCAGCATGTTATCTGCATCGACGCCGGGCAGGATCGAGAGTGCCACCGAATGGCTGGAATGAAGATGGACGACGGCGCCCGTCTTTTTCGGCCGCGTCTCATAGAAAGCTGAATGTAGCGGCATTTCCTTGGTCGGCTTGTCGCCGGCGATCAGGCGTCCTTTATCATCGAAGAGAGAGAGGCGGGCAGGGTCGAGGCGCCCAAAGGAGCTGCCCGTCGGTGTCACCAGCAGACGCCCGTCGCTGAGGCGTGCGGAAATATTGCCGGAAGAGCCGGCGGTCAGGCCGCGCTCGTAGAGCGACTTGGCCATCATGCATATGTGTTCGCGCAAGTCTGCTTCTTCGCTCATGCCGTCTCCAATCGGTCGAAGGCTTCGGAGAAGAAGGTTTCGCTACCAAAATTACCAGATTTTAGCGCAAGCGCGACTGTTTCGCCGCCTGCCGTTGCGAAGGTCCAGGGGACGCCCGGTGCGACTTCAGGGCCGATCGCCAGATGAGTAACGCCGAGCGCCTGCGTGATCGCTCCGGATGTCTCGCCGCCGGCAACGACGAGGCGGCGCGTGCCGCAATCGAAGGCAGCGCAGGCGATCTCGGAAAGGGCGTCCTCCACGACCTGACCTGCCTTGTCCCGGCCCAAACGTTCCTGAGCTCGCCGCACCTCATCGGGCTCGGCGGTAGCGTAAATGAGCTTCGGCGCATTGGGGGGCTGTTGACGCAGCCACTCCAGCGCCGTGCCGGCGCCTTCTTGGACCAGCGCGATCGGATCGAGCCGCAAGCTGGCGACCTTGCCGGCATAATGGGCAACCTGCCGGCGCGTCATGGCGGAGCAGCTGCCGGAGAGGGCGATCGAACCGCCAGCGACCTTTGGCAGCGCTTGCCGATGTTCGGAGGGGCTGGCAAGACCGCGCTGGAGGTAGAGCGGCGGGAGCTGGCCGGCGATCGCACTGCCGCCCGTCAGCAGCGGCATGTCGAAGGAGGCTGCGGCGATCGTACGGAGATCATCGTCGCAAACGGCATCGACGATCACATGCCGGATGCCGTCGCTGCCCAACTGTTCCAGTCGTGCTTTCAGCGCTGCCGCACCCTTTGAGACCACGTTGCGGTTGGCAAGGCCGACAGCACCATGCACCTGCGGCGTCAGAAGCCGTATGAGGCTCGAATCGCGCATCGGTGTCAACGGATGGTCCTTCATCGGACTTTCCGACAGAAGCTGTTCACCGACGAACAGGTGACCCATAAAAATGCTGCGTCCGTTTTCTGGAAAGGCGGGACAATAAATCGTCTGGGCCGCACCAGTCTCGGTGATCAGCACATCCGCGACCGGGCCGATATTGCCTTCGGCCGTGCTGTCGAATGTCGAGCAATATTTCCAGAAAAAGCGGCTCGCTCCGGCCTCCTTCAGCCAGCCGAACGCTTGCCGGGCTTGTTCCACGGCGATAGCGACCGGCGACGTCCGGCATTTGAGGGCGATGACCTCGAAAGCAGCTGTCTCATTCGGATCACGCTTTTCCTGCGGAGTGCCGATCCGCAAGGAGACGGGCAAGCCGCTGCGTGCCAGCAGCGCGGCAAGATCGGTCGCCCCGGTAAAATCGTCCGCGATGCAGCCAAGCAGAAGCGTCATGGCCTAGTCCTTTACGCCGGGCAGGTGGGTGCCGCTCTTGGTGGCCAGGATCTTCGCGACCGCGGCATCGTCTTCGAGGCCGAGGCCCGCTTCCGATGCTTCCACAAAGAGATCAAGGGCGGCAGCCGCAAGCGGCGTGACGGCACCGGCTTTGCCGGCCTCCGATGTGACGATGCCGAGGTCCTTGACGAAGATGTTGACCGCCGAGCGTGGCGTATAGTCGCCCGATACGATGTGTTCGCCGCGGTTTTCGAACATCCAGGACGAGCCGGCGGACACGCAGATCACGTCATAGAGTGTCTTCAGATCGATGCCGGCCTTGGCGGCAAGCGTCATCGCTTCGGCCGTGGCGGCGATATGCACCCCGGCCAGCAACTGGTTGATCATCTTGACCTGCGAGCCGGCGCCGGGACGCTCGCCGAGCCGAAACACTTTGGCGGAGATGGCATCGAGCACCGCTGAGGCTCGTTCGAAAGCTTCGGGAGTGCCGGATGCCATGACGGTGATCTCACCCGCAAGCGCACGGACATGACCACCGGAGACGGGAGCGTCGATGACGAGCATGCCTGCCGCTTCAAGCCTGTCGGCAAAGGCTGTCGTTGCACTCGGCGCCATGGTGGTGCAGAGCAGGAATGTAGTCGAGGGACGAGCGGTTTCCAGGGCGCCATTCTGCCCGAAAAGCACGTCTTCAACCTGCTTGCTGTTGACGACATAGACAAGGATCACGTCGGCATCATCAGCCGCTGACGCCGGCGTCGTGCGGGGCGTGCCGCCGCGCTCGGCAAAACGGGCAAGAACCTCGCTGCGGACATCGCAGCCGTTGACGGCAAAACCTGCTTTCAGAAGGGAGAGAGCAGCGCCCCAGCCCATCGACCCCAGGCCGACGACAGCGGCCTTCTTCGTGTTGTGCATGGTGTTACCTCTGAGATTTCGGTTATGGTACCGATACCGGTATCGGTACCATAACCGTATTTTCCTGGTGTTTGTCAATGGAGGGATGTTTGCCTTTTTGCGGAAACATTCTATGAAGAGAAGCGGCATCGTGCCAGCCGCCATGTTCATCGAGGGTTGCTTGGGGATGCGCAAACCCACTCTGGAGGAAGTCGCGGTCGAAGCAGGCGTCAGCAAGATGACGGCATCGCGCGCTTTGCGCGGCGTTGCCGACGTCTCCAGCGAGACGCGCGATAGGGTCATCGAAGCGGCAACGCGGATGAATTACGTCGGCAACAGGCTTGCACTTTCGCTGTCCTCGCAGCGCACCAATCTGGTCGCAGTCGTCGTTCCCAGCATGTCGAACATCGTTTTTCCGGAAGTGCTTGCCGGTATTTCCGCCGGGTTTGACGGTTCAGGCATGCAGGCGGTGTTCGGCATATCCGACTATGATGTCGTCAAGGAGCGCGAGATCATCCGCGACATGCTCTCCTGGCAGCCTTGCGCGATTATTGTCACCGGCCTCGATCAGCCGGAGGAAACGGTGGAGCTGCTCCGCCATGCCGATATTCCGGTCATCCAGCTCATGGATCTCGATGGCACGCCGATCGATTTCAATGTCGGCTTGTCGCATGGTGCGGCGGGAGAGGACATGGCCGAAGCGCTGATCGCGGCAGGGCGACGGCGGTTCGGCTACGTCGGCAGCGCTTTGGCGCGGGACCTGCGCGCTGGCAAGCGCAAGGCAGGCTTCGAACGCGTGCTGCGTGCGCATGGTCTGGGTTTTGCCGAGCAGCGGATCGATGATGCCTTCTCGTCGATTGCGCTTGGGAAACAGCTGACGACCGCAATGCTTGCGACCGTGCCGGATCTCGATTGCATCTACTATTCGAATGACGATATGGCGAGCGGCGGATTGTTCGCCTGCATGGAGTTGGGCATTGCAGTTCCCCAGAAGATCCTGATTGCCGGCTTCAACGGTTTGGATCTGGTCGCCTCCTTGCCGGCGCCGATCGCGACGTCCCGTTCGCCCAGGCGCGCTATCGGCGAGGCTGCGGCGCAATTGGTGCGCCAAGCGGTCGTGCCAGACCGGGATGCGACGCAAAAAACGATAGTCTTCAAGCCGACAATCGTGGGAATCGATGGTTGTGAAGCTGCTGGCCCCGTTTCTTAATTCTTCGGCGGTGTTCAGGCAGGGTTCAGACGGCTCGACATATCTGTGCCCATCCAAAAGGCAGGAAATGGGGGTAAGGAAATGTTCGAACGTTTGCTACGAGTGTCGCATGTCGCCGTTGTCGGGCTGAGCGCGCTGC
>JBCNPI010000280.1:0-8017 GCA_039593415.1 Rhizobium sp. | reverse complement strand
GTATTCACGTTGCGCCGGTAGGGCGGCACGCCTTCGGCGGTTTCGCCGAAGATCTCGATATGGCCGCCGGTGGGTTGCTCGAAGCCGGCAATCAGCCTGAGGCAGGTGGTCTTGCCGGAACCGGAAGGGCCGAGCATGGCGAAGAATTCGCCCGGCGCGATCTCCAGATCGACACAGTCCACGGCGCGGACTTGGCCGAAATGGCGCGACACCTGCTGGAAGCGAACGGCGTTCATTGATTTCTCCAAGGAGAGGTTGGTTTCTCCTTCTCCCCTCGGGGAGAAGGTGGCCCGAAGGGTCGGATGAGGGGGGCGACATAAGCTGTCCTTCGCTTGTCGCTCAAGACATTCGTCACTTCGCTCCTCATCCCCCTCATCTGCCTTGTCAGGCATCTTCTCCCGCCGGGGAGAAGAGGGAAGACTATCGCCCGCCGATCACGCCAATATAGTCTGAGACCCAGCGGTGATAGGGTACGCATTCGCTCTGCGTGCTGCATTTCGCGACTGGCGTCTTCCAGAACTTGATCTTGTCGAAGTGGTCGTAGCCGTTGGTGGCGCAACCACTGTCGGTCAGGAGTTCGTCCCCCTTGCAGGCTGCCGGAACGGAAGGCACGGCGCCGAACCAAGCGGCCGCATCGCCCTGAACCTTGGCCTGCAAAGAGTGTTCCAGCCACATATAGGCGCAGTTCGGATGCTCGCTGTCGGCATGCAGCATGGTGGTATCGGCCCAACCGGTCGTTCCCTCGTCCGGGAAGGTGGAGGCGATCTTCTGCTTGTCGGCCTGCAGCAGATTCACCTGGAACGGCCAGGAACCAGAGGCAACGACGCCCTCGTTCTTGAAATCGTCGGTCTGGATCATGGCGTCATGCCAATAGCGGCTGACGATCTTGCGCTGGCCGCGCAGCAGCTCAAGCGCGGCCTTGTACTGGTCTTCATTCAGCTCGTAAGGATCCTTGATGCCGAGTTCGGGCTTGTGGGCCATGAGGTAGAGAGCGGCGTCGGCAATATAGATCGGGCCATCATAGGCCTGGACGCGGCCCTTGTTGGACTTGCCGTCAGGCAGGTTCATTTCTTCGAAGACGACATTCCAGCTCTTCGGTGCCTGACCCTTGAAGGCATCGGTGTTGTACATCAGCACGTTCGGCCCCCAGAGATAAGGGACGCCATAGTGGACGCCGTTGACCGTGTGCCAGGGCGCATTCTTCAGGCGCTCGTCGAGGTTCTTCCAGCTCGGGATCAGGTCGGTGTTGATCGGCTGGACGCGCTTGCCGGCAACGAGCCTCAATGAAGCGTCGCCGGAGGCGGTCACAAGATCGAAGCCGCCTTCGTTCATCAGGGCGACCATTTCATCCGATGTCGCCGCAGTCTTAACGCTGACCTTACACCCGGTCTCCTTCTCGAAGCCGGTGACCCAATCGTAATTCTTGTCGCTTTCGCCGCGTTCGATATAGCCGGCCCATGCTACGATGCTGACGGCACCTTCACCCTTGCCGAGCGTCTTCAGCGGTTCGGCGGCAATGACCTGCGTGGCGAAACTTAAACATGCGAGTACGGCCGTGCATGATTTCAGCAGATGCTTCATCGGACTCTCCCGGTTTTTTGAGCCTTGATCGTGCGGAGCCAGTGGCTGGCTTCCTGTTCCCGGAAGAAAAGGTGACGCGATTTCGCCGCATTCGCAAATTCATTTATCAGAAAGACGATATCGGAAATTCCGATTTCGGCGCCGAAACTTATGTGGCGAAGGAAGTAGGGCGTCGAAGGCGCCGATCTGGGAGGCGGGAATGGCTTGGGTTTACCAAAGCAAAGTGTTGTCGGTGTTGCGATTTCGTAAGCCCGAGTAATATTTGGCGGGTTGGAGGCTGGCATGGCGAGCATGCTGGAATGTGCGTTCTCCATTCGGCGTAATCGGAAAAAATTGAAATCAGTTGTCGGTTCTCCCCAACGCCAATCGTCCTGTTGCATGGAGTTAACCGCGATGCGCCGGTGCGGATCTCTGCCCCATAGAGCCGGCGCGGATGGAAGTGCCAATGACCAAAGTAAAAGTTGCCGGATTCAGTGTCTCGCTTGACGGTTTCGCCGCCGGCATCGATCAGAGTTTAGAGCGCCCGCTTGGTTTGCGGGGCGAGGAACTGTTTCAGTGGTTTTTCCCAACGCGCGCATTTCGTCAGATGCTCGGAAAAGACGACGGAGAAACAGGGCTTGATGACCGGTTCGGCCAACGCGCAATGGAGGGTTTCGGGGCCTTCATCCTCGGCCGCAACATGTTCGGGCCTATCCGCGGGGAGTGGCCAGACGATCAATGGAAAGGCTGGTGGGGTGACAATCCGCCTTATCATGCACCAACGTTCATACTGACACATTATTCCCGACCCTCAATCGAGATGTTAGGCGGGACGACTTTTCACTTCGTCACTGGCGGAATTGAAGAGGCATTGCAAAGGGCGCGCGATGCGGCAGGAGTAAAGAACATCAAGATCGGCGGCGGCGCCGAGACTGTGAGGCAATACGTCCAGGCGGGCCACGTCGATGAAATTCACCTTGCCCTTGCCCCCGTTGCGCTCGGCCAAGGGGAGGCGTTCTTTAGTGGCATCGACCTTCACGCTTTGGGATACCGGACAGTCGAACATGTTCCGACGGAGCGCGCCACGCATATTGTTCTCGCGAAGTAGGGAGTAACTGAGGGCTGTAGCGCTGCCGAGCTACGCCCTCCATAGCTGCAGTCGTCGATTGTATTTCGCTCAGTCGGCTTGAGGGGGTCGCCTGCTACCTCTGCCGCCCCGAGCGCATGCTTTCGGCGATGCCGACGAAATCGCGGGCGGCCTGCGGAAGGCTCGATCCTTTGCGCCAGACCATGCCGACCTGGACGACAGGCAGCGACCCGGAGACGTCGCGGCTTTCGATGCGATCGCCTTCCAGCGACCAGGGACGATAAACGAGATCCGGCAGCAGCGCGACGCCTGCGCCGGTTGCAACCAGGCTGCGCACGGCTTCTACCGAGCGCGTGCGGAAGGCGACGTGCGGGCGGGCGCCGAGCGCGCTCAAAAGCTTGCCGGTATTCTCCTCGATTTCGTCGATGGTCAGCATGATCAGCGGCTCGCGGGTGATGTCCGCAACACTGATGATATCGGCCGAGACGAGGGGATGACCCATCGGCAGCCAGAGGCGGTAGGGCGAGGTCTCCAGAATCTCGGCCTGCAGGGCCATGCGGTCCCGCAAATTGGAAATGACCATGACGGCGACGTCGAGTTCGCCACCAACGAGAAGGTGTTCCAGATAGCCGCCATTGTCCTCGATGGCGCTGACTTCGACGCCGGGGCAGGCGCGGCGATAGCGCGCCAGAAGATCGGATAGTACATAGCCGGCGACGAGCGATGTCACGCCGATGTTCAGTGTGCCGCCGCCCTCGTTCTGCTTGCCGGAAAAGCTGGTGCGCGCGTCGGAAACGGTCGCCAGAATTTTCGTCGCGTGACGAAGAAACTGGTGGCCGTTATGGGTGATCGACAGTCCGCGCGGATGGCGCTCGAATAGCACCACACCGAGGTCGCTTTCGAGCTCCTTCAGGGCTTCGGTGACCGAGGATTGCGAGATGGACAGATTCTGCGCCGCACGCGTCACGGAGCCTTGTTCCGCCACGGCGACAAAGTACTGCAGTTGTCTCAAGGTAAAGGCCATGACAAGGTTAGAGCATGTCCGCGGTAAAGAAGGCAAGCGCTCGCTCTAGCTGTGAATGCTTGGACCTTTTTTGGTAACGATAGCGCGAGCGATGCAAGTTTCGCTTCTGCTTTAAGTATTCCGAAACGCCAATTCCCTAACGTGAGGGTTGATCATCTTTATCGCCTCGGAGTGGTCTATGCTGGAGCAGTTGGCGTGAGCGCCTTACTGCACATTTTCCGGATGCCCCGGAAATTAGTCGTCATGATCGGCGGAGTGGCCTTTCTTATAGGCTGCTCCGGCGTTTCGGCGATTTATATCGGCAAGGAAAAGCTGCTCGGCCTTGCATCGGCTTCTCCTAACGGCCTCCAGTGCACCGACGTCAATCTCGTGACAATCCGCAAGGATAATCGCTTCTGGGTCCGCAAATATATCAACACCGAACCGACCGATGGCCTGACACGCGTGAAAACAGCGTTGCGCGTCGCCGAGGCCGTGTACAGGGAGCAGAAGCCGGATCTCGTCCAGGTTGTAGTTCTCGATCGGAATGGACCGACGCTGCGCTCCGACATACGCGGTCGTGCGCTGGGGGCGGATGTCGTCTATGTGCCACATCCAGACAAGCTTGCCGACGGCAACGCCGAGGCTCCGCTCACCGCACGCTATTACAACGGCGCTGCGAGCACTGCGGGCTTGTTCTACGGCGAGCAGGTTACCATGCTGCCGCAGGATATCGACGCTGCGCTTGCCGGATTGAAGGACTATAGCGATTGCGACAATGCGCTGGCAACCGACGCAGGGGCGCACGGCGATGCCAAGAAGGACAAGCTGAAAGCGGCGATCGCCGCGGAAGAGAAGGCGGGAGCAAAGCAGGCGGCGGACCACGATGTCAAACCGCTGCCGCCGGAGCCGAAATCGACCGGCAACGTGGGGCCGGGTTATGACGAGAACGGCGAATTCATCGGTGCCGATGCCGGAGCTAAGGAAAAGAGTCCGTCGCCGGGGCTGGACCCGACCATGACGGGTGCTGCCGACGCGCGCTCACCGGTCACGAACTGATCGGGACCAGCTTTGAGCTGCCGGGCAGAAAGACAATAACGTCAATCCGCCAGATGTTTCTCGCCGATAGCCTGGTAAAGCGCGAAGAGCGCTTCGTGAACTTCGCCGGCAAGGCGATAGAAGTGAGGGTCCGCCAGAATGGCGGGATGCTGCAATAGCTGATCGTCGGTCATGTCGAGCATCAGCGACGTCGTGTGCATTGCCTCGTGGCAGCCGAACGTTCCGGGTGCGTATTGCGAGAGATCGACGTCGCCGATCTCTGCAAGGTCAGCCAGCCGCTGACGCTCGTTATCGGCATCCGCGGCTGATATTTCTTTTTCGGTCATTGTCTGCGCCTTTGATGTTCGAAGGGCCAAACGGTCTCAATCCGCCTTGTTGCGACGTGCCGGGAAAAGGATGATGTCGCGGATCGAGGGCGAGTTTGTCAACAGCATGATGAGGCGGTCCACGCCAATGCCGAGACCGCCTGCCGGAGGCATGCCCTGGTCGATGGCATCGAGGAACTCCTCGTCTAGCTGCTTTTCCTTCTCGCCGCGCGCATGTGCCTGCTCGAGCTGTTCCACCATGCGGGCGCGCTGCTCTTCCGGATCGTTGAGCTCCGAGAAGGCGTTGCCGAGTTCCCAGGCATTGCAATAGGTCTCGAAACGCTCGACGAGGCGCGGCTCGCCCGGCACTTCCTTGGCGAAGGGCGAGATGTCCTTCGGAAAATGCGTGACGTGCGCCGGCTGGATCAGCGTGCCCTCGACCTTCTCTTCGAAGATGAAGGCAAGGCATTCGCCCCAAGTCGCATCTTTTTCGACGGCGAAGCCGGCAGCCTTGGCGGCGTCGCGCGCTTCCTCATCGGTCTTGATCGCCAGGAAGTCGATGCCGGTCGCTTCCTTGACGGCGTCAGGCATCGGCACGCGACGGAACGGACCCTTGAAGGACATTTGCTTGTCGCCGAAGGCGAATTCCGTGCTGCCGTGGATCGACACGGCAAGCGTCGAAAACAGGCGCTCGACGAGGTCCATGATGTCCTCGTAGTCGGCATAGGCCCAATAGCACTCCATCATGGTGAATTCGGGATTGTGCCGGGTGGAGACGCCTTCGTTGCGGAAGTTGCGGTTGATCTCGAAGACCTTGTCGGTAAGGCCGGATACCAGCGTGCGCTTCAGGAACAGTTCCGGCGCGATGCGCAGGTACATGTCGAGCTTCAGCGTGTTGTGATGCGTCTTGAACGGCTCGGCGGTGGCGCCGCCATAGACCGAATGCAGCATCGGCGTCTCGACTTCCATGAAGCCGTCATTTTCCATGAAACGGCGGATGCCGGAAACGATGCGGCTGCGCTGCTGGAAGCGGAGCTTCGATTCCTCGTTGGTCATGACGTCGAGGTGGCGCTTGCGGTAGCGCAGCTCGATATCGGACAGGCCGTGCCACTTTTCCGGCATCGGCAGCAGCGTCTTCGTCAGCATGGTGATCTGCTGCGCATTGATGGTCAGCTCGCCGCGCTTGGTGCGGCGTACGACGCCGGTCACGCCAATGATATCGCCAAGATCGATCATCGGCAGCAGGGAGCGCGCCTCTTCCGGGGTCACATCCTTGTGGCTGAAGATCTGG
Source organism: Rhizobium sp. (assembly GCA_039593415.1). Lineage (GTDB taxonomy): Bacteria > Pseudomonadota > Alphaproteobacteria > Rhizobiales > Rhizobiaceae > Rhizobium. The sequence goes on along the minus strand of JBCNPI010000280.1, from coordinate 1,712 downwards.
ATCTTGCCCGAGGCGTCATGGATGTCCATGAACATGCCGGAATTGCGCGAGGAATAGACACGGCCAGCAACGGTGACGATGTCACCGGTTTCGGTGTCCGGCTCCAGGCTTTCATATTTCGCAGCCAGTTCGGCATTGGTCAGCGTGCGGTGGAAATGCGCCGGATAGACGTCGCCGATCTGCTCACGCAGCAGCTTCAGCTTCTGGCGGCGGACTTCCGTCGCGTCGGAGGAGAGGGCGGATGCTTCGGTCTTGTCGTTCATGGTTATAAAGTCCGGTTCAGTTCTTCGGGCCGACGAGGGTCGCAACGGTCTGCGCGGCCAGTTTCAGCCGCTGGCGCACGACGGAGCGGCCGAGGATGGCCATGCTATCGAAAAGCGGAAGGGAGCGGGAGGAGCCCGATACGGCGACGAAAAGCGGCGCGACGATGACCTTCAGCTTCTTGCCCATGCGGTCGGCGATGGCACGCAGTTCGGCTTCGATCGTCTCCACATTCCATTCGAGGATCTTTTCCAGATCCGGCTGCACCGTGTTCAGGATTTCCAAAAGTTCTTCCGGCGTCGACTTGATCTTGGCGAAAGCAGAGGGATCGAGGTTGAGGTCGGACTTGAACAGGAAGCCGGCGAGGTCAGGCAGCTCGCCGAGCTTGGTGATGCGCGACTGGGACAGCTTCAGGCCTTCCTTTAGGCGGTCATTTTCCATCGCCCAGGTCAGCACCCGGTGCTGAAATTCCTCTTCCGAGAGCTTTTCGCGAATCCAGCGGCCGTTCAGCCAGTCAAGCTTCTGGATATCGAAGATGGCGCCGGCCTTGGAGAGGTTTTCCGGATCGAACTTTCCGGCAAGCTCGTCCATGGTGAGGAGCTCTTCGCCTTCGGCGATCTGAATGAAGAACAGGCCGAGGAAGTTCATCAGCGCCTCGGGGATGTAGCCGAGGGCGGTATAATAGGAGATGGAGGTCGGGTTCTTGCGCTTCGACAGCTTCGACTTGTCGGCATTGCGCATCAGCGACAGGTGCATGAACACCGGCGGCTCCCAGCCGAGATACTGATAGATGAGGATGTGCTTCGGCACCGAGGCGAGCCATTCTTCGCCGCGCGCGACATGGGTGATCTTCATCAGATGGTCGTCGACGACGTTAGCCATGTGATAGGTCGGCATGGCGTCGGCCTTCAGGAGGACCTGCATGTCGACGGCGTCCCACGGAATTTCGACATCGCCATAGACGCCGTCATGGAACTTGCAGGAGCCCTCGGTTGGGATTTTCATGCGCACGACATGCGGTTCACCGGCTGCAACACGCGTGGTGACTTCCTCGGCGGCAAGGTTCAAACAGTGGCCGTCGTATTTCGGCGGAAGGCCGGCAGCGCGCTGCGCCTCGCGCATCTTTTCCAGGCGCTCCGGCGTGCAGAAGCAGCGGAAGCCATGGCCGGCCGCGACGATCTGCTCGACGTAGGGCTTATAGAGTTCCTTGCGGTCGCTCTGGCGATAAGGGCCGTGGGGGCCGCCGATATCCGGACCTTCCGACCATTTCAGGCCACACCATTTCAGAGCGTCGAGAACCTTCGTCTCGAATTCCGGGGTGGAGCGGGTCGCGTCGGTATCCTCGATGCGCAGGATGAACTCGCCGCCATGTTTCTTGGCGAAGAGATAGTTGAACAGCGCGATATAGGCGGTGCCGACATGCGGCTCGCCGGTGGGGGAGGGTGCGATGC
>JBCNPI010000028.1:0-33875 GCA_039593415.1 Rhizobium sp. | reverse complement strand
CTGCCGGCACCGAAGAAGAAAGTCATGGCGTCAGGTCGTGGACGTCCACAGTCTCTTGCAAACGTGCCTGCTGATAAGGGCGAAGCATGACCAAGGCGAAAGACAATCTCTTCAAGCCTGAAAAGCTGTCTGCACAGGCTAAGTCGGAGCAGACGACATCGATTGCCAGGGATATCCTGGCCCATGAGGCGTCTGCTCGGCAAAAGAAGACGGACAGGCTTCGTGCGCTCCGTTTGGCACAAGAGGCGGAGCTAGCACCAAAAGCAAGAAAGAAAGGCAAGAAGGAATAGCGGATTGCCACCCGGTCCTTCACTAGCCAACAGCTCGCTTCCCCGCGACAGAACGCCATATGCGGATTGGGAGACGATGTCGTCGTCCGGCGGCCCCCAAGCCGTTGAACGGATACGAACCGTCGGCGTAACGCTTCAAATATCCATAAATCTGCTAAGCCGTGGCGGCTAATTTGGCTGACGGCTATCGCTCCGACGCGATAAATATCGACCGATCTGAGGACCACAGACTATTCTACTATAGCGTGGCATCATGGAAGTAATCGATGTACGCGATGCCGTTTCGGCCGTTGCCATCCTTCAGGAGGAGGCGATGGCGACAATCACCAGACGATATGCCATTCGCCGTGAGATGGGCTTGTCCTGGATTGTTTATGATCTTTTTACAGGCGTGCCGGCGAAGCCTTCAACTTGGGCGCTTGAGAACTTGTCAGAGTAGGAGGCATGTCTTTCGCTGCGACTTAGCTCGACATACCCAAATATGAGACACTCAGTACGCGTCCCAAGCCAGCAATTCCCCTTTCAAATCATCCAGCATTTTCTATAAGGCCTTTACGCAACGGCGGAACTCGACATCATCAAGTATCAATTTGGTGATTCGATACCTGGTTGCCCTCGAAGAATTACGTGACCATCTACTGAATAAACATTGTTATTGAATCCCTACAACAATTGCCTTGCCTGCGTTCCGGGCGATGATGTTGTTGTATACCTTTCATCCGACAACTCGCCGAAAGACTTTTAATGCCTGCTGCGGCCTTCTTTGATCTCGATAAAACGCTTTGGGATTGTGTCGGAGAAAAGGCGTTCGCTTATCACCTGCGCGCGCAAGGTGGTATCAGTCTGCGGCAGTTCTTCAAGATTATCAGCTTACAGCTCCGCTACGATCTGCATCTGATCGACGGTACGGAAACACTGAAAAGGCGGATACTGCACGAGTTGTTTGCGGGAGAGAGCATCAAACCATGTCTTGATACCTACGAGAAACTATTTCATGCAAAACTCAGCCGAGCCTTCTTTCCCGATATGCTTGCCGAGATAGACAAGCACCGACAGGCTGGAGACAAGATTGTTATCGTGTCCGCAACGATTGATTTCATTGCCCTTAAAGCTGCCGATTACCTGAAAGCCGACGAATGCTACGCAACAGTTCTAGAAACGCATCAAGGGCGGTTTTCGGGCAAGGTTCGGGGACCTATTCCGTTTGGCAAGGCAAAAGCCAGGATCGTGCAAGACTACGCACATCGCAACGGTATCGAGCTGGCTCTATGTCATGCCTATGGCGATCACTGGGAAGACCGACATATGCTCAGGCTCGTTGGCAATCCGATAGCAGTCAATCCTGACGTCAAGCTTAGGCGCCATGCCAAACAACATAACTGGGAAACCAGAGTCTTCGTGCCGTCGAAATGCCTCGGACTCACTTACGCCAAGAGATTCGCAACAAGAATAATTGGAAAAAGCCCATGATCCAACCAGAAGCATCTACAGCCAAGCCGTCAGCTACCAATCGCGACATCACGGATCAATTGGTTTATCCGCTGTTGTCTAAGCTGGTCGTTCTTATTCCGCGATCGGTCCATCCGAACACTCTGACGATCGGCGCGATCGGCATTGGGTTTGCTGCCGCGGCCATTCTGACCTTATCGGCGCAGCCTTACTTGCTTCTTGTCTGCGCTGGTTTGCTCGTTCTTTGGATCCTGCTTGATTCCTGTGACGGCATTCACGCCAGGAATACCAATCAGTGCAGTGAATTCGGAGGATTTCTCGACCATTTCGGTGATGCATTCGGCTTCTTCGTTCTGCAGGCTGCCATTGTCTACAGGTTCGATCTGCATGAGCCCCTAGTCTTTGTCGCTATGTTGCTGCGCCAAGCTCTTGCATGCTGGACATACATAATTCGAATATATGCTGGCCAATTGTTTATCACGCGCCTTGGCTGGAGCTTCGAGATCTACGCCTATGCAGCTCTCATGGTCGCCCTGTATTGCTTTCCCGATTTCAGACTTCAGATTGGCTCCCTTCCCGGACTCGATTTATTGGGAACCGTTCTGCTGGTCTATTACATCGCTGTTCCCTTTACGCTTCTGGAAATCGGGTTGATGGTTCTCGCTTCGAAGAAGAAGTCTGTTCTCGTGGGAAAGCTTCCCCAGGGTTGACACTTTTGGGCGGATCTCAGGTCGCTGCTGCCGCAGCCGTCTCAGATAGATCAAATCATATCGCAAAAGCAGCTACCAATTTCCAGTTTGGGCCCCATCGCCGGCGGCTCGCGGCCCCATAGCAATGTGTTTAGCCGCCCCGCGCCGCAACCTCGACATTTGAAGGATAAGACTTTGAAAAAGACAACTCGACTCAGAGAAATGCTGCGCAGGAAAGAACTCGATTTCCTGTGCGAGGCGCATAATGGCTTGAGCGCACGCATCGTCGAGGAGGCAGGTTTCAAGGGCATATGGGCAAGCGGGCTGACGTTGTCGGGCTCGATGGGCGTAAGGGACAACAATGAAGCCAGTTGGACTCAGGTTCTCGAATTCGTGGAATTCATGAGCGACGCCACGCGCGTGCCGATCCTCCTTGACGGCGATACCGGCTACGGAAACTTCAACAATTTGCGCCGACTGGTTTCCAAGCTGGAGTCTCGGCAGATTGCGGGAGTCTGTATCGAGGATAAGCTGTTTCCAAAAACAAACTCCTTCATCGATGGGGAAAAGCAGGGGCTGGCGGAACTCGACGAATTCTGCGGCAAGATCAAAGCGGGAAAAGATACGCAGCGCGATGACGACTTCGTGATCGTTGCGAGAACTGAATCCCTCATCGTCGGCGCAGGTCTCAAGGAAGCGCTCAATCGGGCCGAAGCCTATCGTCTGGCCGGCGCGGATGCCATCTTGGTTCACAGCAAGAGGCGTGGGCCGGAGGAAATCGAGGCCTTCATGCAGGAATGGGGCGATCGCCATCCTGTCGTTATCGTACCAACGACCTATCACTCCACACCGACGCCTCGCTTTGCGGAGCTGGGCATCTCCACAATTATCTGGGCAAACCACATTCTGCGTTCCGCCGTTCCGGTGATGCGAAAGACTGCCGAAGAAATCTTCAAGATGCAGTCAGTCACACCTCAGGAGGAGAAAATTGCCCCCGTATCGGAAATATTCCGCCTCCAGGGTGCAGACGAGTTGCAGCGCGCAGAGGACAAATATCTGCCCGGCGAGCAGCTCGGCATCAAAGAGTATCTTGCTGCAGGCCAACGGTAATGATCGATATAGACGAATTCGGCATGTTGCTGCGCGCACATCGCTACGAACTGTTTTCCGGGGTTCCCTGCTCTCTTCTGCAGCCGCTGATCAATCTGGCAAGCAACTCGCTCGACTATGTCGCAGCCACCAATGAAGGCGAAGCCGTGGCCATCGCAGCCGGTGCTCAGATGGGAGGCAAGAAGTCGGCAGTTCTCCTGCAGAATTCCGGGCTTGCAAACGCACTGGCGCCGCTGACGTCTCTGACCAACATTTGTGAGATCCCTATCACCGGCTTTGTCGGCTTTCGCGGCGAAAATGGTGTTGCAGACGAAATCCAGCACGAATTCATGGGGCGGATCACTCGGCCGTTGCTGGAGACCAGCGACGTGCACGTCATTCACCTCGAAACCAACCTTAAGGCGGCGGCAAGACAACTCGAGGAAGGCCAGGGCTATCTGCAGGCCGGAAGATCCGTGTTCTATCTTGTGTCCAAAGGAACCTTCTCTTCGCTCGCCCTTACACCATCGGCGCGCCAGGCCTATCAGGGAGGAACGTTGTCGATCCCAAAACGCCGAGGCCTCGACCGCCCTCGCCGCCACGACGTCCTGAAGGTGATTAGCGGCCGCAGGCGGGACGACACGGTGTTGCTGGCGACCACCGGCATGTGCGGAAGGGAGCTTTTCACGATCGAAGACGCTCCGAACAATTTCTACATGGTCGGCTCAATGGGCTGCGTATCTTCGATCGGCCTTGGATTGTCGTTCGCCAGACGCGAGCGGAAGATCATTGCGCTCGACGGAGACGGGGCCCTGCTTATGCGCATGGGAAACCTGGCCACCAATGCCCATTATAGGCCCGACAATCTGTTTCACGTTCTGCTCGACAACGAAATGCACGACTCCACCGGCGGTCAGGCAACCGCGTCCAGTGGCATGAACTGGCCCATGATCGCGCATGGCACCGGCTATCCCCACGTGGCTGCTGCTTCGAACCTAGAGGAGGTTGCCCAGGCTCTGGACGACTGGCTGGCGCATCCGCGTTTGACCTTCCTCCACATCCCGATCGCACCGGGATCGATTTCTCCACTCGGGCGGCCGACGATTTCGCCCGCTGATGCGGTGCGTCGCTTGCAGGAGTTCATGCAATGAGCATCGATACAGCAGTCATCGTGGCCGCAGGACTTGGCAGCCGAATATCGACATTTTCCCGCAATGCTCCGAAGGGTTTCATCCCGATAGCGGGGCGCTCACTCGTCGAGCGGTCGATCGCGATCCTAGCCGATCATGGCATCCGCCGTATCGTCATTGGTACCGGTTATATGGCCTCCGAGTATGAAGCGCTGTCTTCGCGCACCAGCGGCGTCCGGATCGACTGCGTTACCAATCCCGACTACGCAAACTCTGGCAGTCTTGAGACGTTCCTGCTCTGTGCCGGGAGCCTCGGCTGCGACTTTCTCTCGCTCGAGTCGGATCTTCTTTACGACGCCAAAATGATCGATCGGGTGCTGGGATGCCCGTTTGCCAACGTCATTCTTGCTTCTGGACAAACCGGATCTGGCGACGAGGTCTACATACAGACGGATGAGCGATCGCATCTCGTGAACCTGTCGAAGGATAGCAGCGCGCTATCGCGCATCGACGCCGAACTGGTCGGCATCTGCAAGCTGGATCGAAGCATTCCAGCCACGATCTTGGCTTGGTTGGCCCGCGAGGGACACAAGCGCCCCGTCGGCCTGCATTACGAGGAAGGCCTGGTGGGTATCGCTCGCTCACGCCCTTTGCACGTTGAAAAGACCGAGTTGCCATGGACCGAGATCGATACGCTTGAGCACCTGGCACGGGCAAACAGCTGGATATGGCCGCGTATTGCTTCCGGTTCGGGAGACCCGGCATGATCCCGACGCGAAACATATTGCTAACCCCGGGACCTGCGACGACGAGCCAACGCGTGAAGCAGGCTCAGGTAGTGTCCGATATTTGTCCACGCGAGATCGAGTTCGGCCGGCTGCAGGAAAGGGTCGGGCAGCGGCTCGTCGAGGTCGTCCACGGCGAAGGCACACATCGCGCCGTGCTTTTTGCTGGTTCTGGAACCTGTGCAGTCGAAGCCTGCATCAGCACGCTCGTCCCGGCAAGCGGCAAGATCCTGGTGGTGGTCAATGGCGCCTATGGCCTTCGCATTTCGGAGATGTGCCGCATCCATCTGCGCCCAGAGCAGGTGCTGATCTACGAAACGGCCTATAACGAACTGCCAAACCTCGAAGACATTGCCAGGCTTCTATCAGGCGACCGTGCGATCACCCATTTGGTCATGGTTCACCATGAAACCACCACCGGCATCCTCAATCCGATGGAGAAATTGAGCGAACTTACGAGCAAATTCGGTGTCAAATTCATCGTCGATGCCATGTCGTCTTATGCCGGCATCCCGATCGATTTGAGAAATACGTCCATCGACGTTCTTATCTCATCATCGAACAAATGCGTTCAGGGCATACCGGGAATCTCGTTCGTTATCTGCCTCGATGAGATACTGATCCGACCGGCAGACCACCAACCACGAAGCCTATACCTCGATTTATATGCGCAACATCAGGGCTTTCGCGGAAGCTTGCAGATGCGCTTCACTCCGCCGGTGCAAGTTCTTTATGCCCTGAATACCGCGCTCGATGAGTTTTTCGAAGAATCCCAAGCCGCGCGTTATGCACGCTACTGCTATTGCTGGGAAATCCTGGTTAGCGGTATGCGTGAGTTGGGCTTCCGCATGGCTGTACCAGACCTGCCACAGTCAAAGCTTCTGACCACATTTCTCATACCCGCACACCCGAATTTCAGCTTCAATGCAATGCATGATGCGCTCCTGGCGCAAGGCTTTACCATCTATCCCGGAAAAGTTGAACAGATTGAATGCTTCCGGATCGGTAACATCGGTCAGATAGAACCGAAAGATATCGAGGCATTTCTGCACATGCTTCGTCGATATCTGACTGAACACTCAATCGACCTGCAACAGAACACAATCAATATCTGTAGCTAAATGGTCAGCCCAGACTACAGAAGATGCTATATCAAATATCATCAGAAGGATGTTCCCAATGAACATTGGTAAACTTTATGACCAGAGCATAGCGCAGACATATGATCATGACGAACAAGGTCTACTTGCCGGCGCCAGAGTTATCGCTCTTGAACAAATCCGCAAGCACGCGATCACTGATCAGGTCCTGAGCGTGCTGGATTTGGCGGTCGGTACAGGTGAGTCGCTGATCGCAATCCATAAAGCCTATCCAGACGCCACCCTGCACGGAATCGACCTCTCGGAAGAGATGATCCGAATTGCTAAGACCAAGCTGCATTTCCACTCGATCCACGATGATGTGGCCAATACGGAGCGACACTTCGACGCCGCGAGCATGAACCTCGTCCTCATGCATTTCCTGACGACATTCATCGACGGCGAGGATATTGTCTCACGCACGGCAAAGCTTTTGCGACCCCAAGGATGTTACTCGATCGTCAGCAGCACCTTCCAGGCATTTCCACGCATTTACTCTCTCGCACGCATGGTGCTTCCAGATGAATTCATCCGTGACAAGAATAGGGCGCCGGAGAATGCCGATACGATCGTTTCGTTCTGCACGAAAGCGGGGCTCGAGGTTGCGGCCGTAGAGCACTTTACCAAAAAGGTCAGTTTCGCAAACTTCGAGGATTTTTATAGCTTTGGAATGAATTCGGGCTTTTTCGCTCATATTCTTTGCCATCTCGACGACGCCCAACTTGCTGGTCTTGCCGGGATGGAAGACATCTTCCCGCTGGAGGATCACTATAGTGCATGCGCGGTATTGGCCCGCCTCCCCGCCTGACGTGAGGGATCTGACCCCCATGTTTGATCTCGTCCACCGCTGGGCGCCGGCTAAACGACAACCAAAGCCCAGCCAATGAAACAAACGATAAACTGGCCATTCGCGATGCATTGCGCCATCGGGGCATCGAATGCAGCCTTTGACGTCCTGCTAAAGAATTCCGTGATCGTGTTCATGGCATTCCACGGCAACATCGACGCGCAGGACCTCAGCCGTCTGGCATCTCTGGCGTGGATCTTGTTCATGGCGCCATTTTTCATCTTTTCAGCCCATGGCGGCTACCTTGGCGATCATTTCGACAAGAAAAGTTTGGCGCTCGGGCTCAGATATGCCGATCTAGCAATCGCAGCGTGTGCCGCCTACGGCTTCTATACCGACAACCTGCCATTATTGCTGGCGCTGGTGTTTGCAAAGGGCGTAACCTCCACCCTATATAGCCCGATCAAGTACGCATTGGTCTCAGATCTTCTTTCCCCGTCGGCACAGGGGCTAGGTTATGCCGTCGTCGAAGCGGCGTCCATGGCGGCAATTTTATGCGGAACTTATTTCGGTGCCTTGCTCGGCGCTGATCCCGATCGGAGAATGATCGGCCTCGTCGCGCTGCCGATCGTTTGCGTATCGCTTCTTCTCACGGTCGCAAGCCCCGGTTTCGTGAATGCGAACATCACACGCGCCAGGCTCGGTATCAATCCAATACAGCCTACGTGGCGGATTCTCCGTTTGGCCCTGCAGGATCGTCATATCCTGGCTTCGATCCTTGCGCTTTCTTGGTATTGGGCGCTGGGCGCGGTGTATCTCTCGAACGTGCCCGTCCTGGTTCGCTACACTTTGCTCGGCAACGAGTCGCAGATCGCATCCATCCTGCTAATCTTTACGCTGGGCGTTGGCTTGGGATTGGGAGGAGGCTCTTGGCTAAATAAGGGCCGTATGGCCCGCTACCTACCCAACGCGATGGCTGTCCTGATCGCGGTTGCGGGCATCGATCTGCAGTTCTCGATCCCCCTTGGACCAAGCCGGATGCTGTTGGACCTCTTTGCGCTCGCGTTCGCTTCAGGGGTATACGCCTCCCACTTTTCGTCCGCGCTGTATCAGGCAGCCAGTGACAACGAGAAGTCGCGCATTTTTGCCGCCAACAATATTGCGAGTTCGCTCTTTATCGTCTTGGCCATGGCGATAAGCACCCTCCTCGCTCGTTTGGAAGTACCCGTAGCAACAACTCTCGGGCTTTTTGCCCTGGCAACTCTTCCGATTACATTTCTTATACTCGCCATGGGCAGGCGATAGCTGCCTGTCATGTTTTCGCCAATGTCGAGGCGGGAAAGTAGCTGGAGATACCGTGGTAAAGCTCAGTTGTCTCGACAGTAAGAATGACAGCCGCGAGCGCTGCGATGTGACCGGCCGTTAGAGACGATCCGAATACATTCGGTAGCAGGCCACATAGCTTCTCCCCTTTTACTGCTAAAATTTCGATCCTCAAACGTCCGCGGCATCTAATCGATGATTTCGACACAGAAATCGATGAAGGCGCGAACCTTGGCAGGTACGTGATGGCGCGATGGATAGAAGCAATGCAGCGGAAAGGTCTCGTCCGGCCAATCTGGATAGAGGTCGACTAGCTGCCCGCTGTCGAGATAGGGCTTCATGCCGAGCGAGAAGACCTGGGCAATACCGATCCCCGCAAGGCAGGTGGCAAGCGTCGTCCCGGCATCATTGACGAGGACACGGCCCCGCGTCTTGATCGGCAACACCGTCTTGCCGCGCCGCAACTCCCATTCGAAAGGCCGGCCGGTCAAAGGGTCCTGATACTGGATGCAGGTATGATCTGCGAGATCCGCCGGCAGCCCAGGCGTGCCATGTTTCGCAAGATAGGAGGGCGCTGCGACGGTGATCACCCGCGTGCGAAAAAGCTGCCGGGCAATCAGCGAGCCCCTTGCTGGAAGCTCGCCGAAGCGCACCGCCACATCCATCCCGTCGGCCACGAGGTCGCCGATCTCATTGCGCGTTACAACCTCGATCTGCAGCTCGGGATAGCGGTCGAGAAAGATGCCGAGCTTCGGTCCGAGGATCAGCCGAGAAAAATAGGGATCGACATTGATCCGAAGCCGCCCGCGCACCGCCTGCGTCGTTCCGACGACATAGGCGGCCGCTTCCTCGATACCGCCAAGCAGCGGCACCACCTGCTCGTAGAAACGCGCGCCATCATCGGTCAGCCGCAGTGATCGCGTTGTCCGGTCGAGCAGGCGTACGCCGATCCGGCTCTCGAGCCGCGCCACCGCTCGGCTGACCCCCGATGCCGTTAGCCCCAGCGCCTCAGCCGCACGTGCAAAACTGCCGCTCTCAACCACAGCCGCCAGCACGCTCACCCCATTCAGCAATCGTCCGTCGAACATCATTCAATTCCTGATTTTCGGTCATCAGTTATCTGACAAAAGTGCAATTCAGTCAAAGGCGGCTTTGGCGCATCTTTTGGTCATCGCGGCACAGTCCGCTAGCAAAAGGAGTTAGAACATGTTTGCTGTAACCGGAATAACGGGCCAGGTGGGCGCTATTGTCGGGGATAAATTGCTGGAGCGCGGATTGCCCGTTCGCGCCGTCATGCGCAACGTGGAGAAAGCACGAAGCTGGCGCGAACGCGGTGCCGAGATCGCCATCGCCGACATGACGGATGCAGCGGCGCTTGCTGCAGCCTTTGCGGGAGCGAAAGCCGTTTTCCTGCTGATCCCCCCGGCCTTCGATCCAGCTCCTGGTTTTTCGCAGGCAAAGCTCATCATCGAAGCCTTGAGGACAGCTCTCGTGAAGGCTGCACCGAAGAAGGTTGTCTGCCTCTCCACGATCGGCAGTCAGGCAAAAGAAGAAAATCTGCTGACGCAACTCGGGCTCGTCGAGCAGGCGTTGTCTGAACTGCCCAGGTCGATTGCCTTTCTCCGTGCCGGTTGGTTCATGGAAAATTCGGTATGGGATATCGCCTCGGCGCGCGACGGCGTAATGCCGAGCTTCCTGCAACCGCTCGATAAGCCCGTTCCGATGGTGGGTGTTCGCGATGTGGGCGCCGTCGCTGCCGAGATGCTGCAGGAGGATTGGACCGGCAAGCGCATCGTCGAACTCGAAGGTCCCTACCGCATCACGCCGCTGCAGATGGCCGAAGCTTTTTCCACCGTGCTCGGCCGTCAGGTGCATGCTGAGACGATCGAGCGAGGTGCGTGGGAGGGCTTGTTCCGCAGTCAGGGTATGCAGAACCCCGGACCCCGGATGCGCATGCTCGACGGCTTCAACGAAGGCTGGATCGAGTTCGAGTGTGGCGAGGCTGGATCTCGCAAGGGCGAGACCACTTTCGAGACTGCCATCCGCGAGCTGATCGAACGCGATTGACAACGAGACCGCAGCGTTAACGGTAGCTGACGTGATGTCCCAGGTCTTCTGAAATTCGCAACAAAATAGCCGGCGCTGGATATTGTCGCAAAAGCCATGTGCGAAAGCCAAACGGCGCAAACGGATATTGCTCATTCCGTCCTTCGCAGGACGAATGCGCCGGAGTATTAGGCGCTCCAAGCAATTGCGGCTATGATTACATCGGAGATCAGCGGAGGCGGCCCTCAAGAGCCGGTGATTGATGGATTTTGCGGATCACATTAAAGAAATCGAGCGGGTCGGGCAGGGAAGCAATACGGGGCGTGACGCCATCGTTTTGGAATCCTGGCGGCGATGCCTGGACACCTATCAGCTCGATCCGGCGCAGGCGCGCGAGGCAGTGATCGTCTCCGAAACCCGGTTGCGGGAGCATCGCCAGCAGGCGGAGGATCTTGTGCACATCGCTCGCTCCGGCCTGGAACGGCTCTACCGGCAGGTCGCCGAACAGAATTACGTGCTGCTGCTGTCGGATCGGCTTGGCGTCACCGTCGAATTCCTGGGCGACCCCTCCTTCAACAACAATCTGCGCAAGGCGGGACTCTATCTCGGTTCGGAATGGTCCGAGCCCCGGGCAGGCACCTGCGCGGTGGGCGCCTGCATCGCCACAGGCGAGGCTCTGACGATTCATCAGACCGACCATTTTGACATCACCCACACGCCCCTGTCCTGCACCGCAGCGCCGATCTATGATACGCAAGGATCGCTGGCGGCCGTTCTCGACATTTCGCTGCTGAGTTCACCAATCCTGAAAGCCAGCCAGAACATGGCGCGCCATCTCGTGTCGTCGACCGTGCGGAGGATCGAGCTTGCCAACCTCATGGCAAACAGCCGCCACGATCTGGTTCTGCGCTTTGCGGGTGCGCCGGAGTTTCTCGACGTCGATCCGGAAGCGGCGATATCCGTCGACGGAGCGGGGCGCATCACCGGCATGACCCACGGCGGCGCCCGGCTTCTTGCCGCGTCGCGGGGTCTCGACTGGCGCAGGCCCGAGCTTCTGATCGGACAGCCGGTTACGGACTTCTTCCACGCGAGGCTCGACGAGCTAGCCTCGCTGACCCGTGCCAGCCTGCCCCAGGAACGGCGGATTGCGGTTCGCGACGGCTCGCTGCTCTTTGCCCACGCCATCGAACCGCAGCAACGCACAGGCAGCGTGCCGCCTGCCCGCACCTCCGGCCGGTCGCCGGCGATCAGCAGGCTCGGCGGCAATGTTCCGGCGATCGACAGCCTCAGACGCAAAGTCATCAAGCTCGCACCCAGCAGGCTGCCGATACTGCTGCAGGGCGAGACCGGAACCGGCAAGGAATATCTCGCCCGCATCATTCATGAGATGAGCGGGCTCTCTGGCCGCTTCGTGGCGGTCAATTGCGCCGCAATTCCGGAGCAGCTGATCGAGAGCGAACTTTTCGGTTACGTCCCGGGGGCCTTTACCGGTGCGCTGCCCAAGGGGCGGAAGGGGTTGATCGAAGAGGCCGAGGGCGGAACGCTGTTCCTAGACGAGATCGGCGACATGCCCTATGCGGCCCAGAGCCGGTTGCTCAGGGTTCTCGCAGAGGGCGAGGTGCTTCCGGTCGGCGGCTCGGTCGCGCGCAAGGTCGATTTCCGTGTCGTCTCCGCTTCGCATCGTTCGCTAGCCGACATGGTCGCGGCGGGCGGGTTCCGCGAAGACCTCTATTATCGACTCAACGCCGCCGTCCTGTCGCTACAGCCGCTCTGCGAACGCGAGGACCTGCCCTGGCTCCTCGAGCGGCTGCTCGATAAACACAGGACGAAGGATAGACCCCTGATGTTGTCCGGTGCGGCCAGGCTGCTGCTTCTCAACCATCGCTGGCCAGGCAATATCCGCGAACTCGACAATGCCGTCGCTTTTGCCGCAGCGCTGTGCGACGACGGTGTGATCGAGATCACGGACCTGCCGGACCGCTTGTCGCAGACGGCCACGGTGCGCACCGGCGGCAGCGCCGAGGCAGATCTGCGCGCCATCCTCATGAGTTGCAAGGGCAACGTCTCCGAAGCGGCCCGCCGCCTCGGTATCGATCGCACAACGCTCCACCGCAGGATGAGACGGTTCGGCATAGAGCGTCCGCACTGAGCCATTCACTGCGGCATCCACCACACCTGTTGCGCCGCAGCCGTGGCGCAATCCATCGTCACCCTCCCTGAAAGCGCTGTGATTTCAGCCCTCGCGACGGTCGACGCGGCTGGCACAGGGGTTGCTCCTCCTGATGGCATGAAGAGCAGCCTTAAGGAGGAAACATGCGCGCCCTCAGATTTCACGCCGCCAAGGACTTGCGGCTCGAAGACATTCCCGAGCCGAAACAGCCGGGACCGGGCCAGGTTCTCGTTCGCAACCGCTTCGTCGGGATTTGCGGAACCGATCTTCACGAATATAGCTACGGTCCGATCTTCATCCCGACCGAGCCGCATCCGTTTACCGGTGCCCACGGCCCGCAGGTCCTAGGCCATGAGTTCGGCGGCGTCGTTGAAGCCGTCGGTGAAGGTGTGACCTCGGTTGCCGTCGGCGACCGCATCTCGATCCAGCCGCTCGTCATGCCGCGTTCCGGCGATTACTTCGCCGACCGCGGCCTTTTCCATCTGAGCCCGCAGCTGGCACTGGTGGGCCTAAGCTGGGACGGTGGCGGCATGGCCGAAGCCGCCCTGGTCCATGAATACAATGTCCAGAAGATTCCGGACGAGATGACCGATGAAGAGGCCGCACTCGTCGAGCCGACGGCGGTTGCCGTCTATGCCTGCGATCGCGGCGGCGTCACCGCCGGCAACAGCGTTCTCGTCACGGGTGCCGGCCCGATCGGCATGCTGACGCTACTGGCCGCGCGCGCGGCCGGCGCCGCCAAGCTATTCGTCTCGGACCTCAACGATGCCCGGCTCAAGCTTGCCAAGGAAGTGTTGCCCGACGTCGTCACGATCAATCCGAAGCGCGACAAGGTCGGCGATGTCATCCGCGCCCAGACCGAGGGCCAGGTGGGCTGCGACGTCGCGATAGAATGCGTGGGCAACGAACACGCGCTGAAGGCCTGTGTCGATGCCGTGCGCAAGCAGGGCGTCGTCGTCCAGACGGGCCTGCATCCGCATGAGAACCCGATCGACTGGTTCCAGGTCACGTTCCGGGATCTCGAGGTCAAGGGCTCGTGGGCCTATCCGACGCATTACTGGCCACGCGTTATCCGTCTGATCGCCTCGGGCCTGCTGCCGGCGACCAAGATCGTTACCAAGCGCATCACGCTTGACACGGCGGTGAAGGAGGGCTTCGACGTCCTGCTCGATCCGGCTGGCACCCATCTAAAGATCTTGATCGATCTTTCGAAATAAGCATCTCTGCCAACGCCTGTCCCCGGAGAGGAGCCCTGGAGGTGGCGGCTTGGACGCTTTGAAGGAACGCCCGGCAAGGGCGTTCCATGAACCATCAACAAGCAGTCATGGAGGAGAAGACATGCTTGATATCAGCCCCGGAACCAAGATCGACACGGCCCTTGCGAAGCTCGAAAAAGCGCTAGCGCATGGCGATGTCGATGCCGCCGTCAACCTGTTTCAGGCGGATTGCTACTGGCGTGATCTGGTGACCTTCACCTGGAACCTGAAGACCCTCGAAGGTCGCGAGCAGATTCGCGACATGCTCTCCAGCCAGCTTGCCGCGACCAAACCGTCCAACTTTGTCCAGGACACCAAGGAGGCCGCTTCCGAAGCGGGCAGCGTCACCGAAGGCTGGTTCGAATTCGAAACGGGGATTGCCCGCGGCTATGGCCATATCCGTCTGAAGGATGGCCTGATCTGGACGCTTCTGACCACCATGACCGAACTGAAAGGTCACGAGGAGCCGAAGGGTTTCCGGCGTCCGATGGGGGCCGAGCACGGTCATGACAGAAACCGCACGACGTGGAAGGAAAAGCGCGAAAGTGAGGCGGCCGAACTTGGTTACGCGTCCCAGCCCTATGTCGTCATCATCGGCGGCGGCCAAGGCGGTATTGCGCTCGGCGCACGCCTTCGCCAGCTCGGCGTTCCGACAATTATCATAGAGAAGAACGAGCGGCCCGGCGACAGCTGGCGCAAGCGCTACAAGTCACTCTGCCTGCACGACCCCGTCTGGTACGATCACCTCCCCTA
This sequence comes from Rhizobium sp., assembly GCA_039593415.1. Lineage (GTDB taxonomy): Bacteria > Pseudomonadota > Alphaproteobacteria > Rhizobiales > Rhizobiaceae > Rhizobium. Next base: position 18,969 of record JBCNPI010000028.1, on the reverse strand, counting down.
CATACCCTTCCCGGAAAACTGGCCGGTATTCACCCCGAAGGACAAGGTGGGCGACTGGCTGGAAATGTACACCAAGGTCATGGAGCTGAATTACTGGGGCTCCACCATCTGCAGATCCGCGCAGTACGACGAGGCGACCGGCGAATGGACCGTCGTCGTCGACCGCGCCGGCAAGGAGGTGGTGCTCAAGCCGAAGCAGCTCGTGCTGGCAACCGGCATGTCGGGCAAGGCTAATGTGCCGAAGTTCCCCGGCCAGGACATATTCAAGGGCGAGCAGCAGCATTCCTCCCAGCATCCAGGGCCGGATGCCTATGCCGGCAAGAAGGTGGTCGTCATCGGCTCCAACAACTCGGCCCACGATATCTGCGCAGCGCTTTGGGAAGCCGGCGCCGATGTTACCATGCTGCAGCGCTCGTCCACCCATATCGTCAAGTCAGATTCGCTGATGGAGATCGGTCTCGGCGATCTCTACTCGGAACGGGCAGTCCAGGGCGGCATGACGACGCGCAAGGCCGATCTGATCTTCGCCTCCCTGCCCTACCGGATCATGCACGAGTTCCAAATCCCGATCTACAACAAGATCCGGGAGCAGGATGCTGAATTCTACAAGGCGCTCGAAAAGGTCGGTTTCATGCTCGATTTCGGCGACGACGATTCAGGCCTGTTCATGAAATACCTGCGGAGGGGATCGGGCTATTACATCGACGTCGGGGCCTGCGGTCTGGTCATCGACGGCTCGATCAAGCTGAAGTCGGGCGTCGACGTCTCGCATCTGACGGAGAACGCCGTCGTCCTGAAGGACGGAACGGAGCTGCCGGCGGACCTCGTGGTCTACGCCACCGGCTACGGTTCGATGAACGGCTGGGCCGCCGATCTTATCTCGCGCGACGTGGCCGACAAGGTCGGGAAATGCTGGGGTCTCGGCTCCAACACCACTAAGGACCCCGGCCCCTGGGAAGGCGAGCAGCGCAACATGTGGAAACCGACGCAGCAGGAAGCATTGTGGTTCCACGGCGGCAACCTGCACCAGTCACGCCATTACTCGCAATACTTGTCGCTGCAGCTGAAAGCTCGCCAGGTGGGCATCGACACACCCATCTACGGACTGACCAAGCCTCAACACCTGTACTAGGATCATAAAGCGCCGGCGTGGCCGGCGCTCTCTTTTGTAACCGGAGGCCTCCCAGCTCTTGATGAGATTGAAACCGTCGGGCACCAACCATCTCCTTAAGCCGCTGGAATTCCTGAGATAGCGCCGCATACGGGGCTTATTTTGGAACTGACATAGTCGCCTCGATTTCAAAATCGAAGCGATGCGTTCGGTGACTTCAGTCTATCTGCCAAGAACTCGATGCAGAGCCTGACTTTGGCAGCCGCCAGACGGCTATGCGGAAACACAACGTGGATCGGCGCTGCGGCAAGATCAACGTCGGGGAGAACAATCTCCAGCCTGCCGCTTTCGACGTCATCGTAAACGTCCCAGATCGACTTCAGGACGAGGCCGGCTCCCGAAAGCGCCCAGCGGTGCGCAAGCTCGCCGTTGTTGGTCGTGAGCCTCCCCATGACATTGACGCTGCGGCCGTCGGCGAAGGTCCAGTGATTGTTCGGCGGTTCGCCAAATGCAATGACCTCATGACGGATCAGGTCTTCGATTGTTTCGGGTCTGCCGCGGCGATCGAGATAGGCAGGCGCGCCGCAGATGACGCGCCGGTTCGGTGCAATCTGCCTGGCGACTAGGCTGGAGTCAGCAAGCGCACCAGAGCGTATCGCGAGATCGTATCCGCCTTCGACGATATTTGTCAGCCTGTCGTCCGTGTCGAGACGCATGTGCAGGCCAGGATGCATCTCCTGGAATTCGCGGAGCAACGGCGCAATCCATCGGATACCGAAGGCGAAAGTCGCCGTCACCTTGAGCATTCCGGTTGCGGTATCTCTTCCGCTCGATGCTTCCGTCTCGGCGTCTTCGATCTCCGCTAGGATCTGGACGCAGCGGTCGTAGAACCGCGCGCCTTCATCGGTCAGCGCCAGGGAGCGTGTCGTCCGATTGATCAGCCGGACGCCCAGCCGCTCCTCCAGCCTCGAGAGTTTGCGGCTGATCACCGTCAGCGAAAAGTTCAGTTCGCGTGCGGCACCTGAAAGACTGCCCGCCTGGACCACCCGCACGAAGACCAGCATGTCGAGAAAGTTATCGCTCATATTCTTGCTGATAGAGCAAGAGACCGTCGACAACAATCTCCATTATCGCAAGAACGTTCGAGCGCTAATTTGTCGTCATCGAAACCAAACGCGGAGAAATGGACATGACATTGTTGCACCAGAAGCGCGTACTTGTCGTCGGCGGCAGCTCCGGCATCGGACGTGAGGTCGCACAGCAGGCGCATGCCGCAGGAGCTGCAGTCACGATCGCATCGAGATCGCAAGATAAACTCGTGCAAGCCGCCGGGTCGGTCAATCCTTCGATGACCACAGCCGTGCTCGATACCGGTGACGGCTCTGCGATCGAGACCTTCTTTGGATCCCATGACGCATGGGATCACATCGTTGTCTCCGCGGCCGATGCGCCCAGCGGTCCGGTTCGCAAGCTGTCGCTCGATGACGCGAAGAAGGCCATGGAAAGTAAGTTCTGGGGTGCCTATCGGATCGCAAAGGCGGCTCGGATATCGGAACGCGGCACGCTGACCTTTATTTCTGGGTTCCTAAGCGAGCGTCCGTCGGCCTCGTCGGTACTACAAGGCGCGATCAACGCTGCGTTGGAATCGCTCGCCCGTGGTCTGGCGTTGGAACTGTCTCCCATTCGGGTCAATGCCGTATCGCCAGGCCTGATCGATACGCCGCTTTGGGCAAAGATGGATGAGGCGAACCGCACCGCAATGTTCGAACGCGTCGCCAGCAGTCTGCCTGCTAAGACGGTCGGCCAGCCTTCCGATATCGCCAATGCCGTTCTTTTCTTGATGACGACACCGTTTGCCACCGGCTCGACCGTCCGTGTCGATGGTGGCGGCGTGATCGGGTGATGCCATGCAGCTCGACCATGTGACGCTGAGGACCGCGGATCTGGAAACAACCCGGCAGTTCCTCCAGGACCTGCTCGGCCTGACAGTCGGCTTCCGGCCGAACTTCAGCTTTCCCGGGTACTGGCTCTATCGCGGCGACGAACCGGTCGTCCATCTCATTCCCGGTGGCGGAGGAACCGTGAGCCGTGACGCCGAGATAATCGACCACGTCGGATTCCGCCTTGAAGGATACGACGCCTTCCGCCGCAAGCTGGATACTACCGGGATTCCCTACTCCACCATGGATCTTCCCGAGCTCAGGGAACAACGGCTGTTTGTCCGCACCCCGGGTGGCATCCTTCTCGAACTCGTCTTTCGGGACGACGCCAACTGATCAACCGAAACAGAATTGAAGACAATGATCAAGAACGCTGTGATAGGCGGCCTTGCGGCCGCCGCTATTACAATTTCCCTGTCAGCTCCAGCCTTTGCCGCCACGCCGCTGAAGATCGACGATATCGTCCATTCAGCGAAGCGATCACAGGCCGAGGCTTCGGCGGAGACAGCAGCCCGGCATTTCTACACCTTCTGGAACACGGGAGACCAGGCGGATCTCAAGGCCGCCATCTCACCGTCCTTCACCGACCATACGCTGCCTGACGGCCGTCCGCAGGGACCTGATGGCCCGGCATTCGCGTCGAAGACATTCCGCGTAGCTGTTCCGGATCTATCCGTCGAAGTTCGCAAGATGGTATTCTCCGGCGACTACGTCACCATCCACATGGTTTTCCGCGGTCATTTCACCGGGACGTTTGCCTCGGCCAAAGGGGCGGGCCAGACAATCGAGTTCATCGCGACCGATCTTTTGAAAGTCACCAATGGCAAGGTGACGGACAACTGGCACGTCGAGGACAATCTGACGCTCTTGAAGCAGATGGGCGTCGTTTCGATGAAGTGACCGTTGGGCTCACATCCTTGGCGGCGTCAGCCCAAGATAGCCGAACACCGCCTGCCGGGTTTGTGCGCGCAGAGCTACCCCGTCCAGCTCCCGCCGGATGCCTGCCATGTCCGTCATCCCGCGAGTGATCGCCATCACGTCGGAGGCCAACGTTTCGAGATCGGTCTCCGTCTTGAGGTCGGCCTTGTTCAAGACGGAGGTCAGCACCGTTGGGCAGACGATCCTCCTCAATATCGAGGAGGCGGGCGAGTGCCGGTCGCCGTAGTTGATGGGCGACACCGGCATCGGTCATAGGTATGTTCGAAGTAAGCGTCTTAAGAAATCGTTGCTGGATCGCGGAGTGGTCGGTTCCAGTGGCATGGGTCATCGCTCTTGATGAGATACCAACCCACGGCAGCCCCTCGTATTAAGAAAAATGGCCAAGTCCCAAGTCAGCTGCGTCACGTGATAGCACGTGACGCAACCAACGAGTTCATATAGACGGGGCCAATTGCAAGCCGCCAAATCCGTTGTCATTTGGCAGCCTTGGCTGCTTCCTCGATAACTTTCGCAACTGCTGCCGCTTGCGAGATGTAGAGGGCGTGACTACCGTTGATCTCGGTGACGGTTGAGCGAGCACGCTTGTACATCCAACGCTCCAGGTCGGGGTTTATCGTTTTATCGTTCTTCGCGACAATGCCGTAACTAGGCTTATCGTGCCAGGCGGCAACCGAAACCTGCGCATTGGTGCCAGCAACGGCGACCGGCATCTGAGACCGGGCCATGAACTCGGCCTGATCCTTGGGCAGATCCGCACCGAAATCAGCAGCGAACTTTGCCCGGTCGATAAGCAGGAAGCCGTCCTTGGTCGGCTTGATATCGTCGGTCGGTGAAGGCATCGATTGGAGCAGCTGTGCGGTGCTTTCGCCCTTTTCGGGCTGCAACGCCGCGACATAGACAAGCGCCTTGACTTTGGGGTCATCACCGGCCGCCGTGATGATCGTGCCCCCATAGCTGTGACCGACGAGAACGACGTCGCCGTCTTGCTGATCGAGCACGCTTTTAGTGGCTGCGACGTCCTGGTCCAAGCCTGTCAGGGGCTGCTGGACAATGCTGACATTATAGCCGTCGCGGCTCAGAATGTCATAAACGCCGCGCCAGCCCGAGCCATCCACGAGTGCACCATGGACGAGCACGATGTTTTGCGCTTCGGCTAAGGCTGGCGCCGTTACAGCGGCAGAAGACAAAAACAGGGCTGTGAGGCCAACGGCTGCTTTGCTGAAGATCGACATGGTCAGTAGTTCCTTCATATTTGTTTTGCGAAATCGGTCTTGATCCGGTGCCGGAGGTGGAGGTGCAACCTGCCAGCGCCGACGCCGCAGGCATCGCCGAGAGTGACAGGAACTGCGGCGAGATGTTGTGTTTTCAAAGCTCACGCTCATTCCTCGTCCTGCCACCTGCGCAGATCCGTCTGGTCGTGATAGCCCATGCGGTCGGGCGTGGTGATGAACTCCATCGTGGAGCCCCATGGCATGCGACAGTAGCAGACCCTGTTTCCTGGACCTTTTTCGGTCGCGTAGGGAATAGCGCGCGGCGCGGTCAGAGAGGTGCCTCCGGCCTTTTCGAAGCGCTCGACCGAAGCGTCGATGTCGTCCGTGTAGACACCAAAGTGCGTAATGCCGAAGTCGCTCGCACGAACCGGCTGCGCTTGTTCGGGACCGTGCATTTCGAAGAGCTCGATGTCCGGTCCGGTTCCGATCTTGACCATCGCCTGCGCCCGCACGATCGTTCCGGGGAAGGCGCCGGTGGCACGCTCGAATTCGGGTCCCTGCCGCGGCGGATCCGGCGGTCCGAAGGACTGATAGATCACCTGCCCGCCAAAAGCTTCCACCAGGAAGGCTTTGGCTGCTTCGATGTCGGGCACCGTGATGCCGATGTGATTGACGCCGCGAATGACAGGTGCGGTCATGATAATCTTCCTTTCTTGATAGTTGATTGAATGCGATAGGTGCGGGCGCAAGTCGGTCAAATTGTTCCCCCGCCCACGAACATGCGGTCGCTGGGTTTCAATCCGCCTCGAGGAAATCGATGAGAGCGGCCGCCACTTCATCTGGCCGCTCGTCCGCGACATAGTGGCTGCACCGTGCAATCACGCCGCCTGTCACATTGGGGGCAAACTCCTGAAGCATCGGGACCATATGCGCACCGAAGCGCTGCTCCCCGCCGAGACCGAGCACGGGTATCGCAAGCGGATGCTTCTTGTACTCGAGCGCGGCCGCATGGTCGGCGGTAAGGGTGCGATACCATTCCATGCCACCGCGCGTGCGGCCAGGAAGGGCCATCGCCTTCGCATAAATCTCGACGTCCGCTGGGTTAAACGTACTGTGATCGTAGAACCGCTCAGCCATGAAGGCCGCAACATAGTCATACTCTCGGCCGTGGATGAGGCGCTCCGGCAGATCCCGGTTCATATGGAAACTGAAGTGCCAGATCCTCGCCGCCGTCGCCTCCCATTGTGTCCAGCCAGGGAGGGGAACGTCGAGCACGGCCAGGTGGGTAACGGCGTCCCGATAGATGGCAGCCTGCGGCAACGCTACCATTCCGCCAATGTCATGGCCGCACACGGCGTAGCGTTCATGCCCAAGGGCAGTCATGACCTCATGCGCGTCGCGTGCCATTGTGACCTTGTCATAGCCGTCAAGTGGGCAGTCGGAAAAACCCGCACCGCGCAGATCCATGGCCACAACACTGAAATGCTTGGCCAGCAGCGGCATCACATGGTGCCATTCCCACCATGTTTCCGGCCAACCGTGAAGCAGAAGGATCGGCGGACCGGCCCCCCCTGTGACGGCGTTGATCTTGATGCCGCTCACCGGCACCAGCTGTTGGGTAAACCCTTTCAGAGTTGCGATCATGATTGCTTTCCAGTCGATGTTACCGTTCAAACAGAGTTCGCGGCCAGCGCTCAGGGCTGGTCGAAATCGGTAGCGACCGTGATGTCGCGCCAAGCGTCGATATCGCTGCGAAACGAAGCCAGCTTTCGCTCAGCGATCGAATGCGCGGCGGGGCCGAGCGGTAGATGAAGCGGGGCATCATCCGCATCGACTGCCTGCAGGATCACTGCGATCGCCTTGTCGGGATCGCCCGCCTGATTGCCGTTGTTGGTTTCGCGATAGTGCTTGCGCGAGCTGGCAGCGTATTCCTGCATCTCGTTGGCAACCATCGTGATTGAGCGTCCAAGAAAATCGGTGCGAAACGGCCCCGGCTCGACGATCAGCACGCGGACCCCGAACGGCTTCAGCTCGCCGGCAAGTGCTTCGGAAATCCCTTCCACGGCAAATTTTGCCGCATTGTAATATCCCGCGCCGCCACTGCCCGCGATGCCTGCGCCGGACGACATGTTGACGATCACTCCGCCCGAACGTCGCAGGACGGGCAGCGCTGCCCTGGTGGTTTCGGTCAGACCAAAGACGTTCACCTCGAACATCGGCCGATATTCTTCGGGCGTGCCTTCTTCGATCGCGCCGAACAGCCCGTAGCCGGCGTTGTTCACGAGCACGTCAAAGCCCCCGAATGTTTCGACCGCTTCTGCGACAGCGGTCTTAGCCGCCTTTGCATCCGTGACGTCGAGCGGCAAAGTAATCATGCGGCCACCAAAAGGTTCGGCCATTTCTTCGATCGTTTTGACATTGCGGGCCGTTGCTATGACCTGATCGCCCCGCTGTGCCGCGGCGAGGGCGATCCGTTGACCGAAGCCGCTTGAGCAGCCTGTGATGAGCCAGGTTTTCATGGTTTTCTCCGAGTTGTTTTCAATCGACGCCAGGGTCACGTTTCCTTCACTCAAGCGGCCACCCTCATGGGTCCGCGCATCCACAGAAGGACGAACCTGCAGACGATGAAAGGAATTTAGGTAGTTGGATTTGTACTTTAAGTGACAAAACTGTATTCTCGGCGTTCAGTTTTGTTAGGGCACGGCGATGGAATGGAGTGACGTCAGAATTTTTCTTGCCGTGGCGCGATCTGGCACCCTCGGCGGAGCCGCGCGTTCCCTTCAGACAAGCCATCCGACCGTCGGCAGGCGCCTGCGCGCACTTGAGCAGGCAATCGGTCACACGCTCTTCCAGCGGACTGCGGACGGTCTTGTCCTGACCGAAGAGGGGCACGGCATCATCGCACTGGCGGAGCAGATGGAAGAAGGCGCGCTTGCCATGGAGCGCCGGCTTGCGGGGCAGGAGAAGAATCTCAAAGGCAATCTGCGCATTTCATCAGCGGACTGGTTCGGGGCCTATGTCCTACCTCCCATCCTGGCAGATTTCTCGAACGCCTACCCCAATGTCGACGTCGAGATCCTGACCGGCACGCGCCTGTTCAATCTCGCTCAGCGAGAGGCCGATGTCGCTTTTCGTATCGTTCCGTTCAATACTGCCGATGTCGTTCAGCGGCGGCTCTTCAGGCTCGAATACGGCGTCTACATCGCCGAGGAGTCGCCTGACCCCAAATTTGGCGACGGGACTGGTTTTCGGCTGATCACCCACGATACGTCGACCGGGCAGTTCCCCGATATCACTTGGCTCATCGAGAGTTTCCCCAACGCGAAACCCGTCCTGCGATCGAACAACCGCAACGTCCAGGGGCGCATGTGTCGGCAAGGCGTCGGTATCGCCGTCCTGCCCCGCGTGGTCGGCGATCAGATCGCAGGTATCCGCAGACTGGAACTGCCATTGCCGCCGCCGGCCCGAGACATTTGGATGGGATATCACCGGGACCTACGGCGTCTTCAGCGTCTTCGTGCGTTCATCTCGACCGTATCAGACCATCTCCTGAATGAGGCCGCGTAGTAGCCGCCCGGAGGAGATGCAATTTCGCCTGCCGACCGAGTGCATTCAACCGCTGCGGTAGAGACAGGCCCGGCAGACTCATTACTTTTCGGCTGCAATCTCCTTGTGCCGCTCTACCACAGCACCCACGATCACTTTCATCAGGCTTTCGACAAAGTGCTCACTCAGGCCGACATCATTGGCGATGTTCCTCAGTCGATCCATTTGGCGTCGTTCCCGCTCATTATCTGTCGCCGGCATCGCCAGTTCCGCTTTCAAGTGGCCGACTTGCTCGGTACAACGAAAGCGTTCGGCCAGGATATGGAGGAGAGCTGAATCCAGATTGTCGATGGTCTTCCGATAGGACGCAAGTTGGTCTGACGTATCATGTGTCATCATTTTGGTATCTCTAACGTTACTGGAAAGGTTGAAATCTAAGAAAAACCTGTTGGACACCTACCATGCTCATATATCGTCGCCTGTATTTGACGTTAGACGATGGCATCTTATTTCATCATGAGACGCTGGAACCTTAGAGTTCGACTGCGCGCATACTGCGGCGCGAAAGAGCTACACTCAACCATATTGCCGAGACCAGGAAGTAGAATGCCCCGACGCCAGCGTACCCCGCGACCGTGGAGATAGAAGGTTCCTGCGGCATTTGTGCTTGAAAGATAAAGAGCGCGCCCGCTAACGCGGATTGGCCACCGCTCAAAATCATCGCCCATTGGCCGCCACTCGTTTTCCAACGCCGGATAGCGGCGCCAAGCTGCAGCAGCCCTGAAAAGATTGCCCACAGACCGAAGGCTGCGAGAACCCAGTTCATGTTCATCGTCAGCGCCAGGATTACGGCAAGCGTCATAATCGAGCTCGCCATGACGTTTATCGCCTGGCTCCGGTTGACGGCAAAGCCACCGCTCCTGACGGCATCAACAACGTTGGCGGCGGCATCCCAAGCGGGATAGATGATCAGCAGTGCGGCAGCCACCGAAAAGGAATGCTGTCCGGCAGTGAATGCAGCCGCGACCCACAGCACCGAGAACGCCGCCCGGGTAAAGTAATACTGCCTTAGCCATTGGTCGTTGCCGATCGCGGCACGGGTGGTCTGATTGTTCGACATTTTTTTCTTCCACTTTCTTGATTGATGAAATTGCTCAGGCGACTTCGGTCATAGGAAGCCGACATGCTTGCCAAAGGGGGTGGTCTCGTCCCACTCATTACGGCCGATCCGATCGCTTTCGCCGGAGAGTTTCCCGACTGGCTCTTTGGAGCGCCTTCGCGGGTCTTTACCTTGAGTGTGGATCCCGCATAGGTGACAATACTGCTGCGGACATGGATCGGCGCCACCTTCTTATCTTCGGCATGGGCGAGCGCCGAAAGGCTTGTTACAGAAAGGATTCTGGTCAGCCCAAAGGCCAAGGCGAAGAAAACACTTTATCTTACTCATCCTACTAGTTGGTAGTTTTTATAGATGCGATTTTACCTGAGTGGCCTCGCCACCGCAGGATCAGTGAGAGATGGTTGGAGTCAATCGGGTAAGAGCCGGCGTCAGTATCGTTTCGAACACTTCCGGTCTACCGTAGGCCCTCGCCGAGAGCATCGCCCCGTACACCGTCGCCAGGAATGCTTCGGCTTCGACATCCGGCTCGCTCGTGAGGTTTAGCGCGCCCTGCTCGGACCCACGTTTCATCACCGATGCCAGCCACGAGGAAATGAAGCGAAAGAAATGCGTCACCTCGGTTGCGACTTCCGGCGGAAGGGATGGCAGTTCACTAGCAAGTAGAGCGCACACGCAATACGGTCTGCTTGCATCCTCGATGCATTTGGCCCAGTGGTTTGCATAAACCTTGAGGATGTCCAGTGCATCTGGAACGCTCTGTTCAAGGGTCGCTATACTCGCCTGTCCGTCTTCCCGATAGCGCTTGACCAGCTCGCGTACCAGATCGACCTTGTTGGGGAAATGGTGGTGGATACTGGCCTTCCGAATTCCGACCACGTCCGAGATGTCGGCATAGCTAAAGCCATTGTAGCCTCCATTCATGATCAGGTTTCGGGCAGAGGCCAGGATGTCGTCGGAAGTGGTCGAAAGACTGCTCATGCAGCCTATCTACCTTCTAGTAGGCAGAACGTCAACAGCAAAGTTCTTGATTTTTTCGGTTCATCCTCACTTCGCTGGCGAAACGCATGATCGCCATGAGCTCCGTGTCGATGGCATCGTCGATCCATTCGTCCAATGCCTTTGAGTTCCTGCCGCGCAAGATGCCGTTGAAGCGCATGGCCAAGCCACGTATTGTGGCGAACACCGTCGAGCCCTGCTTCTGAGCATTGACCTTTCTGGCTTGGCGCTCTGTCAATAGACCGCGCGGTTTTAAGCACAAAGCTGCCGCCACCACAGACGAAATCATATGGCCCGTATCGGGGTCACGGACGGGTTCGGAAACATCTACACCCGGAGGCAGCTCGTCGAGTTGAATATTTTCGGCCTCCCGCCACACCTTCAGCAGGCGCTCCAGATCGGAGCGGCTGCCTTGTAACGGCGGTTCTTGATATCCTAAAATAGATGGCGCCCAATGCGGTTTGCACTCTTCCAACATTCAGCCAAGATGCCCCCCAAAAGATGAGCCATGCCACTAGGGTATTGTCGCTTCGAGTGATTTTTGCTGATGCCGCCAAATCACCTGTTCCAGGCAGCCACTTCGCTGGAACTTCCCTGGCTCGCGCGGGTTCTCCTTCTCATAGAGCAAGAAGGAGGAACATCATGACGGACGAACTGAATGCTGGCTTCACTGGGACACCCGCAGAGCCACCGACAGGTGTCCGAAAGGTCGCAAAGGATACCAAGGACGCCGTTGTCCGCGAGAGCACCGCCGTGGTCGCGGGCGCTGCTGAGCATCCGCAGACGGCAACCGGGATTGTCCTCACGATCGGCGCCCTCGCCTTCGCGATTGGCTACGTTCTGGGGCGCGATGCGTCGTCAAATAGTTCTCGATGGTGGTGATGGAGACTGGCGCGCCGAGCGCCATTCGCGTCGCGGCACATCGTGCGAACTCGTTGATCTCGCCCTGCCGAAAGAGCGATACGCCAACCCGTCATCCTCTCTCCGGGCATGATTACACTCCTTGCATGCAATAGCCCTTGGCGGAGTCGGATCTAGATGCGCAGTTCAACACATTTGGATGTCTTTGAGACTAAAGGATCATAAATGCTATCCGGCAGGCAGATTTCGGCCGCTCGAGCGCTCATCGGCATGTCGCAAGCAGCGCTCGCTCTCGCTGCGAATATCTCGGTGCCGACGCTGAAACGCATGGAAGCAAGCGAAGACCACGTTGCCGGTATGCGGAATGATGTTGCCGCAGTCCGCACCGTCCTCGAAACAGCTGGCGTAACGTTCCTCGAGGCTGGCGGCGTTGCGTCCGGTCCGGGCGTCTCACTGCGTAATGGTAGTGGTGCTGCAATCGATATGGACGAAAGTGAGGTTGTCCAGTACCCCGAGAACTTAGAGAACGAAGCGCCGCCCGGCGCCGGGGGCTAGGTCCGGGCTTGACCGCTTAAGCCCCAAGACACGGAAGAAGCCATCGCGGGGTACAGAAAGGCGGATGAGTACGGAGATCCCTCCGCAAAGCTCAATCTGCAGAGACTATTTTCCGTAAAAGGCGCGTGATTCTGAAATCGCTTTCTCCGACATTCGGTCAGAAGCGTGCAACGAAATCGCTGGGTTTTGAAGCGAGATCAGCGGTATAAACATTGCGGGACGTATTCAGCGGTTCGTCCATGGCCGGTTTCGGCTGAAGAAGCTTTCGCTTACTGGAAATTTCTCACCCTCATCCGCACACGATCGAGCAAGAGGTCGCGCGTCAGCAGCGACTGCGTTCCAGATATCGCCGCCTTCGCGATCACTCCACGGATCGATCACAGCCGCGTCTTCCTCGCAAGTTTACATGGCAGGCTTGACACATCAAGACGACCATTCTAGTTATACGTATAAGTAATACGTATAAGCAATCGCGGACCATGACAAACGGACGGGCAACGCAAAAGGATATCGCAAGGGCTGCTGGGGTCTCGCAGGCTACCGTCTCCATGGTACTGAGCGGCGGCGGAGCGTCCATCCCGGCGGAGACATGGGCACGCATAACAAAAGCAGCGAAGGACCTCGGCTACGTACCAAACCGTTTTGCGCAAGCACTCAAGACGAGCCGTTCGATGACCATCGCCTGCATCGTGCCCGACATCACCAATCCGTTTTATCCGTCTTTGATCCGCGGCATTCAGTCGATCGCTGATGGGCAGAACTACGATGTGATCACAGTCAACACGGACGGAACGCCCGACCGTGAACGGCATTTTCTCGATTGGGCCCGACAGGGTCGTGTCGATGGCGTAATCGGCGTCTTCTTCACGCTGAAGGCCAAGGATTTTAGTCCATTGGTCGAGGCCGGCGTTCCCATAGTGAGAATTGAATCATCGAAGAAGCGCGGTGGCGAAATCCCGGTCGACGACATCTATGTCGACAGCAGGGCGGCCGCGCAGACGGTGACTGAATATCTGCTGAGCCTCGGTCATAAGCGCATCGCGCTCGTCGCCGGTCGCGGCGGTCCGCAGGCCCACCGTATCGAGGGCTATCGTACGGCGCTCGCAGAGTTCGGCCATCCCGACCATGTTGTTATTGATGACGAATTTTCCGAGATGGGTGGCATCCGCGCGGCCGCGAGCATCCTTGGGGGTGATTTCAGACCGACCGCCATCTTTGCCGCAAACGACTTGATGGCGATCGGGGTGATGCAGTCGCTGCGTGAACGCGGCATCCGCATTCCCGAGGATGTCGCCGTCGTCGGCTTCGACGATATTTCCGCCGCCAAACTCGTAACCCCGACGCTGACGACGGTCGCGCAATTTCAATGGAAAATGGGAGAACGTGCCGCGCAGACGCTGATGGATCGCCTGCGCGGAGAGAAGACCGGTGCTGGAACGGCCGTTGAAATGCCCTTCGATCTCATCGTCAGGGGTTCGACGAGCAACGAATAAAATCAAATCGGGAGGAGAAAACCGATGCACAGACGTACAGTTTTGAAAGCCGGCTTCGGCCTGGCTGCTCTGCCGCTTATGTCCCGCTTCGCATTCGCGGCGGATCGAAAGCCCATATCCTTCTGGTACGAATCCGCTTCGCCGGAGAACCAGGATAACCTCAAGAACATTCTGATCGACCCGTTCAATGCGGCACATCCCGAAGACCTCCTGAGTATCGACTTCCGCGGCTCGGATCTCGACAAGCAGCTGCGCGTCGCGATGCTGGCCGGCACCGGCCCCGATGTCGTCTTCACGGCCGGCCCGAGTTATGTGGCGGCAATGGCACAGGCCGGTCAGCTTATGCCGCTTGACGACTACGCCAAGAAATATGGATGGAACGAGCGTCTGCTGCCGCTCTTCCTCGATCTCGGCCGCTACAACGGCAAGCTCTATGCGCTCGCAAAGACATACGAAACGCTCGGTCTCTTCTACAACAAAACCTTGTTCGACCAGAATAAATGGAAAGTGCCAACGACGATATCAGATTTCGAGGCGCTCGCCGACGAGATGAAGGCCAAGGGCCTGACCCCGTTCGGTGCCGGCAATGCCGACTGGCGCCCTGCCAACGAGCATTATGTCTCGATCGCCTTCAACTCGATTGCGGGACCTGAGAATGTCTACAAGGCGCTGACCGGCGCCATTCCATGGACCGATCCAGCCTTCGTCCACTCGATCGACAAGCTCGCAGAGTGGTGGGACAAGGGATATTTCGGCGACAACTATTTCTCGCTGACGCTCGAGCAGGCCTTTGCGCAGATTGCGAGCGGCCAGGCCGGCATGGCGCCGACCGGCACCTGGAACTTCACGAACGTCCAGACCTATTTCCCGCAGAGCAACGCGGAACCCGGTTTCGTCGGCTTCCCAAGCGAGAAAGGCGATCCGATCTTCGCACTCGGCATCGGCTCGACGCTGTCGATCAACGCCAAGTCGGGCAATGCCGATGGCGCCGCTGCCGTTCTCGATTACATGTTCACGGACGACTACTACAGCAAGATGAACTCCGTCTGGCAGGGCGAATGGAACCTGCCCCTGGCCGATCTCTCCAAGGTCAAGCTTTCCGATAAGGTTCTCCCTCTCTACGAGGATGCCATGAAGCAGTTGGCAGGCGCAGTCGCCGCCGGCAAATACGGCTATACGACCTGGACCTTCCTGCCGCCAGCCACGGACACATACCTGGTCAGCGGCATGGAAGAGGTCTGGCTCAAGAAAACGAAATCTGCCGACTTCCTGAAGAAGCTTGACGAGACCTTCAAGCAGGAACGTGACGCCGGCAAGGCGCCGGCGGTCCCGCCCCGCGCCTGACAAGCCGCCGCAGGACGGCGTTGAAAGCGCCGTCCTCGCCCGGAGGATATTATGCACCGACTCTATCTTGTTCCGACGATGATCATTAATATCATCATCGTCCTCATCCCCGCGTTGCTGACGGTGGCACTCGCCTTCTGCAATTGGGACGGCATTTCCCCGCCCACCTTCGCGGGCCTCGACAATTTCCGCACGCTTGCCGACGATCGAGTATTCTGGCTGGCGCTCGGCAATAACATCATCTGGACCATCGTTTTTCTGACAGTGCCGATCCTCATGGGGCTACTGGCCGCATCGATGCTGCTGATCGTGCGTCGCGGCAGCAATTTCTTTCAGGTGGTCTACTTCCTGCCCGTCGTCATCGCGACAGCGATCACGGCCCGCATCTGGCAAGGGATGATCTATAGCCCCGTCACCGGCGTTTTCGGCCTTCTCAAGAAATACGGGCTGCCGATCCCTAATCCACTGACCCAGCCGCCTGTCGCACTTTTCGGAGTGGCAACCGTCGACCTGTGGCATTGGTGGGGTTTCCTCTGTGTCATCTTCTTCGCCGCATTGCGGCAGGTGCCGCAGGAGCAGATCGAAGCCGCTCGCATCGAAGGCGCGACCTATATCCAGATGATGCGCTATGTGCTGCTTCCCGGCATCCGGCCGACGATCACGCTGATGATGATCATGACCGTCATCTGGTCGTTCCTCGCCTTCGATTTCGTCTACATCCTGACACAAGGCGGCCCCGCCTTCTCCAGCGAACTACTTTCGACACTCGCCTATCGCAAGGCTTTCTACGACCTGAACGTCGGACAGGCCGCCGCCGCAGCCCTCGTCATCAGCCTGTTCGGGCTGGTCGGTACCTTCTTCTACGTGCGCATCCAGACCAGGGAGGGCGAACAATGAGGCTCGTGGAAAGCCGCCTGACCCTTTGGGTCTGCTATATCCTTCTTGGCATATTTGCCTTCATCGCCCTCTTCCCGATCGCGCTTCTGGTGCTGAACTCACTGAAGCCGGCAGCTCAGATCGTACAGAACCCACTCGGACTGCCGCAGCCCATCCGCTGGCAGAATTTCGCCAATGCCTGGAACCACGCGAAATTCTCGAAGACCTTCATCAATTCGCTGATCGTCTCCGGCACGACCATTGCGCTGGTCTGCACGACATCGTCGCTGACGGCCTATGTGATCGCGCGCCGCAAGATCAAAAGCTGGAAGATCTTCACCTTCTATCTGCTGGCGACCACGACCGCACCGATCCAGCTTTATATCTTCCCGCTCTATTTCGGCTTCGCGAAGCTCGGCTTGATCAACAACATCTTCGGCGTGGCGCTGATCTACACTGCGCTCTACAGCCCCTTTGCCGTGATGTTGCTCAGGACCTATTTCCTGGCAGTTCCAAAGGAGCTTGAGGAAGCAGCGATCGTCGATGGCGCTACGCATTGGCAGGTCTTCTGGCGGGTGATGCTGCCAATCGTCTCACCGGGCATCCTCACCGTGGCGCTGATCATCGGCCTGAATTCGTGGAATGAGTTCCTGATCGCCACGACCTTCCTACAAAAACAGGAGAACATGACGGCCGTCATCGCCTTCTTCCTGCTGTCCGGCCAGTACAGCTCCGATTGGGGTGAGATCATGGCCGCAGCGCTCATCATCGTCGTGCCTGTCGTCGCGCTTTTCGTCTTCATGCAGAAGCGCTTCATCGAGGGGATGGCCGGCGGCTCCGTCAAAGGCTGAAAGAATTTATCGATTCAATGGAGTGAGCAATGCAGCTTCCAAATGACCATCTCGAACGTGTCTATGCTGGTGTCCTAGGCAAGCTCATCGGTGTCTATCTTGGTCGCCCTTTCGAGGGATGGACCTACCAGAAGATCATGGAAGAGCTGGGCCCGATCGAATACTACGTGCATGAACGCCTGAACCAGCCGCTCGTCGTTACCGATGACGATGTCGCGGGCACCTTCACCTTCATCCGCGCGCTGGAAGATTACGGCATCAAGCCGAACCTCTCGGCTGAAGAAATCGGCAAGGCATGGCTCAACTACATCGTCGAAGAACGCTCGATCCTCTGGTGGGGCGGCAATGGCAACTCCACTGAACACACCGCATGGCTCAATCTCAAGAAGGGCGTCCCGGCACCGCGGTCCGGTTCGATCGCCACCAATGGCCAGGGCGTTGCCGAACAGATCGGCGCCCAGATCTTCATCGATGGGTGGGCGATGGTCGCCCCCGGCCAGCCGGAACTCGCGGCCAAGCTTGCAGAACAGGCCGGCAAGGTCAGCCATGATGGCGAGTCCGTCTATGCCGCCATGCTGTGGGCGGCGATGGAGGCCGAAGCTTTCGTCGCCTCGGACATCGACCATCTGATCAACACAGGGCTGAAGCAGATCCCGAGCGACAGCCAGATCGCCCGGCTGATTGCCGACATCAGGGCCTGGCACAAGGCTCATCCCGATTGGCGCGACACGCGGCAGAAGATCCAGGACAATTACGGTTACGACAAATATCCTGGCAACTGCCATATCATGCCCAATCACGCGCTGATGATCATGACGGTGCTCTATGCGCCGCACGATTTCCAGAAGGCGCAGATGATCGTCAACACGTCGGGCTGGGATACCGACTGCAATGCCGGCAATGTCGGCTGCCTGCTCGGCATCATGAACGGCCTCGATGGACTTGCCGAAGGCCCCGATTTCCGCAGCCCTATCGCCGACCGCATGCTGATCTCCTCAGCCGACGGCGGCAATTCTATCAACGATGCCGTGCGTCAGGCCTATTTCTTGACCAATCTCGGTCTCCAGCTTGCCGGGCAACAGCCGCTCGAGGCCCCGAAGAACGGTGCGCAATTTCACTTTTCGCTTCCCGGCAGCCAGCAGGGCTTCCGCCCACAAACAGGCTTTGATGCGGCGGGCGACGTGCGGGTCGGCAATACCGAATTCGAGAGCGGCCGCGCGCTGACCATCGATTACGAAGCCCTCGGCCCGGCACAAAGTGCCGTGGTGACGACGCCGACCTTTTCACCACGCGAAATGCTCGATATGCGCACCTACGACCTGATGGCGACACCGCTCGTCTATCCAGGTCAGAATGTGAAGGCCCGCGTCAAGGCCGACCAGCAGAACCGTGGCCCGATCGAGGCGCGTTTGCGCATCCGCGTCTATAATGGGCGCGACCAGTTGAGCGACATCGACTCGGCTGCGGTTGTCATCGAGCCCGGCTCGGGCGCCACTCTCGAATGGCTCCTTCCCGAGACCGACGGTCAGCCGATTGCAGAGATCGGCATCGTCGTAACCGGCACAGGCAGGCGCGCCGATGGCCGCTTGTTCGTCGACTATCTCCGCTGGGACGGCGCACCAAAGCTCACACTGAAGCGCCCTGCTGGCGATGGCGATTTCTGGCGCATGGCCTGGGTAAACGGCGCAAGCTTCTTCTCCAAGCGCTTCCCCGCCGCCTTCCGCATCGCGCAGAACCGAGGCGAAGGCATCATCATTCACGGCACGCGCCAATGGACCGACTATCAGGCCTCAGGCCAGGTGATGATCCATCTCGGCAATTACGGTGGCCTTGCCATCCGCGCTCAGGGCCTGCGCCGCTACTATGGCGCCCGCGTAACGCGCGACGGCAAGATGCAGATCGTCAAGGTGCGCGACGACGAAACCAAGGTTCTTGCCGAAACCGCCTTCAACACCGAGTTCGACAAACATATCGCCATGAAGGTCTCGGCGCAGGGGGCGCGCATCACCTTCGAGGCCGATGGTGTTTCGGTGACGGCGGAAGATATCGCCGCCGACGCCTTCCGTGACGGCGGCGTCGGCCTTCTCATCCATGAAGGCGCCTTGTCGTCGAACGAGATCCGGATC
>JBCNPI010000279.1:0-8052 GCA_039593415.1 Rhizobium sp. | reverse complement strand
CGCTAAGCATGGGGCAAGGCTCCGGCCTATCCAGAGCAACCCCCGAATTCAGCTTACCGCGGGGGCGGGCCACCTTCATCCCAGGAACATACGGTCTAACAGGTGATCACAATGGCCTGCACGCCGTGAGGCAAGCCACGAAGATATAGAAGTGCCCGCGGGTGACTTGTACGCCTTGAAGGCGCACGCTATTGACGACCGAGGACCTTTCGCCTATATTCTATTCAGAAATGGAGGCTGACATGCCGAGCATAGCGAACGAGAACAGTGAGCGTATGAGTTTGAGGGTGCCTGCCACGGCCAAGGCCAAACTCGTGCGCGCTGCGGCGCTCCGCAATACCGATCTCACGAATTTCGTGACGCAATCCGCCCTGCGAGAAGCGGAGACTGTGATCGAAGAGGCCGAGACGATCAAGGTGTCACAGCGCGATCATCTTCGCATTCTTGAACTTCTGGAAAATCCGCCCAAATCCAACGCCAAGCTGCGCGCGGCGATTGCCGGTTTGCCTGACAGCCTATGACCTTACCTGCATGGCATGAGGAACCGATCGCCAAATCTCACGGTCGGACAGCCTTCGATTGCGGCGACGGTCAGATGAACGAGTTTCTAGTCCGCTTTGCGCGACAGAGCCACGAGCAGAACGCCTCGAAGACCTTCTGTGCTATCGACGACGAAGTGCCCAACCGCATTCTTGGTTTCTATACGATCGCGCCTTCGGCAGTCGAGCATGCAACCGTGCCTGATACAATGACACGCGGGCTTGCCCGCCACGATGTGCCCGGCTTCAAGCTTGCGCGACTGGCTACCGACCGCGCGATTGCCGCGCAGGGAATGGGAGGCCAGCTCCTAGCCGCCGCAGCGCTCCGCTGTCTACGACTTGCAGGAGAGGGCGGGGGGCTGCTACTGATAATCGATGCCAAATGCGAGCGCGCCGCCAACTGGTACGCTTCCTATGGCGCCGAACCGCTGAAGGATAAACCGTTAACTCTCGTGATGCCGCTCATCACCTTCGCGGCCGACTTGCGTGCCAAAGGTCTCCTTTGATCTCGCACGGCGCGAGACTCGATTGATTCTACCAAAATCGAACGGTCTCATGGTGGTGACCATCCTGAAGACAAGCTATATTATCGAAGGCCATATGGAGAGCAGAGCGACCGCAGCGGCCCGCCATCGCAGCATCGCCGCCGATGGGTGAGTTCGCCGAAACCGTCTCCATGGCCCGGCTGGAGGAACGGGATCGCGACAAGGCGAAGCTGGCCGAAAGGTTAGCCGGAGGTACGTGACGAACTGCAAAGTGCGGACGTGCCCATGGCGGCGTCGCCTTAACGGATTTTGCTGATCTAGGCGAAATTTGAGCAGCATGATCGAAGAACAGTTTACCCGTTACCACCGTCGCCGTTTTCCAGCCGAGATCATTTCCATCGGCAAACCTCCTCATAAGAGCAAAGAATGGACGGCAAAAATCTGGGCCGCATTTGTATACAGGCACGCGTCCACACAGGCGGAAGTCTAGACTTCTGCTATCTGGCGGCGACCTCCCTTTCGCAGGCTCTTGGAAACCAAACGGTCGGCAAAATGGCGTAGCCGTGATCTATCACGACTGAGTTTATCGGCTGCTCTAGGCAGCAGCGAGGCTATATCCCGACAGTCGTCCAACAAATTTAAGGCCGCGATAATGTCGTCATAGGAGACGACATGGTCTGCGCCTGGAACGCGCCGAGAGCCCGGCATCGATTCAATTGCGAATATATCCGAGGCCCAGGACGCGAGAATGGCACGCTTATGATCCTTGGCAATGTGCTCTCCAGTCACAACATCGCGCGGATGAGCAAAATATTCTGCAGGATGCAACAAATGCGCTGAGGTGATTGCTGCAGTAGATTGGTCAGCTACTGTGATATTGTCGGCTTCCTTTCTCATATCTGGCTCCATATATCTGCTGCCTGAACTCTTGCCACGTCAAGCAGCTTCAGCCTGGTTTGCTGCCTGCCTCGGTACCAATTCAGGCGAATTGCGTTCGATTCGCAGAGAGCTGGCGTATGCAAGGCCCACAGTTCCTGCATGCCTCTGTCGCAATATTGTGCGATCACCGCCATGATCCGAGCAATGGCTCTGCAATTCTTCCCGCTAGGGAAAAAGGTGGCTGTTCATCCATTTACCAAGTCAGGAAAAGTGCCGCGTGCACCTTGGACCAAAATTTTCAGCTGCTCTGGATTCCTGACGCCCTGGCGATATAGCTCTATCACGATAGCGGCGATGCGTTCGCCTTCTTCCGATTTGCCTGGGCTATCCGCTGTTGCCCGGATCTCATCGAACACGCGCTGGCAAAGTTTCAGATCATTTGCATCCAGCGGCGCATCTGATCTTTTGATGATCGTCTGAACCATGTTGATCTCCGTAGTGGAGCCCGCCTCATCATCGCGTGGAGCGGGCGCCTCCTGCTATTAGAAGTCCATTCCTGCTCCAGCCGGCATTGCAGGTGCCGCCTCCTTCTTCGGCTTTTCGGCAATCATGGCTTCCGTCGTCACCAGGAGGCCGGCGACGGAGGCCGCATCCTGAAGCGCGGTGCGCACGACCTTGGCCGGGTCGATGACGCCCTGGGCATAGAGATCACCATATTCGCCGCTCTGCGCGTTCCAGCCATAGGAGAAATCGGCCTTCTCGCGCAGCTTGCCGACGATGATCGAACCTTCCGCACCAGCATTCTCGGCTATCTGGCGAACCGGTGCTTCGATCGCCCGGCGAACGATGTCGATGCCGACGCGCTGATCGTCGTTCTCCGTCTTCAGGTTATCGAGTGCTTTTACGGCACGCAGCAGCGCAACACCGCCGCCCGGCAGAATGCCCTCCTCGACGGCTGCGCGAGTGGCATGCAGGGCATCGTCGACGCGGTCCTTCTTCTCCTTCACCTCGACCTCCGTCGAGCCGCCGACACGGATGACAGCCACGCCGCCCGCAAGTTTCGCAAGGCGCTCCTGCAGCTTCTCGCGGTCATAATCAGATGTCGTCTCCTCGATCTGCGCGCGGATCTGTGCGACACGGCCGTCGATTTCGCACTTTGAGCCGACGCCATCGATGATCGTGGTGTTCTCTTTCTCGATCGCGACCTTCTTGGCGCGGCCGAGCATGTTGAGAGTGACGTTTTCCAGCTTGATACCAAGGTCTTCGGAAATGACAGTGCCGCCTGTCAGGATGGCGATGTCTTCGAGCATAGCCTTGCGGCGGTCGCCAAAGCCTGGCGCCTTGACGGCAGCGATCTTAAGCCCGCCACGCAGCTTGTTGACCACAAGTGTTGCAAGTGCCTCGCCTTCGACGTCTTCCGCGATGATCAGCAGCGGTTTGCCGGACTGGACAACTGCTTCCAGGACCGGCAGGAGGGCCTGCAGGTTCGAAAGCTTCTTCTCATGGATCAGGATATAGGGATCCTCCAGCTCGACGCGCATCTTGTCCTGATTGGTGACGAAGTACGGGCTAAGGTAACCGCGATCGAACTGCATGCCCTCTACCACTTCGAGCTCGGTTTCGGCGGTCTTGGCTTCCTCGACGGTGATGACGCCCTCGTTGCCGACCTTCTCCATCGCTTCGGCGAGGTACCGGCCGATCTCGGCGTCGCCATTTGCAGAAATGGTGCCGACCTGAGCGATTTCGGCATTGCTGGTGATCTTGCGAGCGTTGGTCTTCAGTTCCTTGACGACGGCGTCGACGGCGAGATCGATGCCGCGCTTCAGGTCCATCGGGTTCATGCCTGATGCGACAGCCTTGGCGCCTTCCTTGACGATCGCCTGTGCAAGCACTGTTGCGGTGGTTGTGCCGTCGCCGGCCAGGTCATTGGTCTTCGACGCCACTTCGCGCAGCATCTGCGCGCCCATGTTCTCGAACTTGTCTTCGAGCTCGATTTCCTTGGCAACCGAAACGCCATCCTTGGTGATACGCGGGGCGCCGAAGGACTTGTCGATCACGACATTGCGCCCCTTGGGCCCAAGGGTAACCTTCACTGCATTTGCCAGCACATCGACCCCTCGCAGCATGCGTTCACGGGCGTCGCTATGGAACTTGACTTCTTTCGCAGCCATTTCTTTAACTCCTCAATAGGCAGCTATCTGACTGATGGTTTCTGGCCGTGGATGTATCAGGCAGCTTGCTTCTGCTCGCTCTCGGCGCCGATAATTCCCATGACATCACTTTCCTTCATGATCAGCAGGTCTTCACCATTGATCTTGATCTCCGTGCCCGACCATTTGCCGAAGAGAATGCGATCGCCAACCTTGACATCGAGTGCCTGGATTTGGCCTGTCTCATTGCGCGCACCAGGACCAACGGCGATGACTTCGCCTTCCTGTGGCTTTTCCTTGGCGGTATCGGGAATGATGATGCCGCCTTTGGTCCTCTCCTGGGACTCGATGCGGCGGACAAGAATGCGATCATGAAGCGGTCGGAACGACATGTTTTCCTCCGTTGGACAAAAAAGATGACGTTGTTCCCCTCCGAACCGGATGACCAGTCCGGACGGGTGCGAGCCTCAATCGAGCACCCGCGCGAAAAATTTATTTTTGCTATTTTGTCATTTCAAGAGGGACGAAGCAAAAAATTAGCAGCCGGGGCATGCGACTGCTAACGAGGTGAAAAGGAAAAGGAAACCCTCCTTCACGTCAATGAAAAGTGCCCATTGCCCCGAACTCCTCCTCATTCCCAACAGTGGTGCAATTGAGATGCATTGGGAACGAAACGCAGCAGCCTGTCAGCATCGACCTTTGCTCGGCGCGAACGAATGACGCGATCCCGGCGGTGAGTTTCATCTGCATTGAGGTTCGAAAGGGCTTTATCTCAGGAGAGGGGATTGTCTGCACCGTCTGCAGAGTGAAATTTTTCCATCGCAGCTCTTGAACTCAAAATTTCGAAAAACCAAATCGACTGCCGACAGCCGCTGAGAACAGGGCTGGCTATGCTGGAAGCGGCGTCTTTCGGCGCTTCCGTACCCATGTTGCTTCAAGGAGGATATGGCTATGGCAACATCTTACGACTATGCTCCGCTCTTTCGTTCGAGCATTGGATTCGACCGCGTCTTCAATCTGCTGGAAAATGCGCAGCGCGCCCGCTCGATCAGCGATTGGCCACCCTATGACATTGCTAAGACCGGCGACGACAGCTACCGTATTTCGATCGCGGTGGCGGGCTTCGGACAGGGCGACCTTGATGTCACGTTTCAATCCAATCTTCTGACCGTCACCGGTAAAAAGCAGGAAGCGCCAGCGGAAGGCTATTTGCATCGCGGCATTGGGGGTCGGCCATTCGAGCACCGGTTCGAGCTTGCCGACCATGTGAGAGTGGCGAGCGCCGATCTGAAGAACGGCCTCCTGTCCATTGATCTCATTCGTGAGGTTCCAGAGGCGTTGAAGCCACGAAAGATCGACATATTGACCGAGCAGGGCGCGCCAGCTCCGCTCGCTCCAGCGCAGATCGATGCGCAAAAGGCGGCTTGAGCAAAGATTGATCTTTGGAAGGGCGCCGTTGCGATGGCGCCGGTCACCATTGGGGTTGAAGGGAATGTCAAAATGAAATCCGATTTGTTCAAGGAGCCTGTATCCGTTCTGGTCGGCTTGGGCGTTCCGGTGAAGATCCGTGGCGTGATGGATGCCTATCGACATCTTTCGGAATGGCCCGCCTCGGCTAAAGATGACGCGCATTCGGTCGCGTTGGGGGCCTGCAAAGCGGCACTTCGGGGTGAAATCGAAGCTGAGACCGTCCGCGGCTTGTTTGCGGCCTTCGCCAAGAGGCATGACCTGCTCGCACCGGCTATCGATATCATGGCGGCGTCACGGTCACGGCGCGACCGTGATCCGTACGCCGGTTGAGGCGCGAAGGATAGACAAATCATTGATGCAGATTGTCAGCGGAGAATAGGCGAGGGGGCGGTTCGGCTCGGCTTCATCGCCTGCCGCTCTCATCACTCCATTGTCGTCGGAGCATTCCACATCATGGCTGGTCGCGGCAGCAGCTCATTGTGGGACGTATCGATCTCGAAGACATGGAATTATCGCCAAGCCTTAAGCTATTCCCCATTTACCGCAACACATCCCAGCGACACGCAAGGTCCGGCTGGACGCCTCGGGCACGGCACCGCAAGATTACTCGATAAGGCCCGTCGCGCCGGATCAAGTTCCCATGGCGCTTTAGGTCGGCAGCATGGAACATTCACGGCATGGTGCAGTTTGCGGGTCGAACGCAGGGCGTCAGTTTTAGTCGGTACCTTCGGCGCCGATTTATGGGCCCGGCAATTGCTCCCAAACGCAATGTACAAGCTAGGCCCAAGAACATGTTTCTCGAACACAAGCGGCTGAGCCCACGTCCCGAGCCGGAACCCGGCAGATCTCCCAGACGGCGGCTGTCTTCCCGTGAGCAAACTGACGGTGATCATCTGCTATAATGTGATTGCTTTGGTGGCCGCACCCTCGGGAGGAGCGACGACTTTGGAGTTCGCGGCGCCCCTTGTGGCAAGATTTTTGGGTCATTGAACCAGCACCGCGCCGGACAAGGCAATCATCGCCGCTTCGGGTCACCGTCGTTGCGCGCAGCCAAGGGTCTCAACTTCGCCGGTTCAAGGAGCTCACGCGCCTTGAGCGGGCTTTCTGCCGTTGAGCCGGAGCAGTCAGTCGCAGCTCTGTGAACCCGCTTGCTCCTGATTGGCGGAAGTCGCGCTCATGGCATTGGCTTGATTGTTGCACCCGCCGCTATTCTTGCTTGAATCCGCCTTTGTCTTCTTGCCGGTGTCTTGCAGACTGGCCAGCGCGCCGCTTGTCAACGCCGACGACGCGACGTCGCTGATCCATGCCGTGCTTGCCGGAAGTCGAGCCGGTGCCACCAATGCCGTCAGCACCTCACCTGCCATGCCAGCCTTTGACTGGGACATGTCCGATGAACAGGTTGCGAATGTCCTGACCTATATTCACAACAGCTGGGGAAATGCCGCACCGGCCGTAAAGTCCGCCGATGTCGCCAAAATGCGCAATGATCTGAAGAACCAGTGACAAATGCGGCGGTGACGGGATTGGCTCTTTCGCTGGTTGGATATGACGCCCGTTCGCGCCGCACTGTCTTGCGCGTCTGATCCTGATTGCGTCGCAGGAGGCGGGCTTAATTTCCTTTCGGATCTACAGGGAAATATAGAAAGCTCATCTTGCGAATGAGCGTTCCCTTGCTGTCTCTCGCAAATTCGCGCACTCGCCGCTTACGGGGCAAGCTGAGATCGTTGGCTGCCGTCGTCAGAGCTCTCCGTTGGGTGCCAAGGTTCGAATCCTGTCTGCTGTCCGACAAGCAATCGCTTGAATGGTGAGCGAGGGATTGACCCCACCGACCGTCGGAAAGACCGAACCGTCACAGATCCATAGATTAGGAATATCCCAACTACGACAATCGGCATTGACGACGCTCGCCTGCGGATTGTCTCCCATGCGCGCTGTCCCGTTCAGATGGCAGGTATCATCGTCTTCCTCCCAGATGTCGCGTGCACCCGCGGCTCGCAGCGCTTCGCCCATGAAATTCAAAGCATGACGGATGAGGCGCCGATCATTGTCGCAGTAGCTATAGGATACCCGCGCAATCGGTATGCCGTGCTGATCCCGCTCTTCAGCAAGTGTGACCCGATTGCGCTCCTGGGGCAGGCATTCGCCTACGATCTTCAGTCCCACGCTGTGATTGTAATTCTGCATTTCGGCTGAAAGAGCAGAACCCCAAAGCCCTCTTTTTGCAGCAAGCGTATTGGCCCATACGATCGGCAGAGGACCCTGGCTCATATAGCTATACCCTCCGAAGAAGTCTTTGCCTTTGTCTTCGTAGTTCCAGTGCTCGGTAATCGCGAGAGAGGGCGGACCTTTATAGGAGCGGATCTCCTGATCCATGTGTCCCCAGACTGCCTGATTTGATTGGACCATCAGGTTCTTGCCGACAAGTCCGGAGCTATTCGCAAGCCCGTCGGGAAATTTCGAAGTCGCCGAATTCAGCAACAGTCGTGGCGTTTCGATCGCATAGCCCGCCACCACCACATTGCGGGCTTT
>JBCNPI010000278.1:0-8081 GCA_039593415.1 Rhizobium sp. | reverse complement strand
TCCTGGACGATAGGACTTCCTATGTCCGCACCGGGGGGCCCATTGGATTGGCAAACATGTCTCCGGATAATCCGGTCTGGGTGAAATTTGCTCGCGGCATGGGCTCGTTCACGGGCGGCAGCGCCATCAGCCTCGCCGCCGAGATGGCCAAGCTGCCCACGCAACCAAGGAAGATACTCGATATCGCCGCAGGGCATGGACTTTTCGGGATCGAGATGGCGAAGACTTTTCCTTCGGCCGAGATCGTTGCGGTCGATTGGGGCTCCGTTCTGGAATTAGCAAAACATAATGCGCGGCAATTTGGCGTCGCCGAACGCTACAAAGTCATTCCCGGCAGCGCATTCGAAGTCGACTGGGGCACGGATTATGATCTTATCCTGCTGCCGAACTTCCTGCATCACTTTGACCTGGAAACCTGCGCAGGGTTGCTAAGGAAGAGCCGGGCAAGCCTGAGCGCCGGCGGCAAGGTGGTTGCTGTGGACTTCGTGCCGAACGACGATCTCGTCTCGCCACCCTTCCCGGCCGCTTTCTCGTGGGAAATGCTGGCCAGCACGCCAAGAGGCGAAGCCTACACGCAGAAGGATTTGGCCGAGATGGCTAGGCGTGCCGGCTTTCAAAATGTGAACGTAAAACCCTTGCCACCATCGCCGTCGAGCTTGATCTTCTTCGAGTAGCGGTGCCGGGATTACCGGCCTTCCCCTTGCCGGGAGATGCGGAGATAGCGCCAAGGGGGCTGCAGTCCCCTCGAGCCCGGTGACAGAATCACCCCCCCGGAGTCCGCGCAGCCTTGCGCGCGGCCCTGGAATTCGGTTTGCCGCCCTTCGGAGGGCCGCCATCATTCTTGGCGAAGTTCGGCTTGCCGGGCTTTTTAGCCCAGGGCTTCTTGTCGGATCGTTCGGAAACGCCGCCCTCGCCGGCATGCGCCCTCTCCGGCTTGCGGTCGGACTTCCATTTCGGCTTCGGGCCGTCGTTCGAACGAGGTCCCTTGTCGGCGAAAGACTTCTTCTTTGCGAAGCCATCTTCCCGCTTCGCCTGGAAATCCGGCATGCCGGCGAGCTGTTTAACGCGGATGCCACGCTCCAGCGTCTTGTCCGGGCCGATAGCCGAAAGGAAGCGCTCGGCACTATCGGGCGCAAGTTCTACGAAGGTTTCCTCGGGCTGCATCTTAATCGCGCCGATGTCACGCTTGGTCAGGTTGCCGTTGCGGCAAAGCATGGGGATCAACCAGCGTGGCTCGGCATTCTGCTTGCGACCGACGGAGAGCGATACCCAGACGCCGTCGGTGAAATCGTTTCGTCCTGCGGAAGAGCCCTCATCGCGAGGCGTAACCGGGAAGTCATCCCGACGCGGCTTCCTGCGCTCGCCTTCGGCCGGCACGTCCTGCAACTCCTCGGGCGCTGAATGACCCGCGCGGTATTGGCGCAGGAATGCAGCCGCTACCTGCTCGGCGCCATGGCGCTCCAGCAATTGCTGGACGATCGCCCGCTCGTCTTCGGCAAGCGGTCCGGCAAACACCGGATCGGCGAGAAGCCGCTCGTCGTCGCGCTGGCTCACCTCGTCGGCCGACGGCGGCTTTGCCCAGGTGGCGCGGATGCGGGCGGCTTCCAGCAGGCGTTCGGTGCGTCGGCGGGCACTGAGCGGCACGATCATGGCGCTGACGCCCTTGTTGCCGGCGCGGCCGGTGCGGCCGCTGCGATGCAACAGCGTGTCCGGATTGGTCGGCAGATCGGCATGAATGACCAGCTCCAACCCCGGAAGATCGATGCCGCGGGCGGCGACGTCGGTGGCGATGCAGACGCGGGCGCGTCCGTCGCGCATGGCCTGCAGCGCGTGCGTGCGCTCGTTCTGACTGAGCTCGCCTGAGAGCGCAACGACCGAAAAGCCACGATTGTTGAACCGCGCCGTCAGATGATTGACGGCAGCGCGCGTCGAGCAGAAAACGATGGCGTTGCGCGCTTCATAATAGCGCAGCACATTGATGATGGCGTTTTCCCTGTCGCTCGGAACCACGGTCAGTGCGCGATAGTCGATATCGACATGCTGCTTGGCCTCGGAGGCGGTGGCGATGCGGACGGCATCGCGCTGATAGTTTTCGGCAAGCTTGGCGATCGAGCGCGGCACGGTGGCGGAAAACATCAAGGTGCGGCGCTCGGAAGGTGCGGATTCCAGAATGAATTCCAAATCTTCGCGGAAGCCGAGATCGAGCATTTCGTCGGCCTCGTCGAGCACGACGGCACGCAGTTGCGATATGTCGAGGGAGTTGCGGCGGATATGATCGCAGAGCCGGCCGGGCGTGCCGACGACGATATGAGCGCCGCGCTCCAGTGTCCGCCGTTCCGTACGCATGTCCATGCCGCCGACGCAGGAGGCGATCGTCGCCCCCGTCAGCCCATAGAGCCATTCCAGCTCGCGCTGCACCTGCAGCGCCAGTTCGCGGGTCGGCGCAATCGCCAGCGCCAGAGGCGCGCCGGCGGGACCAAACCGTTCCGCGCCATCAAGGAGGCCGGGCGCCAGCGCCAGGCCGAAGGCAACCGTCTTGCCGGAGCCGGTCTGGGCCGAAACAAGAGCGTCCTTGCCGGCGAGGCCCGGATCCAGCATGGCCTTCTGCACCGGCGTCAGCGTTTCATAACCACGCTTTGCCAAAGCCTGGGCGATCGCAGGAGCGATGCCTTCGAATTCAGTCATCATCTGTCTTTCGGAATTCTTCGCGCGCCAAACGGCGGCGATCATCGCGGCTCGCACGTCGCGAACCTCTTCTTCACGCGAAGCACATACTTGCTTGGCGGGCCAATGTACAGAGCGGACGCGCCCCCGCGCAGAGCGAAACGAAAAAAAGGCAGCGAAGCGCGCTGCCTTTGAAGTTGATGCTGTCTAAAGCAAGCTCGAGTCGGTGAACTTCATGTCTCGGGAGCCAAAGCAGCTCCAATCCGCTCCAGCTCATGCGAACGGCCTCAAGTTGGCCTTTACTTTTGACCAAGCTTTCTTAACGCAGGGTTACCAGATGAGGGCTATCGTTTGCCCCTCAATTTTAAGGTCCGCCTTAATTCTTCAGCTCTTCCAGCTCCGCAAAGAGATCCAGCGCTTCCGGATTGGCGAGCGCCTCCTTGTTCTTGACCGGGCGGCCATGAACGACCTCCCGCACGGCAAGCTCGACGATCTTGCCGGATTTCGTGCGCGGAATATCGGCAACAGCGATGATCTTGGCCGGCACATGGCGTGGGGAGGCACCGGTGCGAATGCGGGTCTTCATCGCCTTGACCAGATCTTCCGTCAGAGAGACGCCGACGGCAAGGCGGACGAAAAGCACGACGCGGACGTCATCATCCCATTCCTGACCGATGCAGAGCGCCTCCAGAACTTCCGGGATCTGCTCGACCTGATTGTAGATCTCGGCCGTTCCTATGCGCACGCCGCCCGGGTTGAGCGTCGCGTCCGAGCGGCCGTGAATGATGAGGCCGCCATGCGGTGTCCACTCGGCGAAATCGCCATGACACCAGATATTGTCGAAGCGCTCGAAATAGGCAGCACGATATTTGGCACGTTCCGGATCGTTCCAGAACATGACCGGCATGGAAGGGAAGGCCTTGGTGCAGACCAGTTCACCCTTTTCGCCGCGCACCGGCTTGCCCTCGTCGTTCCAGACATCGACGGCGAGGCCGAGACCCGGCCCCTGGATCTCGCCGCGCCAGACCGGCTGAAGGGGATTGCCGAGCACGAAGCAGGAAACGATATCGGTGCCCCCGGAAATCGAGGCCAGCTGGATGTCGTCCTTGATGCCTTCATAGACGAAGGAAAAGCCTTCCGGCGACAGCGGCGAGCCGGTTGAGGTCATCAGCCGCAGGCTCGAAAGTTCGTGCGAGGTCTTCGGCGTGAGGCCGCTCTTGTGGACGGCGTCGATATATTTGGCCGACGTACCGAATAGCGCGAATTTCTCTTCCTGGGCATAGTCGAACAGGATGTTGCCGTCGGGAGCGAAAGGCGATCCATCGTAAAGGCAGAGCGTGGCGCCGGCGGCAAGGCCCGTCACCAGCCAATTCCACATCATCCAGCCGCAGGTGGTAAAATAAAAGACCTTTTCGCCCGGCACGACGCCGCAATGCAGACGATGTTCCTTAATGAGCTGCAGCAGCGCGCCGCCGGTGGAATGCACGATGCATTTCGGAACACCGGTCGTGCCCGAAGAAAACAGGATGAACAGCGGATGGGCGAAAGATACCAGTTCGAACTCGACCGTTCTTGCCCCAAAGGGTGCAATCAGATCATCGAGGGTCCGCGCGCCAGGCGTCGCCGCAACGACCGCTTCGGCATTGCCGGCATAGGGCACGATGACGGCAGGCGCCTTCAGGCGCTGCGCAATGGCGCCGGCCTTGGCGGTGACGTCCTGCAATTTGCCGCCATACCAGTAGCCGCTGCAGGCAATGAAGAGCTTCGGCTCGATCTGGCCGAAGCGATCCATCACACCCTGCTCGCCGAAATCCGGAGAACAGGAAGACCAGATCGCACCGATCGACGCCGCCGCCAGCATGCAGGCGATGGTCTCGGGCATGTTCGGCATCATCGCCGCCACGCGGTCTCCCTTGCCGATCCCAAGGGCGCGATAGGCCTGCTGCAGGCGCGATACCATTGCCGCCAGCCGGTTCCACGACCAGCGATCGCGCACCTTGTCCTCGCCCCAGAACACCAGCGCATCGCCTTCTCCGCTTCGCGACAACAGGTTTTCGGCGAAATTCAGCTTGGCATCGGGAAAGAAGCGGGCCTCCAGCATAACGTCGCCATCGACAAGCGCCCGGTCTCCGCGTTCGCCCTTCAAACCGCAGAAATCCCAGACGGCGGTCCAGAAGTTTTCGCGGTCGGCGATGGACCAGGCGTGGAGGCCGGAAAAGTCGGATAAAGACAGGCCGAAACGGCGGTTGCATTCCTGCATGAAAACAAACATCGGGCTCTGGCGGCGAAAATCTTCCGACGGCGTCCAGAGCGGCTGCTGATCCTGCATATTTCTCTCCTCCGGTTTTCGCTCTATATAACAATGCTGCAGCGCATTATAAAGCCAGGGTGGTGCGGGTATTACCGATGCATGATGTTTGCATCCGCCAAATATTTCCTATATCCGGCAAGCATAGGCAGAGCATCCCTATCAGTTCGAGAGTCTCCACGGGATCATGAGAGCGTCGAGAAACAACAAGTGGCGGTTGACGATGCGATCGGCTTCGCGCTGGCTGCCAGCCGTCGCTCGCACGACCGGCATCATTCTTCTCACGATCCTTATCCTGTTCGCTGTCTTCAGAGCGACTGCGCCTTTCCTGATCTCAAGCGGGCTGGTGCGTTCCGGCATCGAGAGGGTACTTTCGGAATGGACGGGATATCGTGCCCAGATCGAAGGCGACCCGACACTGGATTTCTGGCCTACGCCGCGTGTGACGCTCAATCAGGTCACTATTCGCGAGCCCACGAGGAACGGCAAGGTCCTTGGCCATGTCGACAGTCTTTCCGCTGACTTTTCGCTTTGGTCGGCAATCCGCGGCCATGCGCATTTTCATGAATTCCATTTCCTGCGCCCCATCCTTTATATCCGCCGCGACGAAAATGGCCTGATCGACTGGACGAACGAAGGTCGCCTTTCCAAGGCGATCGAGCAGGCCGAGGCCTCCTCCGGCGAGGGTCTGGAGATGCGAAAGGATCAGGACGCCGCCATCGGCATGCTGACCATCGAAGACGGCAGCATCGAGATGACTGACGAGCGCAGCGGTAACGTCTATAAGCTGAATGCCGTCAATGCCGATATTTCTTGGCCAAGGCTCTCCCAGGCGATGACTGCGGTAATCCTCGCACGTTTCAACGACCAGGACATCAAACTCAATTTCAACTCGACCCAGCCATTGCTCTTCTTTGCTGGCAAGAATGTGGATACAAAAACCAGCTTCATCTCTCCGCTGATCAGCTGGACCTATGCCGGCATCGCCAGCATATCGGATTTTTCGGCGCTTTCGGGCAATCTGGAGCTCAGCGTGCCGAACGTGCCCTCCTTCCTCGCCTGGAGCGGACAACATCTGCCGGCCGCCGACACCCTCAAGAATGTTTCACTCAGCGCCGACATCGCCGCGATCGACAACGGCCTGCGCTTCAACAACCTCAATTTCAAGGTCAATGATTCCGCAGGCTCCGGCATCATGGACCTGAACTATACGTCGACGGGCAAACCGAAGGTTTCCGGCACACTCGCCTTCGACCAGATGAACCTCAATCCGTTCCTGGCCGCCTTCTCCGTGCGCCTTGCAGCCGAAACCGCCATAGATGCCTTTCTGAATGGCAATCCATTGCAGCGGCTCGACCTCGATATGCGCCTCTCGTCGAACAAAGCGTCGCTCGGTCCCTTCCAGTTCGAAAATATCGGTGCGAGCCTGCTGGTGGCCGGCGGCAAGGCGAAGTTCGATATTGGCGACAGCAGCTTTGAGGGGGGTTCGCTGACCGCGCATCTGGAGGTCGCCCCGGGAGACTTCGACGGCGGCGGGAAACTGCAGATTTCAATCCGAAATGCCGATTTCGGCGGCCTCTTCACGCGGCTGAAACTGATAGGCCCCCTGCCGATGCCATCATCGGGTTCGCTCGATCTCGCGCTAAGCACCTCCAAGCCGATCTGGGTCGCTACGCTTAGCGATGTTGCCGGCACGATGCACTTCACTTCAGCGGCGGGGTCGTTTCGGCAATTCGATATCTCCACCTTCCGGACGCTTGCCGCGGAGAAAGCCTTCTTCCGGATGAGCGATATTGCCAGTTCATCTTTCGACTTCGACAGCATCAATGTCGATGCAAGTTTTGCGAAGGGGTCGGCCGAAGTAAAAGATGCTTCGATCACGGGACGCAACGAAACGGTCACGCTCAACGGCGTCGTCCCGTTCCGCACCAATGGTCTGGCACTCTCGGGCGCGATCGAAGCGACATCGCCTTCCGATGCGGGCGAATTGCCGATGCTGCCCTTCTTCATCGGGGGCACTTGGCCGAACCCCGTCGTCTCCCCGGTCGCCACGCTTCTGCAGAAGCCGGCGCAGCCACCCCAGCAGCAATAAAGCGGTTCAGCTTTTCACGAAAACTCTGAACTGCGTAACTGCCTTGTTGCTGGCAATTCCAGATGGAAAACGCTGCGCACTTTTCCTGGAATTGCACCGGGCCGTTCGAGGCCCCGCACAGCTCGGGCCGCGCCTCAGGCCGCGGCGGCGGCCTGCTCGTCCCTCTGTCTTTGGACTTCGCGGCGCTTCGTCACGATGGAAGCGCATATGACGCCGACGGCGACGACGCCGATCAGGATCGTGCAGATGGCGTTGATTTCCGGGGTCACGCCAAGCTTGACCTGGCTGTAGATCAGCATCGGCAGGGTCTTGGCACCGGCGCCGGATGCGAAGGTCGCTATCACTAGATCGTCGAGCGACAGCGTCAGGGCCAGCACCCAGCCGGAGAACACGGCCGGGGCGATGATCGGCAGCGTCACCTCGAAGAAGGTGCGCACGGGCGGGGCGCCGAGATCCATCGCTGCTTCCTCGATGGAGCGATCGAAGGTCAGAAGGCGCGACTGCACGACGACGGCGACGAAGCACATGGTCAGCGTGGTATGCGCCATGACGATCGTCCAAAAGCCGCGATCGACACCTGACGTGACAAAGAGCAGCAGCAGCGACAGGCCAGTGATGACGTCTGGCATGACCAGCGGCGCGTAGATCATGCCCGAGAACAGGATGCGACCCCGAAAACGCGTGTAGCGTACCAAGGTGATTGCCGCAAAGGTGCCGAGCACGGTGGCAATCGTTGCCGACAGGAGAGCGATGCGCACCGTCAGCCAGGCGGCATCCAGCATGGTGTCGTTGCTGAAGAGATGCACGTACCATTGCGTCGAGAAACCGCCCCAGACCGTGACCAGCCGGGAGCTGTTGAAAGAGTAGATGACCAGCAGCAGGATCGGCAGATAGAGGAAGGCCAGGCCGAGCGTGACTGAGACGATGTTGAAGCGGGACCAGCGGATCATTTGTTATCTCCCCTTCTCATCGGCCTTCGCCTGGAAATGCTGGAAGAAGACGATGGGCACCACCAGC
>JBCNPI010000277.1:0-8127 GCA_039593415.1 Rhizobium sp. | reverse complement strand
ATGACGGCGTCGTCCTCCCAGCTGCCCTCCCACAGCTTGTAGCAGACTTCGAGATATTCCTCGGCCAGCGCATAGCGGTCGTCATGCTGCGTCTGCGCCGACTGGCCGATGTTCAAGGCACCGCTATTCAAATAGGAGGTGACGATGTTCCAGCCGACGCGCCCCTTCGTCAGATGATCGAGCGTCGAGATGCGCCGGGCGAAGGTATAAGGATGCTCGAAGGAGAGCGAGGCGGTCAGCCCGAAGCCGAGATGCTCGGTCTCGTAGGCCATGGTCGGGATGAGCTGCAGCGGATCGTTGACCGGCACTTGCGCCGAATGGCGCAATGCCGCATCGACATTGCCGTTCAGGACGTCGTAGACCCCGAGCACATCGGCGATGAAGAGCCCGTCGAACTTGCCGCGCTCCAACGTCTTTGCCAGATGGACCCAATAGTCGAGATCCTTGTAGGTCCAGGACTTGTCGCGCGGATGGCGCCAGAGGCCCGGTGACTGGTGTCCGACGCAATTCATGTCGAAGGCATTGAGCCTGATTTGGCGTGTCATCTTGCTTTTCCTGCGATTGTATCGTTCAGCCGGCGCTCAAGCGCCGGCGGCTTTCTTGTTGACGAAGCTGAAGGCGAGCACGGAGAAGATCAGCAGACCGGTGACGACCTGCTGCCAACGGAAGGTCAGGCCTGTCAGCAGCAGGCCATTGGCGACGATGCTCAAAAGCAGGACGCCAAGCACCGTGCCGGCGACGTTTGGCCGCCCCAGCGGCGAAAAAGTCGTGCCGATAAAGGTGGCGCCGATGGCGTTCAGCATGAAGCCGTTGCCGGAGGAGGGCATATAGACGGTCACGGTCGCCGTCAGGATCAGCCCGGCGAAAGCGGCGATCGTGCTTGCGAGAATGAAGGTGATGACCGTATGTTTTGCCAGCGCGATCCCCGAATAGCGCACCGTGCGTGGCTGGATGCCGATGGCAAGGACGACGCGGCCGAAGCGCATGCGCGCAAATAGCAGCGCTGCACCTGCGATGATTACGGCTGCGATCAAGAGCGGTACGGGAATGTTGCCAAACGCTCCATGGCCGATGAAGCGGAATGCTTCGGGCACTCCCGATGGAGGCAGATAGACCGGATTGCCCCCATCCGTGAGCAACTGCTGAAGGCTGCGGCCGATGAACAGCGTCCCAAGCGTGGCGAGGAACGGCGACACGCCTATCCCCGAAATCAGTACCGCATTGAAGGCGCCGACCAGCGCACCGGCACCAAGGCCCGCCAGCGCCGCCAGGGGCACGGATAGGCCCGCCAAGATGCTGGAGAGGAAGGCAAAACTCGCGAAATCGACGGCCGTTCCGACGGAAAGGTCGATGCCGCCGGCGGCAACGGCAAAGGTCATGGCGATCGACACGATCGCCAGCAGCGTGAAGTTGTTGACGAGAATGCTCTGCAGGTTGCCGGCACTCAGAAATGTCGGCGCCACGGTCGCAAACAGCAAGAAGACGACGATAAGGGCGAAGACCAGCCCATAGCGTGCAAGCTTGGCAAAGGACCGTACCGGGGCGATTGCAGCGGACATGGGTCAGATCTCCTGTCTACGAAGCAGGGTGGTGGCCGAGACCACGACGAGGATCAGGAGGCCCTGAACGCCGCTGACCAGCGTGCTGGGCAGGTTGAGCAGCTGAAAGCCATTGATGAGGAAGCCGACGAACAGCGTCGAGATCAGCGTGCCGCCGACAGTTGGCACGAGCCGGCGGGAAAAGACCGAGCCGAGCAATGCGGTGACGACGACGGGAAGCAGCATCTCGCCCGAACCGGTGGTGCTGCCGCTGAGATAGGCGACGGAGAGGATGCCGGCAATTCCGCCGCAGAACCCGCTGGCGACGAAAGCGCCGGCAGTGAGGCTCTTCAACGGCAATCCGGCTGCCCGTGCGGCCTCCGGAAACTCGCCGACAGCATAGAGCCTCAAGCCGAGCGGAGTGAACTGCACGATCGCCGTGACGATAATGGTGAAGCCGATCAGCACGTAGGCGAGGACGGGAATCCCAAAGCCGTCCGAAGATGAAAGCACTGAGAGCACGTCGGTCGAGGCGGGAAGTACGGTGTTCTGCGTCAGGACCAGCTCCAGCCCGGAGACGACATTCATCACGGCAAGGGTTGCCAGCAGCGGCACGATGCCTGCAAGGACGACCGCCAGCGCATTGACGACGCCGATCGCAAGGCCTGTGGCCAGTGCCCCCGCCCCGGCGACCACGTCGGTAAAGCCGAGTTGGATAAGGGTTGCATAGACGGCAGCGCTCAGCCCCATATTGGCCGCAAGCGAAAGGTCGATGCCCCCGGTGACGACATTGGAGCCGCCAGCGATCAAGACGACCGTCAGCCCGATGGCGAGAACGCCGGAAATGGCCGATTGTCCGAGCACATTGCCTATGTTGCCGACCGTCAGGAAATACGGGGCGGTCGATGCGAAAATGACAAGTATAGCTAAGAAGGCAAGCAGCGAACCAAACCGCAAGGCAGTGGCCGCAAGCTTGCCGCCGGCTGGCAGCGCAGGCGCTTTCCTATCGTCAGGGAGGGAGGCAAATTGAACGTCAGCCGACATGGCGCAATCCTTCCAGAGTGCCGGTCGACGCCGACAGCACTTCGTCCGTTGTGGTCTCGGAGGAGATCAGTTCGCGCGTCACGCGGCCTCGGAACAGGACGAGAATCCTGTCGGTGATGCCTACAAGCTCCTGAAGGTCCGAGGACAGCACGATCACGCCGGTGCCGCGGGCGGCAAGCTCGCCGATCAGCGAATAGATTTCGACCTTCGAGCCGATGTCGACGCCGACGGTGGGCTCGTCCAGCAGATAGATTTCTGATCGGCGGCTCAGCCATTTGGCAATCGCCACCTTCTGCTGGTTGCCGCCCGAAAGCGTGCGCACCAGCGCCTCACGTCCGGTTGTCTTGATCTGCAGCCGCTTGATCAGTTCGTCGGCATCGTCACCTTCCCGCTTGCGATTGATGAAGCCGAAACGCGTATAGCGGCCAAGGCTCGACAGCGTCATGTTTTCGCGGAGGCTGAGTTCGAGGCCTACGCCGTGGCCACGCCGATCCTCCGGCACCAGGGCGATTTGATGATCGACCGCTTCGACGGGATTGCCCGGCTTCAGGCCTCGGGCGTCGATATCGATTGCTCCGCTCGTTGCCGTCTGCAGCCCAAACAGGGTGCGAACGAGATCCTTTGCCCCTGAGCCGAGCAAGCCCGTAATGCCGAGGATCTCGCCGCGACGCAGTGAGAAGCTGACGTCATGGAAACGGCCGGTTGCCGAGAGATTCTTGATCTTGAGGATTTCCCTGCCGAGCTCGATCTTCC
The DNA here is from genome assembly GCA_039593415.1 of Rhizobium sp. Taxonomy (GTDB): domain Bacteria; phylum Pseudomonadota; class Alphaproteobacteria; order Rhizobiales; family Rhizobiaceae; genus Rhizobium. The sequence goes on along the minus strand of JBCNPI010000277.1, from coordinate 4,792 downwards.
GTTTAGGGAACATGTCGGCGATATCTCGCTCGACCATCAGGCTTGCAATCTTGCCGGCCGAGATTTCGCTTCCCGTCAGATAAGCAATATCGACGCCATTGCGCAGAACTGTAACATCGTCGCACAAGGCTTCGATTTCATTGAGGTAATGCGAGACATAGATAATGGTCACGCCTTCATTGCGCAGACGGCGGATGAGGCGGAACAGAATCTCGGCCTCCTGGTGCACCAGCGCAGCGGTCGGCTCGTCGAAGACGAGAATCTTCGGCTTGTGCAGCAATGCGCGGGTGATTTGCACGATCTGCCGCTCCGCCGTCGAAAGCTCGCTGATCAAAGCATTCTTCGGCAGATCCACGCCGAAATAGTTGGCAAGGATTTCGGCGGCGCGGCGTTGCATGGCGCTGCGATCAAGCAAGGGTGTCTTGCCGAGGCAAATTTCGCGCCCAAGAAAAAGAGACTCTCCAACCGTAAATGTCGGAACAAGCAGCCGATCCTGATGGATGAAGTGAATACCGAGTTCTTCGCACAAGTGCGGCGTTAAACGATCATAGACCCGCCCCTCGATTTCGATGCTGCCCTCATCCGGGGTGTGCAGACCGGCCAAGAGCTTGATCAGCGTGGATTTGCCGGCACCATTCTGTCCGACAAGTCCGTGGACGGTGCCGCGCTTGACGGCAAGCGAGGCTCCGGCCAGTGCCTGGGCGCCACCGAAGCGCTTAACGATGCCGTCGAAACGCAGGATATACGGCGGGCTGTCCGCCTGCCCGGTTACGGTCATGAAAAAAACCTTTGCGTTGGGGGCGAGGCGGCGCGACCCGCATCGCCTGTTTGCCGATCAACCGATGCCGAGTGTCTTGATTACGTCGGCGACGTTGTGCTTGTTGGCTAGCAGGGCAGGGACGTAGGTCTCGCGCGGCAGCGTCTGCCCCGCAAGCAGCTTGGCGACATTGCGGATGGCGGTGCGGCCGATTTCCGCGGGCTGCTGGGCAGCATCCGCGCCCGCCGGCGAATTGGGATCGGCAACGAGCTGCAGCACTTCCGGGCTGCCATCGACGCCATAGGTGCGGATCTCCGTGCGGCCGGCGGCAGCCAGAGCCTGCGTGGCGCCGAGTTGCGGAATATCCCAGGCGGACCAGATCGCCTTGATCGAACCCTTCTCCGGATACCTGTTGAGGATCGCGGTGATCTGCGTGAAGGCGTCCTGAACCGTGTTGGGGATGACATCCCTCAGCTCCGGCTGAATAATCTTCACCTTCGGGAAATATTTGACGACATTGACGAGCTGATCGTAGCGGATCGCGCAGGGCGTCACGCCATAAAAGCCGTTGAAGACCACGACGTTGCCTTCACCGCCGATATCGGAGACAAGCTGCAGCGCAAGGTCCTTGCCGATGCCCCAATTGTCCGAGGTGGTATTGTTGAGCGAGTTGGTCGAGCCGACATCGACCGTCAAGACGGGAATACCGGCATCGCGGGCTTTTTTCAGCCAGGGATCGATGACGCTCAGCGTGCCGAGGATCTGGACGATGGCGTCGGGTTTCTGCGCGATCAGCGTTTGCAGTTGCGACACCAGCTTGCCGTCATTGCGGCCAGCATCGACGGCAATCGGTGTGCCGCCCAGACGCTTCACTTCGTCGATCTGGGCATTATAGGCCTGCAGATCGAAATAGTGGTCGGTTCCGGTTGCGCTGATGGCGACGCGTTTGCCTTTCAGCGACAATGCATCGTCGGCAGCGGCGGCGGTTTTCGACAGGATGCTCGATGCCGCGAGCGCGGTTCCGGCAACCGCCGTCCACTTCAGAAGATCCCGGCGTCCAAGTCCGGTCGTTTGTCCCTTGGTCATGAAAGCACCTTTCCAGCAATTCAAAATGCGAATAGATTACAAAATAGATAGATTTAAATAATTACAGAGAAACGTTTTTCCAAAACGGGAGCGCAAGTGGAAATTTCCATGGCGCCCCCTCTCGATCGGCATATTGGGTTTTGCGGTTGCTACCGCCGCTGCAGGGGGGACTGCGACGACGGCGCGGATCGCACGGCGTCGGGCAAGTCGTTGCCGCCAACCATTCAGCAGGCGAACAAAGAATCTCAGAAGGCAGCCAAAATGGAATGATTAAATCTACTAAAAACATAGAGTTTATATCTAATAATTATATGCGCCGCAGGCTTATCGCCCGTCAGACGACGCTTCCGATTGATCGTTAAGGATCGCGATGATGAAATTGATCACACGGCTTGCCTTGTCGGCGATTGCCCCGCTTCTCCTGACCCAGGTTGCGCTCGCTGGCGGTGTGAAGGGAGCGCCTCCACCCTTTGACAGGGGTGGCGTGAAGGTTGCCCTGGTCAGCTACATCTCCGCCGGCGATTTCTTCCAGGCCTATCAGGCCGGCGCGGAAGCACAGGCCAAGGCGCTCTCCATCGATCTGCGCGTTTTTCCCGGCCGTCAGGATGCCGCCGCGCAGCGCGAACAGATCCTCCAGGCGATCAATCTCGGCGTCTCCGCCATCGTCATCGATCACGGCTTGCCGGAATCGCTCGGTGACGTGGTCCAGCAGGCGCTGGACAAAGGTATCAAGGTCGTTGCCTTCGATGTCAATCTCAACAATCCGAAGGTCCCGCAGGTCGAGCAGAGCGATCACGAGCTTGCCGATCTCGCCTTGAAGCAGGCCGTCAAGGAGAATGGCAGCAGCTTCAAGGCGGGCTATGTCTATGTTGCCGGGTTTGCGCCGCTCGATCGCCGCAACGAAGTCTGGGAAACGTTCAAGAAGCAGAATGCCGGCGTCGTCGAAAAGGCCCGCTTCGGCAATGTCAGCGATACGACGGCAACCTCCACGGCCGATCAGGCGAAAGCGGCACTTGCGGCCAATCCCGATATCACCGTCGTCTTCGCCCCCTATGACGAATTTGCGCGTGGCGTGAAGCTTGCCGCAACGGATCTCGGCATCGTCAACAAGCTGAAGATTTATTCTGCCGACGTATCGACGGCGGACATTCAGGAAATTGCCGAGCCGGACAGTCCTTGGGTGGCGACGGTCGCGACCAATCCAGCCGTTGTCGGTGCCGTCTCCATCCGTGCCGCCGCTCTGCAGATCGCTGGGCAGGAGGTTCCGCATCAGATCGCCGTCAAGCCGACACTATTGACGCAGGAGGGGCTTCGCGCGGCCAAGGTCCAGACGATCGAGGAACTGGCGCGGAAGATCCCCGCCTTCAGCACCAGCGATGCGGTGACCGCAAGCTGGATACCGGAGAAGCTTTTCTAAGCAGCCGACTTCGATCTGCCGGCGGGGTCTCTCGATCCGGCCGGAACACGTCAACCGGAGTTCATATCATGAGCCAGTCCAACGTCGTCTTTGCGAGCAATCGAAGCGCCACGCGAGAAGACCTCTTTGCCAGAGCGGAAGAGATTTCCGCGGATCTTTCCAGGCGCGCCGCAGAGCTTGATCGTGAAGGTCGGCCACCGCTGGGCGAAATCGTCAAGTTGAAGAATGCGGGACTGTTGAACGCCCTGCATTCATCGCAAATCGGTGGCGGCGGTCTTGATTGGGTGGATGGCTTGCGGCTGGTGCGCATCCTTGCGCGCGGAGAAAGCTCCATTGGACAGCTTCTCGGCTATCACTACGTCAACAGCCAATATGTCTATTGGGCTTTCGACGAGGCGCGCGCGCAGGAACTCGGCGGCCAGACGGTTGCCAACAGCCTCTATTGGGGGGCGGCCGTCAATCCGCGCGATCCAGGCCTCGTGCTGACACGGCGCGGCAATGGCTATGTTCTGAACGGCCGCAAATCCTTTTCCACGGCCGCCCATGTATCCGACTGGATCAATGCCAACGCCGCGCTCGATGACAGGATCGTCGGCTTTGCCGTCTCGACCAGCCGGGCAGGTTACAAGGCCAATGACGACTGGGACAATTTCGGTCAGCGCCTGTCCGACAGCGGCAGCGTCGAATTCCATGATTTCCCTGTCTATGAGGAGGATTTGGACCGGGCGGCAACGATCGGCGGCGAAGCGCCGGTGCTTGCGACCTTCAACACGCCGCTCATTCAGCTCGTTTTCGTGAATTTCTATCTCGGCGCGGCCGAAGGGGCGTTGCGGGAGGCGGTCGAGTATGTCCGAACGACGACGCGGCCGTGGGTCACCTCCGGCGTCGGGCGTGCATCGGACGACCCCTATATTCTCGAGCGCGTCGGGGAATTCACTGCCGCGTTGAAGGCGTCCGCCGCGCTAGCCGATAGCGCCGCAGCAGCCGTGCAGGAGGCGCTTGCGAGAGGGAGCAAGGCGACGGCGCGCGAGCGCGGCGAGGCGGCGGCCGAAGCCTATGCGGCGAAGGTGCATGCGACCCATGTTTCGCTCGATATCACCTCACGCGTTTTCGAGCTCACCGGCGCCCGCTCGACTGCGGAGAAATATCGTTTCGACCGATTCTGGCGCAATGTGCGAACGCACACCCTGCATGATCCGGTCTTCTACAAGGCCAAGGAGGTCGGCGAGTTCGTTCTGAACGACCGGATTCCTGAGGTCAGTCTCTACAGCTGAACACCAGGGTCAAGGACGTCGCGTAGGCTAAAAGTCCGTAGGGTCGTAACTTGAGTTAGCGGTGACTTCACCCGTATTCAAGATCGGTCAGCGTTATCGGTATCTAGTGTGGTGTGTACCAGCCTGGAACACACCACACTAGATTGTGGCCTTCGCACAATGCTGGATGAATGATGTTTCAATATCCGGCTCACAAATCCTGTGCTCAACTCATTATTCTGTGGAGGGCTGCCGGCGCGTGCCGCAATGCGCACACGT
>JBCNPI010000276.1:0-8130 GCA_039593415.1 Rhizobium sp. | reverse complement strand
AGGCGGTTTTCGGACGACATCACGCTCTACTTCTTTGATTCTGGAGCGGCGGGGACGCCGGGCGCGGCTTGGGAGGCACGCCCGGTAGTGTCGCTCATTTCGCGAGCGGCAGACCCGTCGCCGAAGCGATCTGCTGGGCGGCATCGTCGAGCGCGGCCTTGCCGTTTGGATAGCCGCCAGCGAGATATTTCGTCTGGACAGCCTTTATGACCTCATCGGCATCACTGAAATACTGCGTGCCCGGGCTCGGGTTGATTTTCGGCAGGGTGGCGAGAATATCGGCCCAGACCTTTTGCCCGCCCCAATAGGGCTGCGGCTGATTGACGAAGGGATCCTGGACCGCCGTCAGCAGCGAGGGAACAAGGCCGAAGGATTTCAGCATGGTCACCTGGCCCTCATTGGTGCCAAGCGTATATTCGAGAAACTTCCAGGCGGCTTCCTTGTGCTTCGAGCCGCTGGCGATTGCGAGTGACGAGCCGCCAAGATTGGCTGCGTGCGGGCCGTCGGCCGTCATGCTCGGCATCGGGTAGACGCCCCATTTGCCGGCAAGATCCGGCGAGGTGGAGCGGACAGTGCCTTCATACCAGCCACCATAGAGCTGCGACGCCACCTTGCTGGCAGTGTTCGCCTGGATCTTCTCGTTCCAGTTCGCCGCGGTCATCAGCCCCGCGTCTTTGATTTCCTTTACCTTGTCCATTGCCTTGACGCAGCCTGGCTGGTTGACAGTGATGCTCTGGCTGTCACCCGAAAAATAACCGCAGCCCTGTTCGTTGGCGAGCATGCGGAACCATTCGGTGTCGCCGTTGAGATCGGCCTGCGTCATCACGACACCGGGATTGGCGGCGGAGATTTTCTTGCCGGCGGCGATGAAATCGTCCCAGGTCTTGATCGTTGCCGGATCGACGCCCGCCTTTTCATACATGTCGCGGCGGTAGAACATGGTGACCGGACCGGAATCCCACGGCATAGCATAGGCCGCATCGCCGACCTCGAGCTCGGCGCGCTTGAAATCCGGGAACTGCTTCTTCAGTTCGTCCTTATAGCCAAGCTTCGTGAGATCGGTCAGGCAGTCCGGAAAGCGGTTCCAGAAGATCGAAGCCTTGTGGTTTTCGATCGACATGACATCAGGCAGACCGTCGCCGCCGGCAGCGCAGGCGGCCAGCATCTTGTCGAAGACCCCTGGGTTGCCGATGTCTTGCACCTCGACCTTGATGTCGGGATATTTCTTATTGAACCCCTCGACGGTGGATTTCAGCGCCGACGCGGCGATGTTCCAGCTCCATACAGTGATAGTGGTTTGCTCAGCAAAGGCAGAACCGGAAGCAAGCAGGGCAGCAAGTGCCGTCGCTCCAGCAAGTTTTAAACGCATTGAAAATCCTCCCTTTTCAATTGCCGTCCTCAGTAGAACACGCTTAAACTATCCGCCGGTACGCTTCTGTCTCCTAAAAAGGGAACATCGACTTGGCGAAAAGTAAGGTGGGTCAACGGGCAGTTTATCAGCCGGGTGCGAGCAGTGTCGAAGGGCTCCCAAACGTCCTGCAGATGTTTCATAACCAGCCGTTGCCGATGGCAAAGCCGCATTGGCACGCACAGGTGGAAGTCAATTACATTGTCCGCGGGACCGTGCACTACCGTATAGGCGACCACGAGCTTACTTTGCGAGCCGGTGAGATCTGCCTCTTCTGGGGTGGTCAGCCGCATCAGCTGGATGAACTATCCGAGGATTCGATCTATGCCGGCGCGCATCTGCCGCTCGTGCATTTCTTCCGCCTGCGGCTGCCGCTCGATATTTCCGGCCGCCTCATTCGCGGGCAGACTTTGATAAGCTCGGCGACCGATGCCGCCGATGACGAGAATTTCGCCCGGTGGCACCGTTATGTCATGTCCAACGACGGCGCCAAGGCCGAACATGCCGTCGCCGAACTTCTCCTGCGGTTGGAGCGCATCGCTTTCGAGCCCTATCGCATGTTGCCGGAAAAGACTGGGAATGCGGCCAATGACCAGGCTCATCCGCAATCCTCGCGCAGCCTGGCGCGCATGTGCGACTTCATCGCCGAAAATTTCCTGCATGACATCGATACGGTGGATATCGCCAAGGCCGCGAATCTCCATCCGAAATACGCCATGAACCTCTTCAAGAAATCCACCGGCATGACGCTGGCGAAATATGTGAGCCTGCTGCGCCTTTCGCGCGCCCAGGCGATGCTGATGCGCGACGGCGCCAATGTGCTGCAGGTCGCCATGGATAGCGGCTTCGGCTCGATCAGCGCCTTCAACAAATCCTTCCGTCACATCGCCGGCATGACGCCCTCCGATTTCCGTCGCGATATGCGGGTTCTCTCCGCGATCAATGTCGAGGCCATCAAGCCCACGATGCCGCGGCCATCCCAGCAATATCATCGCTAGGGAGACTTGCGGTAACGCACGATCTCGCGCATTGCTCCTGACGGATTGAGGGAGGAGTATCTGATGCGGCAGTTCTCCGCATGTATCGAGTGGTTGTTCGCGCGTGAGGGGGATATTTTCGCCGACCGTATCCGCCTGGCGCGTCAGGCAGGTTTGAGCGCGGTCGAGTTCTGGCGCTGGACCGACAAGGATCTTGACGCGATCGTCGCCGCGGTCGCCGAGACAGGCATCGCGGTCGCCGGCCTGGTGGCGGAGCCCATGATCGCGCTGACGAATCCGGCAAACAGAGAGGACTGGCTGCAGGGTCTGCGCGAATCCGTCGCCGTCGCGCGGCGCCTCGGCGCGGCAGTTCTCATTGCTCAAGCCGGCGACGATCTGTCGGAATTTTCGGATGCCGAACAGCGGGCGTCTCTCGTTGCCGCGCTCACGGCCGGAGCCGGCATCCTCAAGGGGTCCGGCGTCCGACTCGGCCTCGAACCCTTGAATACGATGATCGACCATGCCGGCTATTACCTATCTTCGACGGTAGAAGGCCTTGACATTGTCGACGAGGTCGGCCACCCGGAAATCGGCATCGTCTACGATCTCTATCATTCGGCCGTCATGGGCGAGGATATGCGTGAGGTTATCGGCGGTCGCATCGACCGGGTCGTGCACCTCCATATTGCCGATCATCCCGGCCGGGGCGATCCCGGCACGGGCCAAATCGATCTGGCGGAACGGCTGGACTGGCTGTTTGCCCAGGGATATCGCGGCAGGATAGGCCTGGAATACAGGCCTGCGACAGGTGATGCCGCCGCCGTTCGCGCTGTGGTGAAATCGCTTGGCGGCTAGATCGGTTCCAGCATACCGAAGACGGCGACGAGCCCGATGACCGCAAGGCCGACGATGATTTCTGCAATGCTTCCAAGCCGGAGCGCCTGTAGCGCGCGACCGGGGTTGCGGCCGATCCAGGGAACGAAGACATAGCGATTGACGATCGCCAGAAATACCATACCGGCGACCAGCCCGATCTTTGCCGCAAGCAGCATCTGGTAGGGTGAGGACCAGTCCGTCGGCAGGCGTTTCAGGATCAGCATGGCATTGACGATACCGGAAAGAATGACGAGCGCGACGGTAACATGCCCGGCGTTGGAAAAGTGGCGCAGCGCCACCAGTGCTTCCGCCCTGCATTCAGGCCGGCCGAGGAGTCGCAGAATGGCGATCAATGGCAGCAATGCCCCCAGCCAGCCGCCGGCGGTCAGCACATGCAGGATGTCGTTGGCGCGATGCGCCTGCCGCAGCCAGCCTTCCAGCATCGAGGCATGTCCGCTCAATGACAGGAAGGCGAGACCAAGGCCGGCGCCCAAGGCCAGCCCCAGGCGGCGCCGGCTTTCGGGCAGCAGGAAGGCGCATGCCATCATTATCGCCGAGAGTGCCTGCGCCTGCCAGGCAAAGCCTATCGTGGTTTTGAAAAGCACGTCATGAACCATGCTGGCATCGAGAGCATCGCTCCATCCGCTGCCGATATTTGCCGTCGTTGCGGGCAGCGCCGCCAGGACCGTTGCGATTGCGATCGCTGCGATCACGAAAAAAGCCTTTGCGAATATGTGCCAGGCGATATTGGCGAGCGTTTTCGGCACGAAGACGGAGAGATAGGCGCAGGCACCCCACAGAAGCATCAGCGATGCATCGTGAAAAAAGCGGCAGAGTTCGAGCGCTGTCGTCGGATCCATCAGGACTTCACGGTAAATTTACAGGCGCCATTGGGGGCGACGTTCCAGTCTAATACGCTGTCGATCTTGCCGGCAATCGACAGCCATTGCGCCGGAACTGTCGGATCTGCGGCTTTTCCGGGCTGGATAGGATAAATTTCTCCCGCCAGGCTCGTGAGCGCGATAGGATTGCGGATACGCACTGTCAACTTTCTCCGTGCATAAAGGCGCCGTTCGGGACGCTTTGCCGCAAGGCAGGCCGGGGCCGCAAGCTTGGGCCTATTGCCAGAACCGTCATCGGGGATGATTTCCGCCGTCTTGGCAAAGAATCGTCGCTTTTGAGTCCTTTTTGCGGACACAGTGAAGGCGTTCCGAGGGGGGACGCTCGAAAGGCAGTTTCATGGCGACATCTATGATCCGCGAAAAAATGGCCAATGGCTTCGGCCACCGCCGGCGTCGCGAATGGCTCGAGGATCTCGGCGTGCCGACCTACGTTATCGGCGATGTCCACGGCCGTTATGATCTTCTAAGCGTGCTGGAACGCAGGATCGTTGCCGATGCGGCCGGTCTGCCGGGCCGAAAGCTCATCATCATGCTGGGAGACTTCATCGATCGCGGCCCCGCCTCGGCGCAGGTAGTCGGCCGCCTCATGGCCCCGCCGCCGAAGGGCTTCGACCGCATCTGCCTGACCGGCAATCACGAGATGGCGATGCTTTCCTATATCGACGGTGAGATATCGCTGGACGATTGGATCGCTCTTGGCGGCGATGCCACACTTGCCTCCTATGGTATGGATATCCCAAAGCTGCGGGAGCAATATCCAAAGCAGAAGAAACTCGATACCTTCATCCGAACCTGGCTGCCCGACGATCACGTCAATTTCCTGCGCCGGCTGCCGATTATGCTGGATACGCCGAAGGCATTGTTCGTGCATGCCGGCATCGATCCGGATCGACCGATCTCCGAGCAGGAGGATGACGACCTCGTCTTCATCCGCTCGCGCTTTTATGACAGTGCGCAGCCGCTGCCGAAGCTGATCGTGCATGGTCATACACCCGTCCGACAGGCCGAGGTCGATGGTCTAAGGCTCAATCTCGACACCGGCGCTTTTCACACCGGCCGGTTGAGCGTGGCCCGGCTGTGGCAGGGCCACGTTCACATCACCTCAACTTGATAGCCGGCTATAGATTGCCGATGCAGAGATACTTCATCTCCAGATAGTCGTCGGCGCCATGGCGCGAGCCTTCGCGGCCGAGACCGGATTGTTTGATGCCGCCGAAGGGTGCCGTCTCCGACGACATCAGGCCGGTATTGATGCCGACCATGCCGTATTCCAGCGCTTCCGCCACGCGCCAGACCTTCTTAAGGTCGCCGGCGAAGAAATAGGCGGCAAGGCCGAACTCCGTGTCATTCGCCTGCGCGATGACATCCTCGACAGTGTCGAAGCGGAAGAGCGGCGCAACAGGGCCGAAGGTTTCCTCGCGGGCGACCTTCATGCTTCGGTCGACGCCGGTCAGGATGGTCGGTGCGAAGAAGGTGCCGGCGCCTTCAATACGCTTGCCGCCCGCAACGATGCGGGCACCCTTCGAAATCGCATCCCGAACATGGTCTTCGGCCTTCGCGACGCCCTGTTCGTCGATCAGCGGCCCGACCGATACCCCCGGCTTGAAGCCGTCACCGACCGAAAGTTCGCCCACCTTCGCAGCGAGCTTGGCGGTAAAGGCGTCATAGACATTGGATTGCACATAGATGCGGTTGGCGCAGACGCAGGTCTGGCCGGCATTGCGGTATTTCGACGCCATCGCCCCTTCGACGGCGGCATCAAGATCGGCGTCGTCGAAGACGATGAAGGGCGCGTTGCCGCCGAGCTCGAGGCTCACTTTCTTGATCTGGTCGGCGCACTGACGCATCAGGATGCGGCCGACTTCGGTCGAGCCGGTGAAGCTGATCTTGCGCACCTTCGGATTGCCGCAGAGCTCGCGGCCGATGGCCGGGCCGTCGATGCCGACGATGATGTTGAGGACGCCTGGGGGAATGCCCGCCTCTTCGGCAAGGACAGCAAGAGCGATCGCCGTCAGCGGCGTCTGCTCGGCAGGCTTCGAGACGACGGTGCAGCCGACGGCCAGCGCCGGCGCGATCTTGCGGGCGATCATGGCGGCCGGGAAGTTCCAGGGCGTGATCGTGCCGACGACGCCGACCGGCTGCTTGATGACAACCATGCGCTTGTCGTTTGAGGGCGCGGGTATGGTTTCGCCGTAGATGCGTTTGGCCTCTTCCGCATACCATTCGACATAGGAGGCGGCATAGAGGATTTCGCCTCTGGCTTCCGGCAGCGGCTTTCCCATCTCGGCGGTCAGGATCGCCGCCAGCTCGTCGGCGTTGGCGATCATGAGATCGAACCATTTGCGTAAGGTTGCAGCCCGTTCCTTGGCCGGACGGGCGGCCCAGGCGATCTGGGCGACATAGGCGGCATCGATCGCGGCCGTCGTCTCCGCAGCCCCCATATCCGGCAGCGAGGCGAGCACTTCGCCGGTGGCGGGATTGATGACATCGAACGTCTTCGTCGCACCGCCTGCCGTCCACGCGCCGTTGATGTAGCCGGCGGCGCGCAGAAGGCGCGAGGAGAAGGGAACATGCTTGGTCATTGCTGTTGTAAAGGACATGCTATGCACTCCGACTGGCTTTCGTCCGGCAGACCCTGCGGACGGATAAGGAAAATACGAGGATATGATGGCTATCGAGAGGCGCTTGCCTCCAGCAGCGATGTTTCGAGAATGTCGAGCGCTTCGCTGAACACGCCGTCCTGAATGGTGATCGGCGACAGGAAGCGGATGACATTGCCGTAGACGCCGCAGGTCAGAAGGATCAGGCCCTTGTCGAGGGCGATCAGCCGAACCTTGTTGGCGAAATCCGCACTCGGCAGCTTTGTCGTCGCATCGTTGAATTCCACGGCATTCATAAAGCCGGGGCCGCGGATATCGGCGATTTCAGGCACCTTGTCGCGCAGCGATTCCAGCCGCTGTTTCAGGCGGGAACCAAGCTGATTGGCGCGGTCGCACAGACCCTCGTCGGCGATGACGTCGAGAACGGCATGGGCAGCGGCGATTCCGAGCGGATTGCCGCCATAGGTGCCGCCGAGGCCGCCAGGAGCGGGGGCGTCCATGATCTCGGCGCGGCCGGTTACGGCGGCGAGCGGGAAACCGCCGGCAAGGCTCTTCGCCATGGTGACGAGATCGGCCGCCACTTCATGGTGATCCATCGCGAACATCTTGCCCGTGCGCGCAAAGCCGGTCTGCACCTCGTCGGCGATCAGGAGAATGCCATGCTGGTCGCAGATGTCTCGCAGCGCCTTCATGAAGGCCGCAGGTGCCGGATAAAATCCGCCTTCGCCCTGCACGGGTTCGAGGATGATGGCGGCGACGCGCTGCGGATCGACATCGGCGGCAAAGAGCTTCTTCAGCGTCGCCAGCGATTGCTCCACGCTGATGCCGTGCAGCGGCACGGGGAAGGGCGCATGAAAGACATCGCCCGGCATCGGGCCGAAGCCGATCTTGTAGGGCGCGACCTTGCCGGTCAGCGCCATGCCCATGAAGGTACGGCCGTGGAAGCCTCCCCCGAAAGCAATGATGGCGGAGCGTCCAGTAGCGGCGCGGGCGATCTTCACGGCATTTTCGACCGCTTCGGCACCCGTCGTCACGAAAATCGTCTTCTTGGCGAAATCGCCGGGGACGATGGCATTCAGCCGCTCGGCAAGATGCACATAGCTCTCATAGGGTACCACCTGATGGCAGGTATGGGTGAAGCGGTCGAGCTGTTCCTTGACGGCGGCGATGACGCGAGGGTGGCGATGGCCGGTGTTCACCACCGCAATGCCGGAAGCGAAATCGATGTAGCGATGCCCTTCCTTATCCCAGATCTCGGCGTTTTCGGCACGGTCGGCGCCGGCGTGTCCACGCAGAACTACGCCCAGCGAGCCGAAAACGCCGGGATCTGGGAAAAGGAAGGACAAGGCTACAGAGAGCTCGCTTCC
>JBCNPI010000275.1:0-8166 GCA_039593415.1 Rhizobium sp. | reverse complement strand
ATGTCGACACTCGCCGTTGCGCTGATCAACAACTATCCCCAGGAATACCGGCTCTTCTCGCAGGCGAGCTTCAACTACCGCGGTCGCTACGTGCGCGGCCATAATAATCTGATGTATCGCTATGAGGGCATGGACGGTATCAAGACCGGCTATACCAATGCCTCGGGCTTCAATATCGTCAGTGCCGTGCGTCAGGGCAATCGCCGTGTGATCGGCGTCGTCATGGGCGGTGCTACCGCACGCGGCCGCGACGCCATGATGGCCTCGTTGCTGGATCGCTATGTGCCGAAGGCAAGCCCGGTCGCAACATCGCGTCTGCTGGCGAGCGTCGGCGGCGGCAAGGTAGCGAATCAGGTCGAAGTGGCGTCGGCGTCGGGCGATGTTGCAGTCGATGTCGATACGCAGACCACCGCCTCGGCACCGCGCAAGCGCGCCGAGGTCGTTCCGATGGCGTTTGCGGCTGCCTCGAACGTTACTGTGCCGATGGATCGTCCGGCTGCGATGGACGAGATCCTCGTTGCCAACAAGCCGTCAGCGGCAGCCACCGGCGGCTGGCAGGTGCAGATTGCCGCGACACCGAGCGCCCAGGCTGCCAAGGAGCTGCTTTCGGAAGCGAAATCTCGCGCGGGCAATGCCCTCGCCAACGCCTCGCCCTATACCGAAGCCGTCGGCAAGGGCAGCAACACGGTCTATCGCGCCCGCTTTGTCGGCTTTGCAAGCCGCGACGATGCAAATTCCGCCTGCTCCGCTTTGAAGCGCAAGGACTTCGATTGCATGCTGCTGCCGAACAAGGGCTGAGAATAATCCCCATTGGATAGAAGCGAGCCGGCGGAGCAGATTTCCGCCGGCTCGACATTTTTGCCGGAATCGTTCATTGATGTCGAGAACATAAGAGGAACGATTTCGATGCTGAAAGATCTGATGACGCAATTCGAAAGGGCGTCGGCGGCCTATGCCACCGACAACGGCTTGGAACGCGATGACGATTGGTTCGTCCTGAAACTCCAGGAGGAGATGGGCGAACTGATCCAGATATGGAACAGGATCACGGGGCGGGGGCGCCGCAAAGGCATGAGCGAATCGGAGCTGGCGACGGCGCTCGCCGACGAAACGGCCGATGTGCTCGGCCATGTCCTTCTCTTTGCGCATCGCAACGGTCTCGATCTCAGCGCTGCCGTCGAACGCAAATGGCGTTTCCGCCCCGAGGAATGATGAGGGCAGGGGCTTTAAGCCTTCGTGCCGCCCACCGTAACCTGATCCATCCGCAGATGCGGCTGGCCGACCCCGACGGGAACCCATTGGCCCGCCTTGCCGCAATTGCCGATACCGGTATCGAGCTTCATGTCATTGCCGATCATCGTCACGCGCTTCATGGCATCCGGACCATTGCCGATCAGCATGGCACCCTTGATCGGAGCACCGACCTTGCCATTCTCGATGAGGTACGCCTCGGTGCAGCCGAAAACGAACTTGCCCGAGGTAATATCCACCTGTCCGCCGCCGAAGGAGACGGCATAGATGCCCTTCTTCACCGAGGCGATGATTTCTTCCGGCGTCTTGTCGCCGCCGAGCATATAGGTGTTGGTCATGCGCGGCATCGGCGTATGGGCATAGCCTTGGCGCCGGCCGTTGCCGGTCGCCTTCATGCCCATCAGCCGGGCGTTCTGACGGTCTTGCATATAACCGACCAGCTTCCCGTTCTCGATCAGTACGTTATAGGCTGAAGGCGTGCCTTCGTCGTCCACGGTAATGGAGCCGCGGCGGTTTTCGATCGTGCCATCGTCGACGACGGTCACGCCGGGAGCGGCCACCATCTGGCCCATCAGGCCGGCAAAGGCTGATGTCTTCTTGCGGTTGAAATCGCCTTCGAGCCCGTGCCCTACGGCTTCGTGGAGCATGACGCCCGGCCAGCCGGAGCCGAGGACGACATCCATGGTGCCCGCCGGCGCTTCGATCGCCTCGAGATTGACGAGCGCCTGCCGCAAAGCCTCGTCGGCGCCATAGTGCCAATTGTCGTGCGTGACGAAATCGCCGAAGCCGATGCGGCCGCCGGTGCCGAAGGAGCCGGATTCTTGGCGGTCGCCGTCACCGACGATCACGGAGATGTTGATGCGCGTCATCGGCCTCACATCGCGCACGCGGTGGCCGTCGGCGCGCAGAATGTCGACCACCTGCCAGCTTGCGGCGATGGATGCCGTCACCTGGCGCACCTTGTCGTTCTTGTCGCGCAGATAGCTGTCGATCCGCTGCAGAAGCTTTGCCTTTTCCTCGAAGCTCGGCGTGCCGATCGGGTTCTCGTCGCCATAGAGCACCTTGTTGGTGCGCTGGGGAGCCGCCGCGTAGGAGCCGGCATAGCCGGAGGTCACAGCCCGCACGGCATCGGCGGCGCGCTTCAGTGCGGCTTCGGAAAGATCGCCCGCATGGGCATAGCCCACCGCTTCGCCTGCAACGGCGCGAAGGCCGAAGCCCTGTTCGGTGTTGAAGCTGCCGCCCTTCATGCGGCCGTTGTCGAATGTCAGCGATTCGGCCTGGACATGCTCGATGAAGAGTTCGCCATCGTCGGCGCCCGACAGCGCTTCGGCAACGATGCCGCGCAGCCTTGCCTCGTCGGCATCGAAAAGAGTAAGGAGATCGGTATTCATGGGTCAGGTGCTCCGTTCAGAGCCGATGTAGGCTTCGCACGGCCCAAGAGCAAGCCCATCCCGTCAGGGAAGGGCGTCGTAACCGTCTGCGAAGCCCTTCAGATCGACCGGAATGCCGATGCCTTCTTCCGGCGACTGGAAGACGATGAAGGTGGCCGTGGCGCCGCTACGCAGCGTCTTCAGCAATTCATCTTCAAGCACGACTTCGGCGTAGCAGCCGTCGGAGAAGCAGCGCACGAAATAAGCGCGGCCGATATCCTTGCCGTCTATGTTCAGGCCAAGACCGTTCGGCAGCAGCACGCCGAGTGGCGCGAGTACGCGCAGGATCTTGGATTTGCGGTCGGCGGTCTTCAGTACGACGACGGAAAGGCCGATTTCCGGCCGGTCCTCGGCGATCACGTTCTGCATCAGCGCGCATTGCTCGGTCGAGGCGCCGGCCGGCTTGTCGCAGACGACGGACCACGCGCCATGGCTGGAGCGGACCGTACCCGGCGGTTGCGGAACCTGGCTTGTCGGCACCTGCTGGGTATGCGGCTGCGGCTGGCCTTGCTGCTGGGGCTGCAATTGCTGGGTCTGCTGCGCCGGCGGCTGAGTTTGTTGCGCCTGTTGCGCCCATGCGGGCGCCGCAACCGTGGCAGCGACGCTGCCGGTAACAAGCAAAAGCCGGGCGAGGGAACGAAAACCCATGGAAACCTCTAGATTCGAATCAGTGCCGCTATTGTTGAAGCCCAGGCCGGCAAATGAAAAGCCCCGGCTGCTGGATTCCAACCGACTACGGCGGAAATACGACCTCTACTCCATTTTGTCCCGGCGGCGCCATGGACCATCATGCAATTTTTCGTATGATGATGAAATGCTTGCCATGTCCGGAACAAGCATGAGGGGAGATTCGCGCAAAATGCCGCACTAACAAATGTCTTGAGTTGTTGCGGAGCATCCCAAACTGTGGTTTGAAGCGCAATGGATTGTAGGGATACTGCGTTTGAGGAAGATCTGGGATCAAACGCTGGAGGGAGAGACATCGTGATTAAAAGAGCTTACGCGGCTCTGGCGGCTATGATCTGTCTGCTTTTTGCGACAGGCAGCTACGCCGATCAGCCGAAACCTTGGGAAACCGGTATGCAGGAGGCGGCAACCGGCAATATGCATCAAATCCGCTGGTTTGAGGCATACACGCTTTGGTTTATCATTCCGATCACGCTGCTGGTTCTCGCCCTCCTGCTGGTGGTCATAGTGAAGTTCCGTGCTTCCAGGAATCCTGTGCCGTCCAAGACGAGCCACAACACGCTGATCGAGGTCATCTGGACCATCGGACCGGTGCTCATTCTTCTCTTCCTGGCCATTCCCTCCTTCAATCTGCTGAGCGCTCAGCTGACGTTTCCGGAAAAGACGGATGTCACCGTCAAGGCGACGGCGACGCAGTGGCAGTGGAACTATGAGTATGAGGGCAGTGGCACCTCGCCGCTCGCATTCGATTCCTTCATGCTGAAGGAGCAGGATCGCGCCGCTGCCGGCAAGGAAGACAAGTCGAAGTATCCGCGGCTTCTCGCCGTCGACAACGAAATGGTCGTGCCGGTCGGCAAGAACGTGCGCGTTCTCGTCACGGCCGCGCCGACAGACGTCATCCATTCCTTCGCGATGCCGGCCTTCGGCGTCAGGATCGATGCCATCCCGGGCCGTCTGAACGAGACCTGGTTCAATGCTGATCGCGAAGGCCTGTATTATGGTCAGTGTTCCGAGCTTTGCGGCAAGGATCACTCTTTCATGCCGATCGCCATCCGTGTCGTCTCCGACGATCAGTACAAGCAGTGGCTGGCAGCCGCTGCAACTGATCTGGGCAAGGCGAACAAGGCTCTGATGGCCGCCGTCGACCAACCGACGACCGTCAAGGTCGCCGAAAACACGGCGAAGTAAGAGGGGTAGGGACAATGGCTGGATCTAAGGCACACGACGATCATTCGCATGATTTTCACGACGCTCCCGCGCATGACGATCATCACGCACACAAGCAATCTTTCGCCGACCGTTGGCTGTTTTCGACGAATCACAAGGACATCGGCACGCTCTATCTGATCTTCGCGATCTTCGCGGGCGTGATCGGCTTCCTGCTGTCCGTCGCCATCCGTATGGAATTGCAGGAACCGGGCATCCAGATCTTCAGCGGTCTGGCATCGATGGTCTACGGCTATTCCGGCGATGCCGCCATCGACGGCGGCAAGCAGATGTACAACGTCTTCGTCACCGCCCATGCGCTGGTCATGATCTTCTTCATGGTCATGCCGGCGATGATCGGCGGTTTCGCCAACTGGATGGTGCCGATCATGATCGGCGCGCCCGACATGGCCTTCCCGCGCCTGAACAACATCTCCTTCTGGCTTCTCGTTCCGGCCTTCCTGCTGCTCATTCTCTCGATGTTCGTTGAAGGGCCTGCGGGTGCCTACGGCGCCGGCGCCGGCTGGACGATGTATGTGCCCCTATCAGGGACTGTCGGCCATCCGGGTCCGGCGATCGATCTGGCCATCTTCGCGCTGCATATCGCGGGCGCCTCCTCGATCCTCGGCGCGATCAACTTCATTACGACCATCCTCAACATGCGCGCCCCTGGCATGACGCTGCACAAGATGCCGCTGTTTGCCTGGTCTGTTCTGATCACGGCATTCCTGCTGCTTCTGTCGCTGCCCGTTCTTGCCGGTGCCATCACCATGGTGCTGACGGACCGCAACTTCGGCACGACCTTCTTTTCACCGGAAGGCGGCGGCGATCCGCTGCTCTACCAGCACCTCTTCTGGTTCTTCGGCCACCCGGAAGTCTACATCCTGATCCTGCCCGGCTTCGGCATGATCAGCCACATCATCTCGACTTTCTCGCGCAAGCCGATCTTCGGTTATCTCGGCATGGCCTACGCCATGGTCGCGATCGGCGCCGTCGGCTTTGTCGTCTGGGCGCACCACATGTATGTGACGGGCCTTTCGCTCGACACGCAGCGCTACTTCGTCTTCGCGACGATGGTCATCGCCGTGCCGACCGGCGTCAAGGTCTTCTCGTGGATTGCGACGATGTGGGGCGGCTCGATCCAGTTCCGCACGCCTATGATCTGGGCGCTCGGCTTCATCTTCCTGTTCACGGTCGGCGGCGTCACCGGCGTTCAGCTCGCCAATGCCGGCCTCGACCGCGAACTGCATGCGACCTACTTCGTTGTGGCACACTTCCACTACGTTCTGTCGCTCGGCGCCGTCTTCGCCATCTTCGCCGCCTGGTACTACTGGTTCCCGAAGATGACCGGCTATATGTATAATGAGCGGATCGGCAACTGGCACTTCTGGATCACCTTCATCGGCGTGAACATGGTGTTCTTCCCGCAGCACTTCCTGGGTCGTGCGGGCATGCCGCGCCGCTATATCGACTATCCGGATGCCTATGCCGGCTGGAACTTCGTGTCCTCCATCGGCTCCTATGTCGCAGCCGTAGGCCTTTGCTTCTTCTTCTGGGGCGTTATAGATGCCTTCGCAAAGAAGCGCGTCGCCGGCAACAATCCCTGGGGCGAGGGCGCAACCACGCTCGAGTGGCAGCTCTCATCGCCGCCGCCGCACCACCAATGGGAAGAGCTGCCGCGCATCAGGTAGCTCATTTCCGGGCGCCGTGATCAACGGCGTCCGGCTCAATTGACAATTGGAAGAAAGAATGACGGTCATCGACAATCACGAAGCGCTCGCAAAGCAAGGCGAAACCGGCCTGTCGGAAGCGGGTGCGCGCGATTATTTCGAGCTTCTGAAGCCGCGCGTGATGTCGCTGGTCGTCTTCACCGCCTTTACCGGCCTGGTGCTGGCTCCCGGTCACATCAACCCAGTTCTCGGCTTCATCGCCATTCTCTGCATTGCCGTCGGCGCCGGTGCATCCGGTGCCTTGAACATGTGGTATGACGCCGATATCGACGCGGTAATGAGCCGCACGGCACGCCGGCCGATACCGTCGGGCCGCATCACCCCGTCGGAGGCATTGGCCTTCGGCCTCGTGCTGTCGGGCTTTTCGGTGGTGATCCTGGGCCTGGCGATCAACTGGCTTTCCGCCGGCATACTCGCCTTTACCATTTTCTTCTATGCTGTCGTCTACACGATGTGGCTGAAGCGCTCGACGCCGCAGAACATCGTCATCGGCGGTGCCGCCGGCGCTTTCCCACCGGTCATCGGCTGGGCTTGCGTAACTGGCAGCGTGCCGGTCGAGAGCATCGTGCTCTTCCTCATCATCTTTCTCTGGACGCCGGCGCATTTCTGGGCGCTGGCCCTGTTCAAGATAGGAGACTATGAGGCCGTCGACGTGCCGATGCTGCCGAATGTCTCCGGCATTCCGACCACGAAGAACCAGATTGTCGTCTATGCGGTGCTCACCGCCATCGTCGGCGTCGCGCCGGCCTTCATGGGCTTTGCCAGCCTTGGCTATGGCGTTGTTGCCGCAGCGCTCGGCGTGATCTTCGTGCACTGTTCCATCGCCGTCTGGCGCATGGCGGATGGCGATGTGAAGATGGTGCCGGCGAAGAAGCTCTTCGGCTTTTCCATCTTCTATCTCTTTGCGATCTTTTCCGCGCTGCTGATCGACCGGCTCGTTGCCGTTCTGATGTCGGGCGGTGCTGGAGGCTGGCTATGATCGAACTCGTCAAGCTGACGGAAGCGCAGAAGAAATCGCGGCGAGGGCGCAATATCGCTCTCGGCCTGGTATTAGCCGGTCTGGTGATCCTGTTCTATGCGATCACCATCATCAAGGTCGGTTCCGGACACGTTTGAGGAGGCGTGATGGAGGGGGAGGTCACAAAGAGCACGAGGGGCGGCCGCCGTAACAATGGGCTGGTCGTTGCCATGTGCCTTAGCTTCGTCATCGGCATGACCGCCATGTGCGCGGCCGCCGTGCCGCTTTATCGGCTGTTCTGCCAGGTGACGGGCTATAACGGCACGACGCAGCGCGCCGAGCAGGTCTCCAACGTCATCCTCGACAAGAAAATCCAGGTGTCCTTCGACGCCAATGTCGCACCTGGCCTGCCATGGGATTTCAAGCCGCTGCAGAAATCGGTGAGTCCGAAGATCGGCGAGACGATCGAGGTGAAATTCCTGATCGAAAACAAGTCTGACAAGATGGAGCGCGGCCAGGCGATCTTCAACGTCACGCCGCTTGAGGCCGGGGTCTATTTCAACAAGGTCCAGTGCTTCTGCTTCAATGAAACGGATCTCGCGCCAAGGGAAAAGCGCGAGATGTCGGTGGTTTTCTACGTCGATCCCGAGATCACCAGGGCCGTGGAAACCAAGACGATCAACGCGCTGACATTGTCTTACACCTACTATCCACGGGAAGGTGCAAAGCCCGTGGCATCGAATGACGGCGCCGCGAAACCGGTGGAAAAGAAACTTTGATGGAGACTGCTTTTCGGTTCGACCGGAAGCAATATGGGAAAAAGTTATTCGGGGATTGCTGATATGGCCGAAGTGCATCAGAGAAAACACGACTATCACATTATCGATCCCAGCCCCTGGCCGAT
>JBCNPI010000274.1:0-8247 GCA_039593415.1 Rhizobium sp. | reverse complement strand
GTTGGCCATGCACGCGGCGAAGGTATCGCCGTACTGTCGGCTGAAGCGTGAGGAACAGGATATGACCGCTTACAAGGATCATCTCGGACGCCCGATCGTCGCCGTCACCGGCATGGGGATCATCACGTCGCTGGGGCAAGGCCTGCAGGATAACTGGAATGCGCTGTCTTCGGGCACGTCGGGCATTCACGGCATTACGCGCTTCCCCACAGACGGGCTTTCGACGCGCATTGCCGGCACGGTGGATTTCATCGATATCCCCGCTCCGAACGCTGTCGAGCGCTCCTACGCTTTTGCCCGCGAAACAACCATCGAAGCTCTGGCTCAGGCCGGGATTTCTGGCGATTTCGACGCGCCGCTCTTCTTGGCTGCGCCGCCGATCGAACCGGAGTGGAGCGCTCGCTTCGAGTTGGCCGACCGCTCTCCTCCGGCAGATCACGAGGGCGATGCCTATGAACGCTTCCTTGCCGCCATGCGGCAGCGCCCGGATCCTGCCTTCCACGAAGCCGCTCTTTTCGGCGCCATTTCCGAACGCCTTGCTGACCGTTTCGGCACGCGCGGGCTGCCGGTGACGCTGTCGACTGCCTGTGCATCGGGTGTGACCGCAATCCAGCTCGGTATCGAAGCGATCCGCCAGGGCCGCACGACGCGGGCGCTGACGGTTGCGACCGACGGTTCCTTGAGCGCGGAGGCGCTGATCCGCTTCTCGCTGCTATCGGCGCTATCGACGCAGAACGATCCGCCGGCTAAGGCATCCAAGCCATTCAGCAAGGATCGCGACGGCTTCGTCATCGCCGAAGGGGCTGCGACGCTGGTACTGGAATCGCTGGAAGCGGCAGTCGCGCGCGGCGCCAAGATCCTCGGCATCATGAAGGGTGCTGGCGACAAGGCCGACTCCTTCCATCGCACCCGGTCTTCGCCTGACGGCGGCCCGGCGATCGCGACGATCCGCGCAGCCCTTGCCGATGCCGGCATGGCAGAGATCGATATCGGCTACATCAATGCTCACGGCACCTCGACGCCGGAGAACGACAAGATGGAATATGGCGCGATGTCCGCCGTCTTCGGCGAACAGCTTCCGACCATTCCGGTCTCGTCGAACAAGTCGATGATTGGCCATACGCTGACGGCCGCAGGCGCGGTCGAGGCGGTGTTCTCGCTGCAGACCATGCTGACGGGTACGCTGCCGCCGACCATCAACTACAACAACCCCGATCCGTCGATCGACCTCGATGTGGTGCCGAACAAGAAGCGTGAAAAGCAGGTGAATGCCGTTCTTTCGAACTCCTTCGGGTTCGGTGGTCAGAACGCCAGCCTTGTCATGGCGCTTGAACCGGCTTAATCGGACCTTTGAAAAACGGATAATAACTGCGCCCGAGAGGCGAGGGACTTTGCCATGCGTGCTTTGCAACTGATCGACGACCGCAAACTTGAGATCACCGATCTGCCGGAGCCGGAAGCACCGAGCGCGGGTGAAGTGACCTTACGCGTCAAGGCCGTCGCCCTCAATCATATCGATGTCTGGGGCTGGCGCGGCATGGCGTTCGCCAAGCGCAAGATGCCGCTCGTCATCGGTGCGGAGGCTGCCGGCGTGGTCGAAGCGATCGGACCGGGCGTTGCCAACGTGCTGCCGGGGCAGCTCGTGTCGATCTATGGCGCACGCACATGCGGCCTCTGCCGCCATTGCCGCGAAGGTCGGGACAATCTGTGCGAGCATGTCGGTGGCGTGCATGGCTTTCATCTCGACGGCTTCGCGCAGGAGAAAGTCAACCTATCGGCGCGCCTGCTCGTTCCCGCTCCCCCCGGTGTCGATGCGATCGGCGCGGCACTGGCACCCGTCACCTTCGGCACGGTCGAGCACATGCTGTTCGACAACGCTAAGCTCGAACCCGGCGAAACCATCCTCATTCATGCCGGCGGCTCGGGCATCGGCACGGCCGCCATCCAGCTTGCCAAGAAGATCGGCTGCACGGTCATCACCACGGTCGGCTCCGACGACAAGATCGAGAAGGCGAAGGCGCTGGGTGCCGATCACGTCATCAATTACCGCACCGACCGCTTCGAAGGCGTCGTGCGCAAGCTGACGAAGAAGAAGGGTGTCGACGTGGTTTTCGAGCATGTCGGCAAGGATACCTGGGCCGGCTCTATGCTCTGCATGAAGCGCGGCGGACGTCTCGTCACCTGCGGTTCGACGTCGGGTGTTTCGACCGAAATGAATCTGATGATGCTGTTCCAGCAGCAGCTGAAGCTTCTCGGCTCCTTCGGCTGCCGCATGGAGAACATGGCCAATGCGATGCAGAAGATGGCGCGCGGCCTCGTTCATCCTGTCATCGATACCGAAGTGAGCTTCAGTGATATCGACCGGGCATTGGAGCGGATGGAATCGCGCCAGATATTCGGCAAGATCATCCTGAAGATGGACTGAGCCGCGTGAAGCTTTTCATAACGCGGATCGTCCTTGCGCTCAGAAATTTCCGGCAGTGGCTGGTGGCGCAGGTCATTTTCGGCTTCCTGAATTTTCTGAAGCTGTTTCCGGCGGATGCGGGCATCAATTTTGCCGACTGGCTGACCCGAAAGATCGGCCCGCGCATGCGCCGGCATCAGTTGATGCTGACCAATCTGCGCAACGCTTTTCCGGAAAAGAGCGAGGCGGAGATCGAGGACATCGCACGCGCAAGCTGGGGCAATATGGGCCGGCTGGCGGCGGAATATGTTTTTCTCGACCGGCTCTTCGACTTCGACCCCCATAGCGACAAGCCAGGCAGGATCGAGGTTTCCGGCATTCCGATCTTTCTTGACCTCAGGGATAATCCACGGCCGTTCATCGTCTTTACCGGACATACCGGCAATTTCGAGCTGCTGCCGGTCGCCGGCGCGGCTTTCGGCCTGACGGTGACCGTACTCTTCCGCCCGCCGAACAATCCCTATGTCGCTCAGAAGGTTTTCGATTTCCGGGCCAAGCGCATGGGTAGCCTCGTGCCTTCCCATGCGGGCTCCTCGTTCAGCCTTGCGCGCGAGCTGGAAGCGGGCCGCGGCGTCGGCGTTCTGGTCGATCAGAAATTCCGCAAGGGTTTGAAGACGCTCTTCTTCGGCCGTGACGTGAAGACGAATCCGCTTTTGCCGAAGCTCGTGCGCCAGTTCAATTGCGAGGTCTATCCGGCCCGCTGCATCCGTCTGCCCAACAATCGCTACAGGCTGGAAATCGAACCGAAGCTGGACATGCCGCGCAACGAAGCGGGCGGTCTCGACTTGACCGCAACGGCGCAGATGCTGAACGACAAGGTCGAGAGCTGGGTGCGGGAAAACCCCGAGCAATGGCTCTGGTATCATGATCGCTGGGATATCAAGAAGAGCGTTTTCTAGATCGGCTCCCCATTAGAGCATTCCCGCTTTTCTTCGAATCGCGAAAACGCTCTATCCTCTTGTTTCTTTACGCATTCCGGACGGAAAACCGCCACGCACTTTTCCTGGAAATGCTTCTCTAGGGTATGCCGTACAAAACTACGCCGCGATTTTTACGGCGTGCAGAAAAAAGCCAAAGCATCAGATGCGGGCCCGAAGGATCGCGATGCGTTTTACGGGCAAGAACGCTTGAATTTGCATCCGGTCCTTCATGGACAATTGCCGCTGGTAGATCTTGCTTTTCAGAAAGTTCTCCTTTCCCGAGAACTTCCGTTCATCCGGATTGAAAGTGGAGGTAAGGCATGTTAATTCACAATATAGAAAGTTTGGTGAGAAAGCGGACACCAAACTGAATATCCTTGGGCATGGCAGCGCTGGGAACCGAGGCCCCTGCGTCCGTTGTGATCAAGGACAGGAGGGCAATTTTGCTGGCACTCTTTCATGCCTTCTCCACGAAATGCAATCAGATTCAGCGTGCGATAAAACTTGGCGACGACGAGCTTGTCGCGTCACTCGATAGCGAACTGGAACCGCTTATTGCGGCTATTTTGGCGTTTAAGGCGACGAGTCTGCTTGAGATCTACATGCAGCTCCAATTCATGAATAATCTTATCCGGGAAGAAGCGGATGATCGTTCGCGAGTGATGCGCAATTCCGCATCGCTTTCGGGGCTGATCGACCGTTATTTCGGCGGAGCGAACGAAGCAGCCGGCGAGGTTCTGAGGACGTTTTCGAGCGAGAAAATCGGTCGCGACGACGTGTTCGGCTTCGAGGAAGGCAGTTTTTTGAACGATGTCATTCTGGACAGCCTGCCTGATCGCGTTGCCGTGATTACGCAGGATTATCGCTATCTCTATAGCAACGCCGCCAATTCGGAGTTCCTGGAGTCAAAACCGATGGAGCTTGTTGGGCGCCATATCTCGGAATTTGTCGGCTGCGAGTATTTCGAAAGCAGCGTGAAACCGAGGCTCAACGCCTGCTTCGCGGGCGAAAAGGTGGAATGCCTTTACCCGTCCCATCGTGAGATCGAGCCGGGCAAGGTGTTTCACTGCACGATGACACCGCTGCGTACCAAGGCAGAAGTGATAGGCGCATTGGTCGTCATGCATGAGATCATTGCCGTTCCTGCCGGGATGCTGGTGGCCTGAAGGCGAGCTCAGGCCCCAAACAGAAGTTTTCCTATCGCATCGGGGGCAGGCGAGCATCTGCCTTGCCTGACTTTTTATCGTCCTGGTCCGGTTCGGCGACGTCGGATCGAAATGCTTTATGGGCGGGTTTGTCATCGTCACGGCATTCAAAGCGGTAGCAGCGGAATCGGGCTGGATTTTACTTCTTCATGACGTCAGCCGGTCCCAGCTGGAAAAGGGATCGGGGAGATCTCGCCAACGTTCCGGCGTGAAGCGATCCGCCTTGATCAGGCAAGCATCCAATTCGGCTGTTATCTGCTGCTCGCTCATCGGATTCGCACCGATGAACACCAGTTCCTGGCGCCGATCGCCCCAGATCGGATCGAGATAAGGGGCCAGGGTGCGCTTGAAGCCAGGATCGCGCGGCCATTGCTCCTCGGGCACGGCAGCCCACCAGAGGCCCATCTTGCTTGTGCGGACGAGCGCGCCGGCCTGACTCATTTCGCCGACGTGATAGGGTCGTGTCGCAAGCCAGAAGAAACCCTTGGCTCGAACGACGCCCGGCCACGGCCGACTGAGAAACGCTTGGAATTTAGCGGGATCGAACGGCTTTTTCGCCCGATAGACGAAGGAGCGGATGCCATATTCCTCCGTTTCGGGAACATGATCCTTGAACCCGTGCAGTTCCTTGTACCACAGCGGATGGGTTTCGGCGCGATCGATGTCAAAGCGGCCGGTGCCGAGAACCTCCGCCGGGTCGATCGCTCCGAAATCTGCTTCGATCAGGCGCGCGTCGGGATTAAGCCCGACGATGATCTTGCGGGCAGCGTCGCGTTGCTCGGCCGTTGCCGAGCCGACCTTGTTCAAAATAACGACATCGGCAAATTCGATCTGCTCAACCAGCAGGTCGACAATGGTCCTTTTGTCGCCATCGCCGGCGGTTTCGCCGCGGTCGGCAAGGAAATCCGTCGATCCATAATCGGCCAAGAGGTTGGCGGCGTCGACGACGGTGACCATGGTATCGAGCCGGGAGACATCGGAAAGGCTGCGGCCATCCTCATCGCGAAACTCGAAAGTGGTTGCGACGGGCAGGGGCTCGGCGATGCCGGTCGATTCGATCAGGAGATAATCGAAGCGATCCTGTTCGGCGAGCCGGCGTACTTCCCTCAGCAGGTCGTCGCGCAATGTACAGCAGATGCAGCCATTGGTCATTTCGACAAGCTGTTCTTCCGAGCGCGAGAGGTCGGCGCCGCCGTCACGCACCAGCGCGGCATCGATATTCACCTCGCTCATATCGTTGACGATAACGGCCACGCGCAGACCGTGGCGATTATTGAGGATATGGTTGAGCAACGTCGTTTTGCCGGCGCCGAGAAAGCCGGAGAGGACTGTGACGGGAAGCTTCCTATTCATGATAGCCTTATCGTAATGTAATATCGTTACATTTGATGTACTGAAAAAAGCGAGCGAGAGGCTCGCTTTCTCCGGAGATGTTCAGCCTTGCGCCGAAAGGCAGTTTTTCAGGGAGCTTGCGATACCGCGCATCAGGTTGAAATAGAGATCTGGCCCCTGTGGCAGCGTTGCGGCTTCGGGATCAAGTACACCCGATTTTGCCGATGTGCCCTCCAGCACGACGTTGACCAGCTTCGGTTCGAATTGCGGTTCGGCGAAGACGCTGGTCGCGCCGAGATCGGCGACCTTACGATGGATTTCGGCCACGCGCTGCGCGCCGGGAATGGTTTCCGGACTGACGGTGATGGAGCCGGAGACGCGTACGCCGTAGCGATGCTCGAAATACTGATAGGCATCGTGGAAGACGATGAAAGGCTTGTCTTTCACGGGAGCGACCGTCGAGGCGATTTCCGTATCCAGCGCGTCGAGCTCGTCATTCAACGTCTTCTGGTTCGCTTCATAGGTGAGCGCATTGGCGGGATCGGTTGCGACCAGCGATGTCGTGATTTCGGCGGCCATCGCCTTGGCATTATGCGGATCGAGCCACAGATGGGTGTCGAATTCGCCATGATCATGATCGTGGCCATCGGCGTGCTCTTCGCCTGCATCATGCCCGTCACCATCGTCATGCGGTTCGAAGGCGCCGCCTTCGCGGAATTTGAGTTTGGTGATGCCCGGCGCATCGTCGAGTTCCACGACGGTGGCGTTGGAGCCGAGCGCCGTGAGCGGCTTTCGCAGGAAGGCTTCCATGCCCGGCCCGATCCAGAAGATCAGCTGCGCCTGCTGCAAGCTGCGGGCGTTCGAAGGTTTGAGCGCATAGGTATGCGGTGAGGAGGCGCCATCGACAATCAGATCGGGCGTGCCGACTCCCTGCATGATGGCCGCGACCAGGGAATGGATCGGCTTGATGGAGACCACGACCTTCGGCGCATCGGCTGCTGTGGCGGCTGTGCTGACGAGCAGGCCTGAAAGGAGGAGAGAGGCCGCGATGGGAAGAAGAGTTTTTGCTGCGTTCATGCGATAAAAGCCCTTGAATGGGTCTGTTATGTTATTACATCAATTGCGTTATGCTATAACGTGTGCGATAGCATGGCGCAATAGTGCAATTGGAAATTTCATGCTTTCTTCCATCGACAGCAAGAGCCGGCTGTTCGTGTCGCTCCATGATGTCGGCGTCCGCCGCGGCGGCCGCTGGCTGGTGCGTGGTGTCGATTTTTCCGTAAGCCGCGGCGAGATCGTCACACTGATCGGCCCGAACGGCTCCGGTAAGTCGACCAGCGCCAAAGCGGCGATCGGCGTGTTGAAGCCCGACGAGGGACGCGTCGATCGCGTTTCCGGCCTGAAGGTCGGCTATGTGCCGCAAAAGCTTGCCATCGATTGGACCTTGCCGCTCAGCGTGCAGCGACTGATGACGCTGACAGCACCATTGCCGGAGCGTGAGCTGACCGCGGCTTTGGAAGCGGTCGGCATTGCCCATCTCGCGAAAGCAGAGGTGCAGCATCTTTCCGGCGGCGAGTTCCAGCGGGCGCTGCTGGCGCGCGCCATTGCCCGCAAACCAGAACTGCTTGTACTGGACGAGCCTGTACAGGGCGTGGATTTCAGCGGCGAGATTGCGCTCTACGACCTGATCAAGTCGATCCGCAATTCGCAGGGCTGCGGTATTCTGCTGATTTCACATGATTTGCATGTCGTCATGGCCGCAACGGATACGGTGGTTTGCCTGAACGGCCATGTCTGCTGCCGGGGCACGCCGCAGACTGTCAGCCAGAGCCCGGAATATGTGCGGCTGTTCGGCACGCGGGCGGCGCAATCCCTGGCGATCTACAGCCATCATCACGATCACACGCATCTGCCCGATGGCCGTGTGCAGCATGCGGACGGCTCGATAACAGATCATTGCCGTGCCGACGACGGTCATCACCACGAGCATGACGATCATCACCACCATGATCACGATGATCATGGGCACCATCATGCCGAGGGAGAGCGCCATGTTTGACGATTTCTTCCTGCGCGCGGTCGTGGCCGGCGTCGGGCTGGCGCTGACCACCGGGCCGCTTGGCTGCTTCATCATCTGGCGTCGCATGGCCTATTTCGGCGATACGATCTCGCATTCGGCGCTGCTCGGCGTGGCGCTGTCGCTGCTTTTCCAGCTCAATTTGACGCTCTCGGTCTTTGCAGTCGCGGTGCTGGTATCGGTCCTGCTGCTTTTCCTGCAGCGGCGCCAGGCGCTGTCGGCCGACGCGCTGCTCGGCATTCTCTCACA
>JBCNPI010000273.1:0-8356 GCA_039593415.1 Rhizobium sp. | reverse complement strand
ATCGGGGCCGAAAACGGCGACACCTTCGGAAAGGTGATCGATGGTTTCGCCCTGGACCTTGACCAGCGTGTTGTAGCGCGTTTCGAGATCGACCTGCTCGGTCAGGTTCTCGAATACCCAGGTGGCCCCGCCTTGCGGATGCGCGGTTGCAAAAACCCTGAGAATCTGGCCGTTCGGCAGGTGCCAGAGATCGGTCTGCGTATCGAGCGCCCGATAGACCGAAAGGACGCCGTCCTTCCATGTCTTCCAATTCAGCTGCTCCGGCAGCTTCTTGGCGCCGCGCAGCCGATCCAGAAGTTCGCTGTTGTCAGGCCGCTTCTCCAGGAAGGCGATATCGAGTTCCCAAAGCTGGACGAAGGCCTGATTGTAGAATTGCAGCCGCCGCTCGCCATCGAAGATCGCAACCGGTGTTGCGAGATGGTCGAGTGTCTCGGCATGGCTCTTCAGGGTGCGCGTCAGCTCGGCCCGCACCGCCTCCGCCTCGGATACGTCGATGGCAATGCCGGCGGAACCGTTCGGAGACTTCACGTCGACAACGTCGAAGAAAGTGCGGTTGCCATGGACGACGGTCGAAATCTTGTCGTGGAAGGGCGATTCCGGCGTGGCCGCGGCGCGAATGCGCTCGCGGGCTACCGTCGTCAGGAATTCCCGTCCTTCGCGCACGGCCTCATCGGCCGAAACAGCTTCCACGGCCTCGCTATAGGCTTGGTTGACCCAGGTTAGCGTGCCCTCCGCATCGCGCTGCCAGACCGGCAGGTCGATGGCGTCGAGCAGATTCTGGAAGGTGGAAATCGAAGTCATGAGCCGGTCGCGCTCGATCTTCAGCTCGGCGAGTTCCGCGCGCAGATTGTTGAGTGCGATGAAGCGGACGAAGGCGCGTCCGCCGGAAATGCGCCCCTGCGCTTCGAGGATTTCGTCACGGTTGGTCTCGACCACCATGTCGAAGCCCTGGCCGCTGCTCCGCAGCTTGTCGATCGCCTTGTCGAGATCGCCGGCCGACCATGATTTCAGCCAGCGCCCGAAGGCGAGGAACTCATTATCTTGCGGCGCGCCAGTCTCGACCGGCAGCTGCCCGAGCAGTTCCGGCCGCGCATTCTGGCCGTCCCAGATGACGATCCGGCGGTTCTTGTCGGCAATCAGCGCCTGATACTGCGAAATACGCTGGTTGGCGTCCGAAAGGGCCGTGCGGATTTCGCGGCTTTCATTCTCGATATCGCCGCGCTGCCGGACCATCCACATGGTCGACAGGAGTGCGGCGGAGATCACGCCGATGATGACGGAGAAGACGGCCATTTCCGAGGAGGTGAAGAGGCGCATGCTCGTCTGCACGGCATCATTGCCCTGCGCAAGAACAGGCCCGGCCAAACCGGTCAACAGGCCGCCGAAAATGCTGAGCCTCAACAGGCGGCTCAGGCGAGCGAGCCGACCCTTGCCCTGCTTTGTTCCTGTCGAAAGCCGATATGCACCGCCCTGCAGCAACCGTGCGGCCACTCCGTGTAGCGTTGGTCGATGCAGGTTGTCTTCCCCTTCAAACATAAGAGGTCTGTCTCCGTCTTTCAGAGCATGATGCCGAAAAGTGTAAGCGGTTTTCGGATGACATCATGCTCTACTTATTTGATTGCAGAGCGGATTCAGATTTTAGGCCGAACAGACCTAAAATCATCCGGCTCTACTGTGCCGTATCCTGACAAGACATCCCATTTTCATGGCTCCGGGCATGCCCGGTTCGTCACGAATCAAGTGTAAAAACAATACTGCCTAGGGGAATCCGGGGGAAGGGAGCTGGCTAAAAAATAAGCCCTGGCATTTGTCAATGCCAGGGCTACAAGATGTTGTGGATACTGTTTTAATAATCAGTATCTGTAGTGGTCGGACTTGAATGGGCCCTTTGGCGTCACGCCGATATACGAAGCCTGCTCTTCCGAAAGCTCCGTCAGCTTCACCCCGAGCTTGGCGAGATGCAGGCGGGCGACCTTCTCGTCGAGGTGCTTCGGCAGCACGTAGACTTCGTTCTTGTAGTGGCCGGGCTTGGTGAAGAGCTCGATTTGCGCCAGCGTCTGGTTGGTGAAGGACGCCGACATCACGAAGGACGGATGGCCGGTGGCATTGCCGAGGTTCAGCAGGCGGCCTTCCGAGAGCAGGATGATGCGGTTGCCCTTGGCGAACTCGACCATGTCGACCTGCGGCTTGATGTTCGTCCACTTCAGGTTCCGCAGGGCGGCAACCTGGATCTCGTTGTCGAAGTGGCCGATGTTGCCGACGATCGCCATGTCCTTCATCGCGCGCATATGGTCGATGCGGATGACGTCCTTGTTGCCGGTCGTGGTGATGAAGATGTCGGCCGAGGAAACGACGTCCTCGAGCTGAACGACTTCGTAGCCGTCCATGGCAGCCTGCAGGGCGCAGATCGGGTCGACTTCCGTGACCTTGACGCGGGCGCCGGCGCCGGAGAGCGAAGCGGCGGAACCCTTGCCGACGTCGCCATAGCCGCAGACAACGGCGACCTTGCCGGCCATCATGACGTCGGTGGCGCGGCGGATACCGTCAACTAGCGATTCCTTGCAGCCGTACTTGTTGTCGAACTTCGACTTGGTGACGCTGTCGTTGACGTTGATGGCCGGGAAGGGCAGGAGGCCCTTCTGGCTGAGCTGGTAGAGGCGGTTGACGCCGGTGGTGGTTTCTTCGGTCACGCCCTTGATGGCATCGCGCTGCTTGGTGAACCAGCCCGGTGAAGCCTGAAGACGCTTCTTGATCTGTGCGAAGAGGATTTCCTCTTCCTCCGAATGCGGGTTGGAGAGCACATCCTCACCGGCTTCGGCGCGGGCGCCGAGCAGGATGTACATCGTGGCATCGCCGCCGTCGTCCAGGATCATGTTGGAAAGACCGCCATCGGTCCACTGGAAGATCTTGTCGGTGTAGGTCCAGTAGTCCTCAAGGCTCTCGCCCTTGACGGCGAAGACCGGAACGCCCGACGCGGCGATTGCGGCAGCGGCATGGTCCTGCGTCGAGAAGATGTTGCAGGATGCCCAGCGCACCTGAGCACCGAGTGCGACCAGCGTCTCAATGAGAACGGCTGTCTGAATCGTCATGTGCAGCGAGCCGGTGATGCGGGCGCCCTTCAGCGGCTGTGCTTCGCCGAATTCGGCTCGGCATGCCATCAGGCCAGGCATCTCGGTTTCGGCGATTGCGATTTCCTTGCGACCATAGTCGGCAAGGCCGATATCCGCGACGATGTAGTCCTTTTCAGTGCTCATGAAGGTCTCCAGC
This sequence comes from Rhizobium sp., assembly GCA_039593415.1. Lineage (GTDB taxonomy): Bacteria > Pseudomonadota > Alphaproteobacteria > Rhizobiales > Rhizobiaceae > Rhizobium. Next base: position 5,089 of record JBCNPI010000273.1, on the reverse strand, counting down.
CTGAACGATGCAATCGCGCCGCGGACAGACGCCTCGGCCGAATGCAACAAGAATTGCACGCTGACAGCGTGTGGATGATGCCGTGTAGCAGGCTTCAGGGTGGAAATCAATAATGATATAAAGAAGTCTTTATGTCTTTATATCCGATGGCAATGGCAGGCAAAGGCCTACATTTCCTCGCCGAACTTGTTGGCGACGAGCTGGTCGAGCGCTTCGAGCGCCTCGGCGGCCTGGTTGCCGCTTGCCGTGACCAGCACGCTGCAGCCCGGGCTGGCAGCCAGCATCATCAGGCCCATGATGGAAGTGCCGCCGACTGTGGTGCCGTCTTTCGAAACGGTGATTGCGGCGTCGTAGGCTTCGACGGTCTGCACGAATTTCGCCGAAGCACGGGCATGCAGGCCCCGCTTGTTGATGATCAAGAGTTCCCGGGAAAGCTCGGTCATGGGCGCGGTGTCTGTCTCGTTATTTGCCACTGAGCACACGGCTAGCCACGTTGATGTATTTGCGCCCGGCCTCTGAAGCTTCCACCAGTGCCCTTTCCATGTTGTTGTCGCCGCGCACGCCGGCAAGCTTGATGAGCATCGGCAGATTGACGCCGGCAATGACCTCGGTGTGGCCGCTATTCATGACGGAGATTGCGAGATTGGAAGGGGTGCCGCCGAACATATCGGTGAGGATGATGACCCCATGGCCGTCATCCGCGCCGGCGACCGCCTGCAGGATGTCCTGTCGACGCTTGTCCATGTCGTCTTCGGGACCAATGCATACCGTTTCTATGAACTTCTGCGGACCAACGACATGCTCTACAGCATGCCGAAACTCTTCAGCCAGCTTGCCATGAGTGACAAGCACAAGTCCAATCATGATATTACTGCTCCCATGGCATACGCAAACAGGTGGCCCATATCGCAATGCAGCAATGTCGTCCACCGTGGGGGGACATCTTGGCGATGAAAAGACGAAGTGCAAGCTTAAAATATAGGATTTGCATGCCTGTTCGGGCCTAAATGGCCGATTCACCGAAACTCGTGCCGATTTTCGCCATTATCACGGCCAGCGGATTCGTGGCGGTTGCGGACAAGCGGATTAACGGCAATCGGATACAACTGGCAATGTCGATCTGCTCGTCTTCAGGTGGCATTCTTTCTGCCGTCGCCGGGTCGACCGGCCGGACGGCAAAATGCATTTCGCCCCGCGGAACATAGGGCATCCGAACAATTCCGGTATAACGGATTTCCATCAGGCCGGCGATCGAAGGGGGGCACTCCGCAATCACGGAACCGTCCTGTTCGCAGATCAGCACGCGATCATCGGCGATCAGGTTGGCGGAAAGTCCAAGGGGTTTTGCTGCCGCCAGGCAAGAGAAGGCGAGGGTGGACTTGCCACTGCCCGACGGTCCAAGAAACAGCAGTCCGATCTTGCCGATGACGATCGCGGTTGCGTGGATATTGCTCGTTTTGCCGGTCATTCGGCTGCTCATGCCGGTGTTTGGGCGGGCAACGAGAGAATGAAACGCGCCCCGAGCAGCGTCGAGCCATCGCTGTCGATGATATTCTCGGCACGCAGCGACCCGCCATGAGCCTCGGCGATCTGCCGGCTGATGGAAAGACCGAGGCCGGAATTCTGCCCGAAACCTTCCGATTCCGGCCGGTCGGTGTAGAAGCGCTCGAAGATACGGTCGATATTTTCGGCCTGAATGCCGGGACCGTTATCCTCGATATAGATCACGCAGCGCGTCCTCGTGCGTGTCAGCCGTACGGTGATCTTGCCGGTGTCGGCGGGAACGAAGGAACGCGCGTTTTCGATGAGGTTGGTGACGATCTGGCCGATGCGAAGATCGTGGCCGTGAGCGATGAACTTCGCCTTGTCGGCCGGTTTGCGGTCGACCACATATTCGATCTCGACGGCCTTCTTGCTGTGCCCGACCTGCCTGGAAATATCGATCATGTCGCGCAGGAGCACTTCCAGATCGAGCGATTTCGCATCCGAGCGGGCGAGTTCGGCATCGAGGCGCGAGGCATCGGAGATATCGCTGATCAGGCGGTCGAGGCGGCGAACGTCGTGCTGGATCACATCCATCAGCCGCTTCTTGGAATCGTCGCTCTTGGCGAGCGGCAGCGTTTCGACGGCACTGCGCAGCGATGTCAGCGGATTTTTCAGTTCGTGGCTGACATCGGCGGCAAAACTTTCGATCGCGTCTATCCGGTCGTAAAGCGCAGATGTCATGTCGCGCAGGGCGATCGACAGGTTGCCGATTTCGTCCTGGCGGGCCGAGAAATCCGGGATTTCCTCGCGCTCCTTCGCCCCTCCGCGCCGCACGCGGATGGCGGCGGCCGAAAGCCGGCGCAGCGGATTGGCGATGGTGGAGGACAGAAGCAGCGAAAGCACGACGTTGACCAGCGTCGCGACGCCGAAGACGCGCATGATCGCCAGTCGCTCGGCATGAACGATCTTGTCGATGTCGCCAGCCTGGGTGGACAAGAGCAGCACGCCGAGAACGGCGCGGAAGCGCTGGATCGGCACGGCGACGGAAACGATCAATTCGCCCTTCTCCGTGGTGCGGACCACCGCGCCGCGTACACCTGTCAGTGCATTCATGACTTCCGGATAGATGGAGCCATCGCCGCCCGGCGCTTCCTTGTAAACCGGCAGGTTGCCCGGCTGCAGCATCTTGTTGAGCAAGCCGCTGAACCAGTCGGACCAGCTTGGCTTCTCATCGTCGACGGGCGGCAGATCGTAGCGCAGCACCTGGCCGCGGGAATAGAGATGGCGGCTGTCGAGCAGCAGGTTCGCATCGGCATCGAAGATGCGGGCGCGCGTGCGGGTCGGCGAGATCAGCCGCGTCAGAACCGGCGCCACCTTTTCCGGGTCGATCGGGAATTCCAGGTCCTCATCGTTCGGAACGGGCGTGATGCTCTGGCCGGCCTGAAGCTCCAGCAGCTTCTGCGGATCGATGGTGATGGAGTTGGTGTCCACCGATGCCGAAGCTGAAACGGCACCAGCGATAATCTCGCCCTGCGTCAGCAGGCTTTCGACGCGAGCGTCGATCAAGCCCTCGCGGAACTGGTTGAGATAGAGGATACCGCCGACGAGCACGACGAGGGCGGCGAGATTGAAGAACAGGATGCGCCGCGTCAGGCTCGAGAAGACGGCATTGCCGAAGATGCGGCGGATCAGCACGAAGGGATGCGTCCACCGCCGGCGCGCGATTCGAGCGCCGCTCGAGCTTTCCGAGTCGTCTATGTCTCTGTCCTGCACAAGCTGTGCCAAGCCAACGGCCCTTTCGAAGAACGGAACCCACGATCCCGCCCGCATGCTCTTATTCCATTGCCCGCCGCACGGTCCAGTTAACTGTTCGAGCATGCTGCCGAAAGTGAGAGGGGTATCCGGACGGCATCATGCTCTAATTTTTGCTTCTTGAGCGGATTCAGATTTTGGGCCGGTTCGACCCAAGATCATCCGGCTCTAGGCAGCTTCGCGGAAGCGATAGCCCACGCCATACAGCGTCTCGATCATATCAAAATCGAGGTCGACCATCTTGAATTTCTTGCGCAGCCGCTTGATGTGGCTGTCGATCGTGCGGTCGTCGACATAGACCTGTTCGTCGTAGGCGGCATCCATCAGGGCGTCCCGGCTCTTGACCACGCCAGGGCGCTGGGCAAGCGAATGCAGGATGAGAAATTCCGTGACGGTCAGCGTCACCGGCTCGCCCTTCCAGGTGCAGGTGTGCCGTTCCTGGTCCATGACGAGCTGGCCGCGTTCCAGCGAGCGGGCCTGCTGCGCAGCACCCGGCTTGGCCGCCGCGGTGCCGCCGCCGGCGGCATTGGCAGCTTCGCGAGCCGAAGCCCGGCGCAGCACCGCCTTGACGCGCTCGACCAGCAGGCGCTGCGAGAACGGCTTGGTGATGAAGTCGTCGGCGCCCATCTTCAAGCCGAACAGCTCGTCGATCTCCTCGTCCTTAGAGGTGAGGAAGATCACCGGCAGGTCGGATTTCTGGCGCAGGCGGCGCAAGAGCTCCATGCCGTCCATGCGCGGCATCTTGATATCGAAGATCGCCAGTTGAGGCGGACGGGCAAGCAGGCCGTCCAGCGCCGAGGCTCCGTCCGTATAGGTCTCTACCTTATATCCCTCTGCTTCCAAGGCAATCGATACGGAAGTCAGGATATTGCGGTCGTCATCAACGAGCGCGATTGTCAACATGGTATTCGTCTCCGTCATCAGTGCGCGTCTCCCGGATTTGGAATCCAGCCCAGGCGGTCTGCCAGTTCGGTCGGCGGTAACCTGGCGCGCTTATGGGGATAAAGGTGGAACAAATTGTGGCAAAGATAAAGGGGAGGATTGTCACGGCCAAAAGCCCTTGCGCATTAGTTGTGCGGCGAAACGTCTCTCCACTCATCATTCAAACGATTTAAAATTATCGGAGTTTATTTAAATCGATTAAATATCTGATATCATTAAATATTTTTTGATGATGGCTCTTGTGCTTTTAAAAAGAGCCCTCTACGCTTTAGACAATTCTAACGGCCAAGCCCCTTTGTAGAGGAAAAAGTGATGGAGCAATTCGGCGTTCGCAATCCCACGACTGAACTGGGATCGATCGGCTTGGGAGCCGCTGCCAGTGTGCGCTATAATCTCATGGCGGCTCATCTTTATGAGGAGGCGATTCGCCGTCGCGAGGCCGATCTGACCGCCGATGGTGCGCTTCGGGCCTTGACCGGCCAGCACACGGGCCGTTCCCCCAAGGATAAATTCGTGGTGCGCGATGCCATCACCGAGGATCAGATCTGGTGGGACAACAACAAGCCGATGTCGCCGGAGCATTTCGAGCTGCTGCGCGAGGACATGCTGGCCCATGCCGGCGGCAAGGACCTGTTCGTGCAGGATCTGATCGGCGGCGCCGACGTCGATTATGCTTTGCCGACCCGCGTTATCACCGAATTCGCCTGGCACTCGCTGTTCATCCGCAACCTGTTGATCCGCCCCGATCGCTCTACGCTCGAGAGCTTCGCGCCGAAGCTGACGATCATCGACCTGCCGAGCTTCCGTGCCGATCCGGAACGTCATGGCTGCCGCTCGGAAACGGTGATCG
>JBCNPI010000272.1:0-8395 GCA_039593415.1 Rhizobium sp. | reverse complement strand
GCGGCACCGGCATCGGCGTCTGCATCTCGGCCAATAAGGTGCCGGGCATTCGCGCGGCCTTGACCCATGACACCTATTCGGCAGAGCGCGCAGCTCTTTCCAACAATGCCCAGATCATCACCATGGGTGCCCGCGTCATCGGCACCGAACTTGCCAAGGCGATCGCCGACGCATTTCTGGCGCAGACCTTCGACGAAAACGGCCGTTCGGCCGGCAACGTCAAGGCCATCAACGAGGTCGATGCCAAGTACAACGCTCGTTAAAAACTGTCTCCCAAGACATGGAAAAGCCTGGCCGTTTCCTGCTGATCGGCCGGGCTTTTCTATATCGGGCGATGGGTCGGGCGATATAGTTATCTGCCTGATCTTGCCGCAAGCCACTGCTTGAATTCGACATTGGTGTCGGTCTGGATGGCGCCGACGCCAGCGGCCGCAAGCGCTCCCCAGACGCCTTCTGGATCCTTCAGTGCCCGGCTGTCGTTGAAGTCGAGATTGAAGGAAACGTCGAGCGTATTGATCCAGAGCCGGATATTTTGCCGTTCCAGCTCCTCTCGTCCCGCGGCAAGATCGGCGATGTCGCTAAACTTCACCTCGATCATCGGTGCCTTCAGCGGTTCGATCATGCGCAGGTCGTCCGCGAACTTTCCCGGTCGGGCGGGAAACATGGGCATATGGGGAATGGAGCCGAACCAATCGGCATCAAGGACCGGGAAGCTGCCGCTCTGAGGATCGATATCCGATTTGATGATGACGTGATCCTCAGCCCCCAGCCTCCGTATTGCAGAAATGACAAGCGGCAATTCACGCGGAAATTTCGTGTCGATATTGACGAAGACGCGGCCGCGCGCCTCTTCCAAGGCCTCTTCGAGCGTCGGTACGCGCTCATCTGTCACTGTTGCCGTCTCGCCGCCGGCGCCGGCACGCAGCCGCGCATCGCGGACCGCGGCGAAGCTGGTCGAACCGACAATACCCTTGGCGGATGTGGTGCGGTCGAGCGTCTTGTCGTGAATGACGACAAGATGGCCGTCGGCAGTCGTTTGCGTGTCGATCTCGACGAATTCGACGCCGAGCTGGGCAGCTGCGCGGATTGCTGCCAGCGAATTTTCCGGCGCTGCCGACCAGAGACCGCGATGGGCAATCGTCAGGATGTCCGGATTGGAACGTGATAAAAGATCGTAGATATCGGCAATGCGCGGCGAGCGCGAGGCGGCTGTCTGGCTGTGCATGAAGGAATTGCTTTCGTGAAATATCGGTCTTGCAGGCGGAATGGACGGCTTGATGTCTGCAGTGGAATACAGGCGCCAATAGCGGCAGCCAAAGCGACGTTGTTGGACCTCGGCGGCCGTCAACGCTATTAGTACACATAGGGTGTAACATTTGTGACGGCCGGGCGTGAATGCATGGCCGCTCCAACTTGCACAAGCACCCTGTCTCGACGCGCGATGCGGCCCGTAGTATGAGTCCGGCTCTGGCGTGAGGCGAGGGGTAGTTCCGTCGTCGTCAACGCTTTAGCGCGTTGTCAGAAGGCATTGTTAATTCACCACTTTATTGCTGGACAACCGTATTGACGCGTAAGACTGCTGTTATCGTTGGCAATGGAAGGCTCGAGCGCGATCTCTCAAGGATCGTGGATGACGCCCAATTCGTCATGCGTTTCAATGAGCCGAACCTTGCCAGCGGCATGAGCGGTACGCGCACCGATATGATCATGATGGCCGCATCCAGCAAAATCTTGTACCGGCGGCTGATCCAGCCGGGCTTTTTCGAAAATGCCGCGCTCAAGGCCGCAAAAGTGCTAATGCTTGCATATCATCCGAACATCATCCGCAAGTATCATCCCAAACCGAACATCTTCCAACGCCTGCAGGGCAGGAGAGCCGATTGGACGATGCAGGCAATCGACCTGATGGGCAGAGCCGGCAAAGAGATCCGCATCATGCCGCCGCAGTCCTATCTCGACGGCTGTGCCGAGCTCGGCATCGTCGCCGGCCAGATGCGCAAGCTATTCCCGAGCACGGGTTTTCTCGGCATCCGCTATGTGCTTGCAAACTTTCCCGCATCCGAATGGGACGTTGCGTTATGCGGTTTCAGTTGGGAGGGGTGGAAGCGGCATGACTGGCACAACGAACGTGTCTGGGTCGAAAACAAGATCGCTAACGACCGCCTCAGCCTGCTCGTCTGAACCATCCGATTTTATCGGTTTTGCACGCTTTTGTCGGCTTGCACGCCTCGCCGGAATTACTGTTCTCCGAGCAACCCGCGCAGTTCGCTAAGTCTGTCGTTTACCAGCCAACCGTAGTAATTTTCCTCCGGCAGCTTCTTGCCGCCCGCGGCATCCGCAGCGTGTCTGAGGGCGAGCGCGCGACGCCGCGGCTGTCCGAGGTTATAAAGGGTCGCCGTCAGGCCCGGATTGGCGGTGATGTCGAAACCCTCGGCGCGATAGGCTTCGATCGCATCCTTGACGATCGCGGCGATGTAAATCACGCTGCGTTCGGGATCCATGATATCGCGGTAGATTGCCTGCGGATCGTCAACCGATAGTCTTGGCAGGCCGCTAGTGGCATGGACGAGATCGGTGACTTCGAGCGCCGTGAGCGGGCTGATCTGGCCAAGGCCGAAAGTCTGGCCTGCGAAGAAAGGCTGGAAGAAGGCCCGCTGGAACGTCATGTTTTCATAGGTGACGCCATCGATGACCTTGCCACGAAAATTCGTGTCCCAGGTCTCGTCGCGACATTCCCACAGCTCGGCGCTGCCCTTGAAGGCGTCGCAATGGGCAAATTCCGGCTTCTTCAGGAAGGTCTGGACGGTGACGTCCTTGTAGCTGAACTTGAAGTCGGACTGAGAATAGGCGAGCGCCTTGACGTAGTAGGACTTTACCCTGTTGACGATCGTGATGTTGTAGGTGTGCTCACCGACAAGGGCGCCGACGATATGAATGGGATCGATCTGATAGGCCTGCGCGGCCTTCCTGATCGAAGCCATGAGATCCTTGTCCTCACGAAGGACACTGATGATCTTCTGGTATTTTTCCTCGTATGTCGTGTTGAATGCCTTTGCCCGCAGCACCGATGTATTAGGTATGGCCGGCTGTTCCGCGTTGCGATTGCCCGGTGGCACGCGCACGAGCTCATGAGCGGAGCTTGCATTCGTCAGCGCAAGGATAACAAGGAGACCGAGTGCCGGAATTCCACACAGGCGTGTTCGCATTCGCAAATTAACTTTCCAAAATAGTCCCCGGCACGGGGACGATCTTCATACGCGATCGGCGCGCGAAGGCAAGGGCGCAGGCTTCTTCTGCCCGGCGAATCACAATAAACTTTGCCCAAAAGCAGCTTCCGGCTGCACGCGGGCATAGCGATACTGCCGCGGCGAGCTGCGATCTATGCCTTGAGTTCGAGGAGATGCCGGTGAAACATCTCGTAATGGCAGGAAGCATCCTGCTTGCAGCCGCGCCGGGCCAGGCACTGCCGACGATCGCCGATGTGCCGGAGCTTGCGGAGGCCGCCGTGAGGCGGCGCATAGACGTGCCGCCCTCCGCCATCCATATTCTTAGCGCCAAACCCAGCGAGCGAACGCCCGGCTTCGTGGTCTGCGGCCGGATCGATGCTGCATCCGATCAGGACGAAGGCACGGCGCAAGGCGGTCAACGCTTCTTCGTGGTCATACCCGGGAATTTCGCCATTCTCGACCAGGACGGCAAGGCGCTTGTCGATACCTACTGGTCTTCCAATCACTGCGAGTGAGAGGCAAGCGCCTTGCTGATCATTGCAAGCTCTTCCGGGGTGCGTCCGGATTCGAGGCGAACCCAATCGTTCGGATTGTCGGCCGACTGGCGCTTGATGAAGGTATAGCCAGTCCCGTCCCAGGTCTTGATCGTATCCGTCAGATTGTCCAGGATCAGGTCGCCGTCATTCGTGCGCGCCATCAAGACGAGATGCCCTTCATTATGCGTGTCGAGGACGACGGTCAGCAGTAGCGCCGAGCGCGGCCAGCCGGCTTCGACAAGCAGTTTCTTCTTTAAGAGGACATAGTCGTTGCAGTTGCCGGCGCCATCGTCGGGATAGGTCCACCAGTTGATGATGCCGAGCTTGTAGATGCCGTAATGGTCATCGTCGCCGATGCCCTGGATCTCGCGATTGACCAGGCCGTTGATCTGTTGAAGCTGCGTCCAGCCGTCACGGTCGAGCCTGATGACGTCATCGCTTTTCTGGCCGGCTGCGCATTCGGCCGGCTGAGCCTTGCAAAAGCTCGTCCAACCGACCGGCACGCTTGCCTCCGTGACCACGCGGGCAAACCGGTGTGGCTCCACGGCAGCGATAATTGCAACCGGTTTTGCGGTTGTGGCCGTCGAAAACAACAGGCCGGAAACGAAGAGAAAGCTTGCTGCGACTAGAAATGAACGCATACTCGGCTCCGTGAGTTGCGTTCATGAAATCCGAGGCGGTCAAATTTATTCGGAAAAAGATCATTCGCATTTTAGCGAATCGGCGCTTTTCGGGGGCGCTGTGATCGCCGTCCTGCCACCAGGCTCTGATTCCACGATTTCCGATCGGTCGCGAAGCTCATTTCTCGACGGGGACGACCCGGCATTCTGAAATAAAGATATGCAATTTCATCGACATACCGCACAAGCGGTAGAACATCCTGCGTGTTTATGATTTGTTTGTCTTAATGCGAATCTCCCTCGAGCAAGGAGCGGAGGAAGAGCCAGGAAATTGCTCGGGAGGCTGTAGGATCGACGATATTCTCGACGGGATGACGCTTGAAGAGCAGGCTTCGCTGCTCGCCGGTGCCGATTTCTTGACCACGGTGCCTGTCGAGTGCCCCGACAAGGAGTTGCGCGCCTTTGCCAAGCTTCGGCTGGCGCCTGGTGAAACCGGCACCGCCTCGCTGATCGTGCGGCCACGCGATCTGAGCTATTTCGACGAGCAGGCGGGGGCATTTAGAGCGGCGGGCGGTCGCTATGAGCTTCTGGCTGGCTCCAATGCTGCTGATATCCGCTCCGCCGTGACGATCGAGCTTGTAAGAGAATGGATCGGGGACGTGTCGGACCGTTCGATCTGATACTGCCGACGGCAGCGGCCGGTAAATTCGCGCATGGATGAAGGGGCGCTGAGGTCAGCGTCCCGGATTGCCGGCTCTTGCTTCAGCACCTTTCGATCTTTCTGAAGCCATTCGACTTTTGCTGGAAGCGCTTTTAGCAATTGCAGTCTCGTATTTTCGTTTGGCGCTCGTTCGAGTCCGGGAAGTATATTCTGTTTCTTGGTAAATTTTTCCTGAATTTATGTAATATAAAATGACGTACTATATTTTATTGGAATTTCAATATTTGTCTCCGATAATACAAAATAATATATTTGGAAGTAGTGATACTTTCATTTCGCGAAAAATTTGTGAATACAACTTATAATATGTAGAGAGCTTGCTCGTGACGAAGTACAGGATCTGCCCGCAGCCGCTGCACGCATTGTATAGGCTCTCGAGAAAGCTCCTCGGGGATCGGTCGGGTAATTTTGGGATAACGACTGCGCTTGTGGCCGTTCCGTTGATTGCGGCCGGCGGTCTGGCGCTCGATGTCAGCAATGCCATGCTCGTCAGAACCGAATTGCAAAACGCCGCCGACGCGGCCGCCGTCGGTGCAATTGCCGATTCATCTCCGGCGGTCGCAGCCGCAATGGCCATGACGAGCGACGGGACCATCACCATCGGACAGGCCGATGCCAACAAGCTCTTTCAAGGCCAGGCATCGACCGATCTTCAGAATATACCGGTCAGCGTCAGCGCTGCGGTGACGCGCACGGGCAATATCGTTTCGGCGACGGTCAATTACTCGGCGAGCGTGCCGACCACGCTCAGCCAGATCATGGGCAAGACATCCATTCCCGTCAGCGGCTCGGCATCAGCGCAATATCAGACGGCGACCTTCATGGATTTCTACATGCTTTTGGACAACACGCCTTCCATGGGTGTCGGCGCAACAATGGCCGATATCCAGACAATGGTATCGCATACGACCGATAGCTGCGCTTTTGCATGCCACAATCTCGATACGACGAACAATTACTACAATCTTGCAAAGAGCCTGGGCGTGACGACGCGTATCGATGTTGTGCGGCAGGCAACCCAGAAGCTCACCGATACCGCCGTTGCAAATCGCGTAAGCTCAGATCAGTACCGCATGGCGGTATACACGTTCGGTGCCGCGGCCGAGCAAGTCGGTTTGACCAACGTTTCTCCGCTCCTGTCCGATATGACGCAGGTCAAAACGGCAACCAGCGCGGTAGACCTGATGACCGTTCCAAAACAGGGCTACAACAATGACCAGGATACAAGCTTCGATACTATGCTGACGCAATTGGCGCCGGTGATCGGAACAGGCGGCGGCGGTACCACCAGTACGGATCGTCAAAAGATCCTCTTTCTCGTCACCGATGGGGTCGGCGACAGCTATAAGCCGAACACCTGCACAAAGCCGACAACGAACGGCCGCTGCCAGGAGCCGCTTGCGACCTCTTTCTGCCAGCCGCTGAAAAACAAGAACATCAAGATCGCCATTCTTTATACGACTTATTTTCCGCTGCCGACCAACGGCTGGTATAATCAGTGGATCGCGCCATTCCAATCGCAAATCGGTACCGATCTGCAAAGCTGCGCTTCACCCGGTCTTTATTTCGAGGTGAGCCCGACGCAGGGTATCTCGGATGCAATGAACGCGTTATTCCTGAAAGTCATACGCACGCCGCGGATCACCAGCTGACGCGCATTTCTGGCTGTATCATCGTCCGGCCCTAAGTCGGCCTTTGACATCCCGTCAAGGTCGAAGCGGGCATAAGATGTCCGGGAAAACGCAAACGGCGTGAGAGGCGACAAGCGCGTCGCGATCTACGCGGTTCGCTTTCTGCGCTTCGATTTTGCGCATGTCATCGTCGCAGGGCTGCGGCAGGCTTTTGTACCTGCTGAAATGCTAGGTTGAGCTTTTCGGTCAGCGCCGATTGGCTTACGCCCAGCAGACGCCGCTATAGGCGCATTTGCCGTAATGTCTGCGCAATCTCACCATCGTGGCGGATGCGGAGGAAGACGAATGGCGCTCTTGCCTAGCCGGCGGAGGACTCGCGGCTGAGCTGGCGCACCGTGTCGATAAATGCCCTGAGCTTGGGCGCCAGCTCCGCACGGCGCGGAAAATAAAGAAAAAGGCCCGCTTCGGTCACGGCATAATTGCCGAGAAGCTGAACAAGTCTGCCCGAGGCGATCTCCGCCGCCACCAGCGGCTCGAAGACGTATGCCAAGCCCACTCCCGCCAGAGCAAGCTCGACGGCCGAGTGCGCTTCGGTGACGATCGCTCGGCCACTGACGGTGACGGCCACATTTCTTCCGTCCTCGTCGAATTCCCATTGATAGAGGCCGCCGGAACGGATGAGCCGGTAGCCGATGCAATTGTGGCTGGAAAGATCGCGAAGGCTGTTCGGACGCCCGAAGCGTCCGATGTAGCCGGGAGAGGCAACGACGATCGAGCGAAACGGCGGGGTAAGGCGAACGGCCACCATATCCTGTGCGATCATCTCGCCGACGCGGATGCCGGCATCGAAACCTTCCGCAACGATATCGGTCAGCCGTTCATCGGAAAAGATTTCCACCTCCACCTCGGGATAACGCTCGGCCATGGCTGAGATTACGCGGGTGACGGCAAGCGGCAGACAGATGCGGGAGGCGTTGATGCGCAGCAGGCCGCTTGGCCTGCCCCTGACGGCCTTGATGCGTTCGATGCGCTCATGAATGTCCTGCAGCGCCGGGGCAATGGTGCCGATCAAGCTCTTTCCGGCCTCAGTCAACGCCACGCTGCGTGTCGTACGGGCAAACAGGGGCTGGCCAAGCCTTTCTTCCACCAGCCGCACGGCATGGCTGACCGCCGATGCGCTCATGTTGAGCTCGCTGGCTGCAGCGGCAAAGCCACCGCGACGCGCAACGGCGGTAATAATGGGCAGATGTGTCAGCAGGTCGCGATCCATTCATGCACCATACCGCATAATGCATGCAAATTAAATGATCTTATCGAATGACGTCGAACCGGCGAAGCTTAGTGCATCCAGTCTTTATGGGTTCGCTCGATCGTCGAACATCATCTATTCAAAGAGGAGCATCAAGATGAGCATGGAGTTCTACACGTTAGGCAATAGCGGCCTGAAGGTAACGCGGCTTGCCCTTGGCACGATGACCTTCGGCACGGAATGGGGATGGGGCGCAGACAAGGAAGCGGCGCGCGCCATCTTCAACGCCTATGTCGACGCCGGCGGCAATTTCTTCGATACCGCCGATGCCTATACGGGCGGAACGTCGGAGGCCTGGCTTGGCGAGTTTATCGCCGAGCGCGGATTGCGCGACGATGCCGTCATTACAAC
>JBCNPI010000271.1:0-8427 GCA_039593415.1 Rhizobium sp. | reverse complement strand
CGCATGCGCCGCGATTTCGAGGCCGCTCGCGAACGCGGCATGGACCCCATGACGGAGGCTGCCGAATGACCGAACTCGCCACCTACAACTTTGCCTATCTCGACGAGCAGACCAAGCGGATGATCCGCCGCGCCATCCTGAAGGCGATCGCCATTCCCGGCTATCAGGTGCCCTTCGCGTCGCGCGAAATGCCGATGCCATACGGCTGGGGCACTGGCGGCGTGCAGCTGACCGCCGCCATCATCGGTCCCCAGGACGTGCTGAAGGTCATCGACCAGGGTGCCGACGACACGACCAATGCCGTTTCCATCCGCGCCTTCTTCCAGAAGGTCGCCAATGTCGCCGTGACCACGCGCACCGACGAGGCGACCATCATCCAGACGCGCCACCGCATTCCGGAGGCCAAGCTCGGACCGAACCAGGTGCTGGTCTACCAGGTGCCGATCCCCGAACCCTTACGTTTCCTGGAGCCGCGCGAGACCGAAACGCGCAAGATGCATGCGCTCGAGGAATACGGCCTCATGCATGTGAAGCTCTATGAGGATATCGCCCGCAACGGCCGCATCGCCACCACCTATGCCTATCCCGTCAAGGTCGCCGGCCGTTATGTGATGGACCCCTCGCCGACGCCGAAGTTCGATAATCCGAAAATGCACCGCTCCGACGCGCTGCAATTGTTCGGCGCCGGCCGCGAAAAACGCATCTATGCCGTGCCGCCCTATACCGAAGTGGTCAGCCTCGATTTCGAGGATCATCCCTTCGAGGTCCAGCGCTTCGACAAGCCCTGCGCGCTTTGCGGCGCCGAGCAGGTCTATCTCGACGAAGTAATCCTCGACGACAAGGGCGGGCGCATGTTCGTCTGCTCCGATACCGATTTCTGCGAAGACCGTCGTGCCTATGGCCATGCCGGCGCAATGCTGGCGGCAAATGGGCTGGCATCCGATGGACTGCCTGGTGGCAAGGAGGCTGCCGAATGAGTGATTCACCTCTTCTGAAGGTCAGGGACATCTCGAAATTCTACGGCAGCCGCATCGGCTGCCGTGATGTATCCTTCGAACTCTGGCCAGGCGAAGTGCTCGCCATCGTCGGCGAATCCGGCTCCGGAAAGACGACGCTGCTCAATTGCATCTCGACCCGGCTGCTGCCGACGACAGGCAGCGTCGAATACCACATGCGCGACGAGACCTATCGCGACCTCTTCCGCATGAACGAAGCGGAACGCCGCTTCCTGATGCGCACGGACTGGGGCTTTGTGCACCAGAACCCGGCCGATGGCCTGCGCATGACGGTGTCTGCCGGCGCCAATGTCGGCGAGCGGCTGATGGCGATCGGCAACCGTCACTACGGCAACATCCGCAACACGGCCATCGACTGGCTGGAGCGCGTCGAGATCGATGCCGACCGCATCGACGACCAGCCCCGCGCCTTCTCCGGCGGCATGCGCCAACGCCTGCAGATCGCCCGCAACCTGGTGACCGGTCCTCGCCTCGTCTTCATGGACGAGCCGACCGGTGGCCTCGACGTGTCCGTACAGGCCCGCCTGCTCGACCTCGTGCGCGGCCTCGTCAACGATCTCGGCCTTTCGGCCATCATCGTCACGCACGATCTCGCGGTCGCCCGTCTTCTGTCGCACCGCATGATGGTGATGAAGGACGGCCAGGTGATCGAGCACGGTCTCACTGACCGCGTGCTCGACGACCCGCGCGAACCCTATACGCAACTGCTGGTCTCTTCGATCCTGCAGGTCTGAGGAAGAAACATGGCAACCCCACTCGTCGTTTCCGAAGTCTTCAAGAGCTTCACCATGCATCTGCGCGACGGCATTCGCCTGCCTGTTGTCGCCGATGTCTTCTTTTCCGTCGCCGCGGGCGAATGCGTCGTGCTCGGCGGTCCGTCCGGCATCGGCAAGAGCTCGCTGCTGAAGATGATCTACGGCAACTATGCCGTCGACAACGGCCAGATCCTTGTTATGCACAGGGACAGGATCGTCGATCTCGCCACGGCCGATCCGCGCACCGTGCTCGACGTCCGTCGCCAGACGATGGGCTATGTCAGCCAGTTCCTGCGCACCGTGCCGCGCGTTGCCGCCATCGATGTCGTCGCCGAGCCGCTGCTGGTCCGCGGCGTGACCGTGGCCGATGCCCGCGACCGGGCAGCCGAGCTGCTGGCACAGCTGAACCTGCCCAGAGAACTCTGGCAGTTGCCGCCCGCCACCTTCTCCGGCGGGGAGCAGCAGCGTGTCAACATTGCCCGAGGCTTCATCACCGACCATGCCATCCTGCTGCTGGACGAACCGACGGCATCGCTCGATGCCCGCAACCGGGCCGTCGTCATCGATATGATCGAGCAGAAGAAGGAGGCCGGCGTCGCGCTTCTCGGCATCTTCCATGATGAAGAGGTGCGCGAGGCCGTCGGCAGCCGCATCCTCGACGTTTCGCAGTTCTCGCCGCGAAAGGCAGCCGCATGAGCCGCAAATTGGGCGAGACGCCCTTCATCAGCCCTTCGGCGAGCGTCAATAATTCGACGCTCGGCCGTTATACCGAGGTCTCCGACCGCTGCCGGATCGATGAGGTCGAGATCGGCGATTATTCCTACATCATGCAGGATGGCGCGGTCTGGTGCGCGACGATCGGCAAGTTCGTCAACATCGCCGCCGCGGTCCGCATCAATGCCACCAACCATCCGACATGGCGCGCGACACTGCACCACTTCACCTACCGTGCCGCCGACTATTGGCCCGACGCCGATATGGAGTCCGACTTCTTCACCTGGCGGCGCGACCACCGCGTCGTCATCGGTCACGACGTGTGGATCGGCCACGGCGCGACCATCCTGCCGGGTGTGATGGTCGGCAATGGTGCCGTCATCGGTGCGGGCGCGGTCGTTTCCAAGGACGTCGCGCCCTATACGATCGTCGGTGGCGTGCCGGCCAAGCTGATCCGTGAACGCTTCACCGCCGAAGTCGGTGCGCGTATGGACAAGCTTGCCTGGTGGGATTGGGACCATGACCGCCTGCGCACTGCGCTTGCGGACTTCCGCGCTCTGTCCGCGGAAGATTTTTTAGACCGCTACACCGCCTGAGGACGCTTTCCGCCCATTCCGGGCTTGCACGAGACCCGCGGGCGTTTCAGCCTCAGACGATCCGTCTACCCCAGGTTAAGGGAGGCCTCTTCATGGCAAAGCAGTTTTCCAGCATAGACGACCGGCTGCGCGATTTCATCGCGCGGCAACATATCTTCTTCACGGCGTCGGCGACACCGGATTCCCGCGTGAATGTTTCGCCGCGCGAAACGTTGTGCCTGCGCATCATCTCCCCGAACACAGTCATTTACCTCGACCGCACCGGCAGCGGCAACGAGACCTCGGCCCACATGAAGGCCGATGGCCGGCTGACCATCATGTTCTGCGCGGTCGAAGGGCCGCCGATGATCCTGCGCCTCTATGGCCGCGGCCGCATCATTCATCGATCGACACCCGAATATCGTGAATTGCTGCACGATCATTATGCGGGCGAAGAGCCGCTCGGCGCGCGGCAGATCGTGCGGCTGGACTTCGATCTCGTGCAGACTTCGTGCGGTTTCGGCGTGCCTCTTTTCACCTATGAAGGCGAGAGGCCAAGCCTTGACCAGTGGGCGAAAGCCAAGGGCCCTGAAGGCATTGAAGAATACCGGCGGGAGAAAAATAGCTTTAGCATGGACGGCCTGCCGACCGGCTTGTTTGACGGCTAAATTTCAAGGAAAGCCCTCAGCCGGCTAATCTTGCAAAATCGCCGGGAATTGTAACAGCAGTTACACAAAACTGACATTGGAGCTTCATGAAGCGGGACTAATCGGTTGCCTTGTGGTTGGCGCCAGCTCCCTCGAAACTTCCTTCGAGGCAGGGGCATGCGCCCATTCTTAGCACCGGTACCGCTGAAATTTTTGCAGCCCGGCAGCCGCGAAAGGGAAGCACTATGTTCGAACTCAGGAACGTCTCGCGCCGGTTTGGCAACAAGCTCGCTGTCGATTCCGTGACGTTGGACATACCGCAGGGACAGATGGTGGGTGTCATCGGTCGTTCCGGAGCCGGCAAGTCGACGCTGCTGCGCATGATCAACCGCCTTGCCGATCCGAGCTCCGGCTCCATCCATTTCGCCGGCACCGAGGTCTCGAAGCTCAGGGGCCGTGCACTGCGCAGCTGGCAGCGCAATTGCGCCATGATCTTCCAGCAGTTCAACCTCGTTCCGCGCCTCGATGTGCTTACCAATGTCATGCTCGGCCGCCTCAATCAGCGCTCGACTGTCATGAGCCTTCTCTCGGTATTTACCCGCGAGGAACGCATCGAGGCGATTGCGGCGCTGGAACGCCTCGGCATCGAGCAGACGGCCCTGCAGATGGCCGGCACGCTTTCCGGCGGCCAGCAGCAGCGCGTCGCCATTGCCCGCGCCCTAATGCAGCAGCCGAAGATGATGCTTGCCGATGAACCGATCGCCTCGCTCGATCCGCTGAACGCCAAGATCGTCATGGATGCGCTGCGCGATATCAACGAGCGCGAGGGCATCACCGTCATCACCAATCTGCACACGCTGGATACGGCACGCAACTATTGCGAACGCATCGTCGGCATGGCGGCCGGCAAGGTCGTTTTCGACGGCAAGCCGACCGATCTGACGGCAGCAGCCGTCAAGGAAATCTACGGCACCGACAAGGACGGCGCCGGCATTGACGAGACCATGACGTCGACCTCCATCAACATTGTCGACCCCGCCGCGCAGGCTGCGGCAATCGAATCTGCCGGCCCGCAACCGCTGGCACTGGCCGGCCTCTGAGAGGAACGGCCGCGATCGAAGGCCCGCGTCAAGGGCGCATTTCTTCTAGACCGAAGGCATCCGGGGACACCGGTTAATCAGGAGACGAACCCATGTTGAAGAAAGCACTTTTTGCTGCTACGGCGCTCGTCGCGCTCGCAGCCGGCGCTGCCGCTAACGCTGCAGACCTCAAGGAATTCCGCGTCGGCATTCTCGGTGGCGAAAATGAAGCCGACCGTCTGCGCAACTACGCTTGCCTCGCCGACCACCTGAAGAAGGAATTCGGCTTCGAGAAGGTATCGCTGTTCCCGGCCGCCGACTATGACGGCGTTATCCAGGGCCTGCTCGGCGGCACACTCGACTTCGCAGAACTCGGCGCTTCCGGCTATGCGGCCACCTACATCAAGGACCCGAAAGCCGTTACCCCGATCCTGACCACGCAGCAGACCGACGGTTCGACCGGCTACTACTCGATCGGCCTCGCTCTCAAGTCCTCCGGCATCAAGACGATCATGGATGCCAAGGGCAAGAAGCTCGGCTATGCCGATCCGGACTCCACCTCGGGCTACCTCGTTCCGCTGACGCAGATTCCGAAGACCACCGGCATGCCGAACGACAAGTTCTTCGCCTCGACCCAGTTCAACGGCGGCCATGAAAACAACCTGCTCGCCGCCTACGACGGCAAGGTCGACGTTGCTGTCGACGACTCCTCGGGCGTTGGCGATTTCAAGGACGGCTTCACCTCCGGCACCTTCCGCAAGGAAGTCGACAAGGGCGCCGTCGATCCTAACAAGCTCGTCGAAGTCTGGCGTTCGCCGCTGATCCCGAACGGCCCGCTCGTCGTTCGCAACGCTCTCGGCACCGAATGGCAGGCCAAGCTTTCGGACTTCTTCATGAAGCTTCCGACGACCGACGCCAAGTGCTTCAACGCCGTCGAAGGCGGCGACTTCAAGGGCTACGTCAAGGTTACCCCGGATTTCTACAACGCCGTTATCGACGTTCGCAAGGCTGCCATCGGCGGCTGACCCGCATTCCGATGATTGGGCGGCCGGCGACGGCCGCCCTTTTGCAGTTCACAGAGGCTGGATTTCATGACGATCGCCGACACGCACCCGAACATGCAGAGCGCCAAGGAGATCGGCGACGCCTGGAACAAGATGGTGGCCAAGCGCCGCCTCTACACCGGCATCGGACTCGTGATCCTGCTCGTCGCCTTCGTCAGCTCGGTGCGTTTCGCCGACGAAAGCAATGCCGGCCACTTTTTCGAGCGCCTGCCGCATCTCTTCGACTTCCTGAGCTGGCTTATCCCCAAGGATTGGAACGACGTCTATCGCGCGCTTTTCGACCTCCCCAGCCCAAACGGAGCCAATGGCGCCGGCGGCGAGGAATTCAACTTTCCGCTCGGCCGCATCTATGTCTGGGGCGATTTCTACATTCCAGAATATTTCGAGCTGATGATCATCACGATCAACGTGGCGCTGGTATCGACCATCATCGGCTTCGTCTTCGCCGTGCCGATGAGCTTCTTTGCCGCGCGCAACATGTCGCCATCCAATCCGATTCGGCTGGTGACGAAGCGCATCATGGAATTCCTGCGCGCCTTTCCGGAAATCGTCATCGCCGGGCTATTTTCGGCGATCCTGTCGATCGGTCCGATCGCCGCCATCATCGCCGTCGGCCTGCATACGATCGGCGCGCTTGGCAAGCTCTTCTATGAAGTCGTCGAAAATATCGACATGAAACCGGACGAAGGCATGCGCGCCGTCGGCGCAAGCTGGACGGAGCGCGTCCGCTTTGCCGCCCTGCCGCAGGTGCTGCCGAACTTCATGTCCTACGCGCTGCTGCGCCTCGAGATCAACGTCCGCGCATCCACCATCATCGGCGCCGTCGGCGGCGGCGGTATCGGCGAAGAGCTGAAGCTCTCGATCTCGCGCGGCTTCGGCGCCAAGACCATGGCGCTGGTGCTGCTGCTCTTCGTGACCATCATCGCCGTCGACCAGTTTTCCGCATGGCTCCGCCGTCGTCTCGTCGGCGAGCATGCCTTTCTTTTGCAGCATTGAGGTTATCCATGTCCGTCATCGACGCCGGCCGCATGCAGGAAATCGAAGCGCGTTACCCGGAGATCCTTCATCGGTCCTTCCGTCAGCGTTTCGGCGCGCTGATGATGTTCATCGGCGTCATCCTCTACGGCATCTATGCCGTATGGTTCTTCGATCTGCCGAAGGTCATTGCGGAAGCGCATTGGGAGCGCGTCGGCATCTATCTCAGCGAATGGGTGAGCTATGACGTGCAGCCGGAGTTCCGTATCTCCGGCGACAAGATCAGCATCAAATATCCGCGCTTCTCGCCGCTGGGCGACAATCCGCACCCCGACTGGGTGAAGACCAACCCGGACGGCAGCATGACCGTCTCGGTCAGCGGCACGAGCCGCACCGTCACGGTGACGAAGACGCAGGCCATCGTCACGGCGCATGGCATCACGATCCCGATCGACATTACCGCCGACACGCCGAAGATCGTCGGCTCCGAGCCGGTTCCCCGCTGGATGACCGTCTATGACGACAATATCCTGGTCAATCTCGGCTTTGCCGGCGATGCCAGCATTTCCACCGATCGCGTCAAGATTCGCAAACGCTTCCTCGGCTGGGCCAATTTCGTCTTCGACACGCATTCGCCCTTCTTCGACAAGCCGGCAGGCGAAGTGATCACCCTGATCGTTTCAGGCCCGCGGCTGGACCCGGCTCAGTCCAATCTCTCGCTGGCCGTCGACAATATCTGGAACAATGGCGCCTGGCAGCACGGCGACGTCTGGACCAAGCTGTTCCAGACCATCGTCATGGCCTTCCTCGGCACGCTGCTCGGTTCGCTCGCCGCCTTCCCGCTGGCGTTTCTGGCCGCCCGCAACATTACGCCTAATCGGTTGCTCAATCAGATCCTGAAGCGCTTCTTCGACTTCCTTCGCTCGGTGGACATGCTGATCTGGGCGCTGTTCCTGACCCGCGCCTTCGGCCCCGGCCCGCTCGCCGGCAGCGGCGCCATCTTCCTCACCGAGGCCGGCACGCTCGGCAAGCTCTATTCCGAAGGCCTCGAAAACATCGACAACAAGCCACGGGAAGGCGTGAAGTCCACAGGCGCGCAGACCGTTCTCGTGCATCGCTACGGCATCATGCCGCAGATCGTTCCCGTCATCGTCAGTCAGACACTCTACCAGTGGGAATCGAACGTGCGCGGCGCGACCATCATCGGCGCCGTCGGCGCGGGCGGCATCGGTCTCAAGCTTTGGGAGGCGATGCGTACCAATGCCAACTGGGAAAACGTCGCCTACATGGTGCTGCTGATCCTGATCGTCGTCTTCCTGTTCGACGCCGCATCCAACGCTTTGCGCTCACGCCTGATGGGTACGCGGGTGAAATAAAAACAACGAGAAAAAATCGTTACGCATCATCATTCTGTCACGGGAATCCGGTAGCGCAGGCCGGCAAGACCGTAACGGTCAGGCTGGCTTTAGCCGGATTCGGACCGTTGCTGCCTTGCTGCTCTTGCGGTTTGTCGCAAATCACCCAACAGTGTCCCGCGCAGCCGATTTTTCCAAGGAATGCAGCCTTGCGCTATGCTCTCTATTTCACGCCGCCCAAAAACGA
>JBCNPI010000270.1:0-8463 GCA_039593415.1 Rhizobium sp. | reverse complement strand
GGCCAAAGATGGCAAGGGGCAAATGTCGCCGCTGAACAAATTTTTGTCGCGCCGATCAATCCTGCGTTTGGCAATGGTTGCGGGCCTTTGCAACAACCATCAGAGCGGTTATCCCTTTTGCTCGATTGAAGAGCCGGGCAGGAGATGAAGATGAACCGCAACCATATCGCCGCATTGCTGATTTCCATCACCGCGTTTTCGTTGTCCCTTGATGGAGCAGTGGCGCAGGACAGCGGAGCGATGGAATCCATGCAGGGGATGCATATGGATGTGGCTGCAGCTGCAGCTGCAGCACCTTCCGGCTCTGCTGCCGCCAAGCTCGGCGATCTCGACATCAGTGGCGGTTATGTTCGCGCCATGCTTCCCGGCCAACCGGTCGGCGGCGGTTACATCATCATCCACAACGCGGGCAAGAGCGACGACAAGCTGACCTCCGTGACCTCTTCTGCTGCCGGAAAGGTGGAGCTGCATGAGATGAAGATGGAGGGTGACATCATGAAGATGCGCGAGATCAAGGGCGGTATCTCCATCCCCGCCGGCGCCACGGTGACGCTTGCGCCCAACGCGATGCACATGATGTTCAAGCAGGTGAAGACACCGTTCAAGCAGGGCGGCACGGTGCCGGTAATGCTGATGTTCGACAAGGCAGGCATGGTCGACATCAATCTGCCTGTCGTCTCGGCCAAGGGAAACTGAGCCAGAAAATCATTCGCCGTTACAATTCCGGTTTCCACTTTTCCTCGAAATGCTCTAAAGCCACGTCAAAAGGCCGGAAAATCCCCGGCCGCGGGGCTGATGGTTCCGTCGTTTGAATAGGCATGCTTCGTCCAGCGGGCGTTTGGACTTTCCGGGACATGCCACGGTATTTGAAAGAAGAAGAATGGCCGGGATTGAGCATATTAAGGTCGAGCCTGACGAGGCCGGCATGCGCCTCGACCGCTGGTTCAAGGTGCATTTTCCGGGGCTCGGCTTTGGGCAATTGCAGAAGCTGATGCGCTCGGGCCAGGTGCGTGTCGACGGCGGCCGCGTGAAGACGGATGCACGCGGGCAGCCGGGCCAGATGGTGCGCGTGCCGCCCCTCGATGTCGATGCCAAGGCCACGAAGAGCGGCCCGATCGCCGGCAAGGAACTGAAGCATTCCGGCGATGCGGAACTGCTGGCGCGCATGCTGCTGCACGAAGACGATAAAGTCTATGTGCTGAACAAGCCGGCTGGCCTTGCCGTGCAGGGCGGCTCCGGCGTCAGCCGTCATATCGACAAGATGCTCGAAGCCTGGACCAATCAGAAGGGCGAGAAGCCGCGGCTGGTACATCGCCTCGACCGCGACACCTCGGGCGTTCTCGTCATTGCCCGCACGCGCGGTGCAGCACAGAAGCTGACCGCCGCCTTCCGCGAACGCGACACCAAGAAGACCTACTGGTCGCTGGTGAAGGGCGTGCCGCGCAAGCATGAAGACAAGATTTCGACCTGGCTGGTGAAGGAAGCGACGCCGGACGGCGACCGCATGCGCATCGCCAAGCATGGAGAGGAGGGCGCCGATCACGCCATTTCCTACTATCGCGTGCTCGAGACCGCAGCGCAGAGCCTCGCGTGGCTGGAAATGGAACCCTATACGGGCCGCACCCACCAGCTGCGCGTCCATGCGCTGCATATCGGCCATCCGATCATCGGCGACCCCAAATATTTCGACGAGGATCCGAACTGGGATTTTCCAGGCGGCGTCCAGAAGCGCCTGCATCTGCATGCGCGCCACATCGATATCCCGCATCCGAGCGGCGGCCGCCTGCGCGTCACCGCGCCTCTGCCACCGCACATGGTGCAGACCTGGAACCTTCTCGGCTTTGATATGGAATCGGCAGGGGAGCCGGACGACGAATGAGACTGGTACTTTTCGATTGCGATGGCACGCTGGTCGATAGCGCGCGGCTGATCCATGAGGTCATGGCACGGACTTTTGTCGATTTCGGCTACAAGCGCCCGGACGTTTCAGTCACAAAATCCATTATCGGCCTCTCGCTCGATATCGCCATCGCGCGGATGCAACGCAAGCGGCATGTCGACGAGGAAGCGATCGCGATGACGGCGCATTACAAGTCGATCTTTCCCGGCGTGCGCGACGAGGCCGACATGCAGACGCCTCTTTTCGACGGCATTAAGCCGCTGATCGAGACGCTCGCGGCCCGCGATGAGCTGCTCATCGGTGCCGTCACGGGCAAATCCCGCCGCGGCCTGACCCATATCCTTGAGGCCAACGATTTCACGCCCTATTTTATCGTCTCGCGCACCGCCGACGATTGCCCGTCGAAGCCGCATCCCGCAATGGTGACGGAATGCTGCGACGAAACCGGCATGGACCCGCACGACACGATCGTGATTGGCGATGCCATCTACGACATGCAGATGGCGAAGGCGGCGGGTGCAACCGCCATCGGCGTCGCTTGGGGCTATGCTTCGGTCGAGGAGTTGCTGACGGCTGGAGCCGATGCCATCGCCCACCACCCGAACGATTTGTTGAGCCACATTCTCTGAGGTGACGCCATGCGCGACCTGTTGAACGATCTTTCCGAAGGTCTCAGCCATCCCGATCCGATCCGCCGCGCGCAGATCCAGATGAAGAAGCCTCTGCCCAAGCGCTTTTACAAGGATGTGACGATCACCACGGATGAGAATGGCCTCGCCATCGCACTGGATGGCAAAGTGATCAAGACGCCGGCAAGGCGTTCGCTGGCCCTGCCTACGGAAGCCCTTGCCAGGCTGGTGGCTGCCGAATGGACACGACAGGTCGATGTCATCGATCCGGCGACGATGCCGGTGACACGCCTTGTCAATACGGCGATCGATGGCGTTGCGGCTGAGAGCCAGGCCGTATTCGACGAAATCGTCCGCTTCTCGGGCAGCGATCTCCTCTGCTATCGCGCCGACGGGCCGGAACGGCTTGTCGAGCGGCAGTCGGAGCGCTGGAACCCGGTAATCGAATGGGCGGCACGCGACTTTGGCGCCCGATTCATTCTGGCCGAAGGCGTCATGCATCAGGAACAGCCCGCCGAAGCCATTGCGGCCTTCTCCGCCGCCTTGCATAAATACGATACGCCGATAGAGCTTGCGAGCCTTCACACGATCACGACGCTGACCGGCTCGGCGATCCTGGCGCTGGCCTTCGCCGAGGGCTTCCTGCCGCTCGCCGATGTCTGGTCGCTTGCTCATCTCGACGAGGATTGGACGATCGAACATTGGGGTAGCGACGAGGAAGCCGAACAGCGGCGTGCACAGCGCTTTGAGGAATTTCAGGCAGCAACCGACGTTTTTTCTGCGCTTCGCAGTTGAATATTGTTGATTTCCAGTCCTTTATATCGATCTGCGTATCTTGCAAATTCGAAAGTCGGGACAGGTATCATGTTGTTGTGGAGGCCGAGAGCCATACCGGCGCTCGTGGGATGTCTGGCATTGGCCGCTTGCTCGAGCTGGTCCGTTGATCCTCCCGCTCCAACCTATGACGTTCGCAGCGCGACCGTCGTGGCCGATGAGACCCTGCCACCGGTATCACCGGCATTGGTTGCCGCAATCAATGACCGACTGAACGCTTCGATCGCCGCAACCGGTCACAACGCGGCATTGCCGCCCGTTGCGCTTACCGTCCGCCTGACCGATGTGCGCAAGGCGCGCGGTTTCAATCGTGATCGCAACAGCGCCAAGATCAATATCGATGCGGCGGCGGTGAATGGCGGCGCGGTGGTCGCCATGGCGTCTTTCGAGACCAGGACCGTCGCTCCCGATCCTGCCACGGCCGACGAGCTGATGGCGGAAGACATCGCTGCCCGTGTCCGTTCCATCTTTTCGCTGACTATGCCGCGGCTGGCGGATTGAACCGGCGGCTTCAAAGAACGCTCGCGCCGTGCTAAGCCCGGGCAGCCATGGAGAGAGGGCAGCATGAAGGAAATCCTGCAGGAACTGGAACGTCGTCGCGGTATCGCAAGGCTCGGCGGCGGGCAGGCGCGGATCGATGCGCAGCACGCACGCGGCAAGCTGACGGCACGCGAGCGGATCGATATCTTCCTGGACGAAGGTTCTTTCGAGGAGTTCGATATGTTCGTCGAACACCGCTCGATCGATTTCGGCATGGACAAGAGCAAGATCGCTGGCGACGGCGTTGTGACCGGTTGGGGCACGGTCAGCGGGCGAACTGTCTTCATTTTTGCCAAGGATTTCACGGTTTTCGGTGGATCTCTTTCAGAAGCACATGCTGAAAAGATCATCAAAATACAGGATATGGCGTTGAAGAACCGGGCGCCGATCATCGGCATCTATGATGCCGGCGGCGCCCGCATTCAGGAAGGCGTGGCCGCACTCGGCGGCTATGCCGAGGTGTTCCAGCGTAATGTGCTTGCCTCCGGCGTCATTCCGCAGATTTCCGTCATCATGGGGCCTTGTGCAGGCGGCGACGTCTATTCCCCAGCCATGACGGATTTCATCTTCATGGTGCGCGATACGTCCTACATGTTCGTCACCGGGCCGGATGTTGTAAAGACCGTCACGAACGAAACCGTGACTTCTGAGCAACTCGGTGGCGCGTCGGTGCACACGACGAAATCGTCAATCGCAGATGCTGCCTACGACAATGATGTCGACACGCTCCTGCAGGTGCGCCGCCTCATAGACTTTCTGCCGCAATCGAATAGGGGGGCGCTGCCCGAAATCGAGTGCTATCAACCGGTCACCGAACCGGATAACTCACTCGATACGCTGATCCCGGCCAATGCTAACAAGCCCTATGACATCAAGGAATTGATCCTGAAGGTTGCGGACGAGGGCGACTTCTTCGAGATCCAGGAGAGCTTCGCCAAGAATATCGTCTGCGGCTTCGGCCGCATCGAGGGTGCGACTGTCGGTTTCGTCGCCAATCAGCCTATGGTGCTTGCAGGCGTGCTCGATAGCGACGCATCGCGAAAGGCCGCCCGCTTCGTGCGCTTCTGCGATTGCTTCAATATTCCGATCGTCACCTTCGTCGATGTGCCCGGCTTCCTTCCGGGGACGGCGCAGGAATATGGCGGTCTGATCAAGCATGGCGCCAAGCTGCTCTTCGCCTATGCCGAGGCGACAGTGCCAAAACTGACTGTCATCACCCGCAAGGCTTTCGGCGGGGCCTATGACGTGATGGCCTCGAAGCATTTGCGCGGCGACCTTAATTATGCCTGGCCGACAGCGCAGATTGCGGTCATGGGAGCCAAGGGCGCGGTCGAAATCATTTTCCGCAAGGACATTTCCGAACCGGAGAAGATCGCAGCGCATACGAAGATGTATGAAGACCGCTTCCTGTCCCCCTTCGTCGCGGCCGAACGCGGCTATATCGACGAAGTGATTATGCCACATTCGACACGGCGACGGCTGGCGCAAGGCCTCAGGATGTTGCGCAACAAGGATCTGACCAATCCCTGGAAGAAGCACGACAACATTCCGCTTTGAGGCCGTGACAACAAGTCACGGGATATCACACGGAGAATTGATCCGGCGTCAGAAGCCGTGTTTTCACGTTCACAGCCGTGGGCTCTATTGCTTCCTCTCGGGGGAGTTAAAACTGGAGTTTAACATGGCGCTTTCCGATCGGCTGAATCAATATCAGCCCTATGCTCTTACTGTCTTGCGCGTCGTTACCGGCGCGTTGTTCATCGAACACGGCTTGCAGAAGCTGTTTGGCTTTCCACTCGGCGGTCAGTTCCCAAGCCCGCTGCCGACCTTGCTGCTGGTTCAAGGTATCATCGAAGTCGTCGGCGGAGTGGCGACGATCGTCGGCTTCTTCACCCGTCCGGTCGCGTTCATTCTTTGCGGCAACATGGCAGTCGCCTATTTCATGGCGCATTATCCGAAGAATTTCTTCCCGGCCAACAATGGCGGTGACGCGGCAATCCTCTATTGCTTCATCTTCCTGTTCCTGATCTTCGCAGGCCCGGGCCTGCTGGCGATCGACAATAGCAGGAAGTAATCTGCTCTTCGCCGGACTCGGCAGACGTTGGGTCCGGCGAATAAATTCGTGTCTCGCGTGTTGATTCCGTTGTCAGCTGAACGGGAAGCACTTTCGACAGGATCTCGTTCGCATTGCCTTTTGGAGCGGAGATCTTCATGTCACTTTTCGAGCGCTTGTCACCCTATCAGCCCACAGGCCTCGCAATTCTGCGAATCATCACGGCCCTTTTGTTCATCGAGCATGGCACACAGAAGCTATTCGGCTTTCCGCCGGCGCCTTTCGATATCACGAGCTTATTCTTCATCGCGGGGATAATCGAGTTCGTCGGCGGCATCCTCATCTTGCTTGGGCTGTTCACCCGGCCGGTCGCTTTTCTTCTCAGCGGCGAAATGGCGATCGCCTATTTCATGGTGCATGTGCAGATCGACTTCTTCCCGGCCAACAATCAAGGCGATGGCGCGGTGCTGTTCTGCTTCATCTTCCTGTTTCTGGTATTTGCGGGTCCTGGAAAGTGGGCGCTGGACAATCGCCAGCGCCAATGACCTCAGTCAGACCGTGAGCTTGAGGCCGGCGATGCCTGCGACGATCAAGCCGATGCAGAGCAGCCGCACAAGGGTCGCGGGATCGCCGAGTAACCATATGCCAAGCAGAACCGTACCGACCGTGCCGATGCCGGTCCAGACCGCATAAGCCGTACCCATCGGCAGGGTCTTTACAGCAAGGCCGAGCAGCACGACGCTAATGACCATGGAAATGATGGTGAGAATGGTCGGCATGGGCCGCGTGAAGCCATCGGTATATTTCAGGCCGACGGCCCAGCCGATTTCGAACATGCCTGCGAGGAAAAGCAGGAACCAGGCCATTTTACGCTCCGTTGCTAAGAGCGAGGCCGTCCCCGCGATGTCCACGGCAGGCAAGGAGTGCCAGCCGCCGCAGTCGTCTGCTTATTCCCTATATGCCTTTGCCGCTTGCGCATTTCAAGGCGTCAGTTATGCCACCTCTATTTCTGTAGCCGCTCGGCATGCCACTTCAGGTGGTCGTCCATGAAGGTGGAAATGAAGTAGTAGGAATGGTCGTAACGCTCATGCATGCGTAATGTCAGGTCGATGCCGGTGCCTTTGATCGCCTCTTCGAACAGCCAGGGGCGCAGACCGTTTTCAAGGAAGCCGTCGGCCTTGCCCTGATCGATGAGGAATTCAGGGAAGCGGGCGCCATCCTCGACGAGCGAGCAAGCGTCATATCGTCTCCAGGCGGCCTTATCGCCACCCAGATATTTCTCGAGGGCAGGCGCCGACCAATCGGCCGTCGATGGCTGCACGATCGGCGCGAAGGCCGAGCAGCTCTTGAAGCGTTCCGGGTCCTTCAGCGCGATCGTCATGGCGCCGTGCCCACCCATGGAATGGCCGAAGATACCCTGCCGGCTCATGTCGGCACGGAACTGTTTGGCAACGAGCGCAGGCAGTTCCTCCGTGATGTAAGTATACATCCGATAGTTCTCGGCCCAGGGTGCTTCGGTGGCATCGAGATAGAATCCGGCGCCTTTGCCCATCTGCCAATTGGTCAACTCGTCCGGTACGTCGTTGCCGCGCGGGCTAGTATCCGGGCAGACGACGATTAGGCCGAGTTCGGCGGCCATGCGGCGATATTCACCCTTTTCCATGACGTTGGCATGGGTGCAGGTGAGGCCGGACAGATACCACAGAACCGGCCGAGGTTCCTTGATCGCCTGTGGCGGCACGAAAACGGCGAAGGTCATCTCGCATTTGCAGGCTTCGGACTCATGCGAAAAGACGCCCTGCATGCCGCCGAAAGCGGTGTTCTGGGAAATGATGTTCACGGCTGGCCTCCGGGCGTCTGGTGAGTTTTTGAACGCCGGCAGAGCCGGTCGAAGGTTTCGAGAAAGGCGGAGCGGTCGCGCGGCGAGAAGGCGGCATTGTAGCCCTTGCTCTCGCCGGTTTCGCGAAGGTGTGCGCCGAGGTCGCGCATGGCGGTTGCCATGCCGATATTGCTCTTATCGAAAATGCGGCCGGTCGGTCCTGTCACCAGCGCTCCGGTCGCGACGCAGCGGCCCGCAAGCGGCACGTCGGCGGTGACAACGATATCGCCAGCGCCCGCGTGTTCGGCGATCCAGTTGTCGGCGGCATCGAAGGCGTTGGAGACGATGACGTTGTGCACCATCGGGTCCCGCGACGGACGCAATCCCGAATTGGCGACGAAGGTCACCTCGATGCCGTGGCGTTCGGCAACCTTCAGGATCTCCGGCTTGACCGGGCAGGCGTCGGCATCGACATAAATCATGATATCAAATCTTTTCAATTATATGCGGCGCTTTTCTCATGCGCCGCATACATCTTGTCGGGTGGCTTTCGGCCTCAATACAGCACGACGCTGCGGATACTTTCACCCGAATGCATAAGTTCGAAGCCCTTGTTGATGTCTTCGAGCGGCATGGTGTGGGTGATCATCGGATCGATCTGGATCTTGCCTTCCATGTACCAGTCGAC
>JBCNPI010000027.1:0-34486 GCA_039593415.1 Rhizobium sp. | reverse complement strand
CTCTGGGATTACGGGCTCCAGGCTGTTTCGTATCGACAAAGGCGTGATTCCACTGTCGAACAGACCACGCACTGCTTCTCTGGCTTTGCCGGCAAGCGAGGTTTTCCGCAGTGCCGGATTGAATTCTGGCCGCTCCTCGAGCCGGAGGTCGCGGATAACACCTTCTGCTGCGCTCCTGGAAAGAAGCCGTTCTGTCTCGGACGCAAGTTCCAATGGATCGCGGCGGCCGGAATCCTCAGTGCCGAATGTTGTCGCCAGAGGCCCGTGAATGATCAGCCGGGATTCGGCATGATAGCTCGGTTTAAGTTCCCAAATCACCGGAATGGCAGGCGCCACCAGCAGCGTTGTTAGAGCCACGATCATGAGAATTCTCCGCCGGATGAGGCGCAAGCATGATGTCAGATCAAAATCGTCCGATTTGGACTCTATCTGAAACGGTGGCTCATAGCGCATTGACGGGAACGAGCCGCTGCGGGCTGGCGGAAGAGTCGAGATTGTCATGGTGCGCCAACCCTTGTTCGACGTTGCGCGGAGATGGCATCGTAGAGTTCTTCCAGCGAACGCATATATGCCTTCATACTGAAATGGTTGAGATAGTGGGCGCGGCCTTTGGACGAGAGACGGTTCCTGATTTCGGGATCGGTAACCAGCTTTGCCAGCGTTGCAGCCAAGGCATCCTCGTCTCCGACAGGCACGAAGACGCCTGTTTCGCCGTCGGAAATCGCTTCATCATGCGCTCCAACACGTGTGGTGACGACCGCCAGTCCGTGGGCAAGTCCTTCAACCACCGCCATCGCCATGCCTTCGGCATGCGAGGGCAACACCAGGATATCTGCCCGTGCGCACAAGGCCCGCGCCTGGTTGGCATCAAGCCACCCTGGCATCTCCACCAAATCTGAAAGCGCCATGGCTGCAGCCTGACGTCGGTAGTCTTCTACAGGTCCGTCGCCGGCCAGCACGGCTCGCCACCGGAGCTCTTTCATGACCGGATGGCTTAGAGCGAGCAGAAGCTCCTTAACGCCTTTACGCTCGCTCAACCGACCGAGAAATACGATCAGCGGCACCTCGCCAACGCGAACATTGCGCGCTCCGGGGTCGGGGACGCAATTGTGGGCGATGACTATGCGGCGCTCGTCTACGCCCAAAAGTGTCGCTAGCGTCGCGCGATCGCGCTGGCCTAGGACCACGACGTAATGAGCATTTTGAAACATCCGGCGTATGAGCGATTGTTGACGCGGCGAGCGGGCAGCAAAGTCGCTTGCATAATCGTAGTCGTGCAGGTGCAATACATGAAAGCACCCAAGAAAACGGGCAGCCTGCGTTAAGATCAGTTTTCTCGAAGTGCTGCCGCGACCTGCGACATGGATATGGTGAATGCGTTGCGGAGCAACGATCCTATCCTTTACCATCACCAGGACGGCACCCAACAGGCGCAGAGGCGACGTCGCCACGGACCATCGTGGCCCTCTGGTGTCGGTGACCAGATGCTTTCCGCCTTCCTCCTTCGCCGTGCCGCATATGTAGCCAACCAGCCTGCCGATACCGCCGCCGTTCTCACAGCCACCCGAGACATAGTGGCGTACTGTTGCCGCGTTCCGCGTCGCTATCTGACTTCCATCCGTGAGCGCCTTCGTCAACATGCCCCGACCACCTCCCCATAAACGGCTGCGGCCTTTGCTCCGACCTGTTCAGGCGAATTCGCTCCTGTGGCCCATTCGAGCGCGTTGGTCCCGAAATTGCTTCTGAGTTCGCCGTTTTCCGCCAGTGTCCGGATGGCTCTCGCAAGCTGTTCCGCATCCCGGGGCGGAACCACCAGTCCCAATCCGTTGGGCTGAACGGTGGCCCGCAATTCTCCGACGTCGGTCACGATAACGGGTTTGCCAAACGCCACGGCAAGGTTGAGCACACCGCTTTGGGAAGCTTCCGTATAGGGAAGGACAACGATATCGGCATCCAGGAAAAGCTGCGCGACCTCCGCATCTTCGATAAAGCGGTTGTGAATATCATAGCGGGCAGCTTCCCCCATGAGTGGCTGGAAGACCCACGGATTGTCGCCGCGGCCTGCGACGGTGATGCGTAGATTGGGAAGCAAGTCCTTGAGCATCGCCTCGGCACGGATCAGATGCTCCAGACCCTTGTAGGCAAAAATCCGCCCAAAGAGCAGGACGCGCACGGTTCCGTCTGCCTGGCGCCGAGCCATTTTCTGTCGCCGAGCGAGGTCCGCATAACGATGAATGGCGGGATGCGACAGGACATGGACGCAATTGGCGGATTTTTTGTATCGGTCGAGGATCATCTGCTTCAGCCCCTCGCCATGCACGACGACATGATTTGATTGTCTCACCATAAATTCGGATGCCCAGCCTGGCAGCGTGCGGGTATCGGAATCGCCGGGATGCACATCCACATCATGGACGGTCGTGACGAGCGGGATTGGTCGCCAGAACGGAGCGGCAAAGTTCAACCAAAGGGTAGAATTGCTTAAAAGGTGAATGAGGTCCGGCCGTTCGTGCCGGATAAGGCGTGTCAGCTGGTGCAGGAACCAGGGATTGGAGAGCGAGCGGTGCCGTGGCCAGTCCATAAGGCGCAGATCGACAGCCGGATCGACCCAGGAGGCAAGCTGCGCATAGCGCCGGCGCGGAACCGCCAGGACGACCTGCGCATGTCGGGCAACGCCGCTGGCGAAGGAGATGGTGTAGTCTTCGAGTTCTGAAACCAGCAATAGCGCTTTCATTTCGCGGGCTCCGACACGCCGGCGTCTTGACCGAGCCGAGGGAGGTTGTGAGCTGTGCGCAAGGCGTCGCGCATCCGCCTGAACAGGTTTGGTTCTCCTGCAAAAAAGAGCCCTTCGACGGCAATTTTGAACCGAGTGCGCGTATCAACGCCGACCAGCTTTGCCGACGCGACCTGGTAAGGATAGTGATCAGTCAGATGCAGCGGTCCCGCCAACTCGTGGGCCGAAAGAAAGAGGTTTGTCGCTTCAACGACAGCCTGCCAATGAGCCATTCGCTTTCGCAGCATGGCGGCATCGTCGATCGGCCGATACCAGTTGTTGTTGTGGATTCGGTAGAATCCAAGAGGATCTGGCAAAGCAGCAACGTCCCCTAGAAACGGATAGATTCCCACAAGCCAAGCGTCGGCGGATATGCGGAACTGTTTGGGAATATCCCCTGCAGCATCCCATGCGCTACGTCGCACAGCGATGGCAGACGTCATCGGAAAGGGCCACCAGCCTGCCGATTGAGTGAGCCGTCGCGACAGATCTCCCGAACATAAGGTTCGAGGGATTGGCTTGAGGATCGGCGAGCCATCGGCCAGCACTGGCTGAAGTCGGTGATAGACGAGCGATGTTTTGGGATTCGCATGGAAAGCCGCTGCCGTCGCTGACAGCTTGTCCGGCGCCCACCAGTCGTCTGCATCCAGAAAACTGAGGATATCGCCACTGCTTAGTTTCACCGCGGCATTGATCGCGGCGGCCTGCCCTTGATTTTCCTGAAAGAGCAGCTTGATGCGATCGCCGTAGGCTTTCAGAATGGAGCACGATTGGTCGCTGGAGCCATCGTCCACGACGACTATTTCAACGTCCGGCGTCTGTTGTGCCAAGACGCTGTCAATCGCACGACCAACGAAGCGAGCGTAATTGTAATTGTTGATAAGCACGCTGATGGCCGGTCGCTTCATGACACCTCTCAAGCGGGTCGCTGTGCAACGCATTGGCGCGGCAGAGTTGCGAACGTTCGCGCCTTTGGCCGCGCGAAATGTTGGAGAGAGAATAGATGCGATCCGGCGTCATCCCTATCAACCCGGCTCTCGGCCGCAGCTGGTGAGATCACCGCCGCCAATGCTGCAACGAGTGACGTTCTTGTCGCGTAACGTACAGAACCAGGACCATCACCATCACGCAAAACCATAGGAGTCCCAACCATTCCATACCTCAACTGCGGATTGTCAGTTGCGCCAGAAGTATTGTTCTACTTTACCGGAAATCGCGGCTCGGCGCCGTGCTTCGCGGTATGCCCTCATCATCAAGCTACTGATGAATGATCACGGGTAACATCTGCTCTTATTAGCAAGCCGGTAGGCCCGGCCATTCACCCTTTGGAGGATGGATCGACCGAGAGCTTAAACGCACCACCGCCTTTTGGTGGTGGGTATAGGCGTTAGAATTAACCCTGCCTTCATTTGCATTGGTTGACTGCGGAGGTGGTCGGATGATTGTTCCTTAGTGATTAGCGCAGCTACGAGGGGAAACTCATGTCCTTCCAAATTGCCGCAATCAACACTCTCTTGATTGTTCAAGCCAGCTGGGACCGACAATGAGGCTGTATACGCCTGGAATTGCAAGTGGACCGACCGTTAGCTGGCGGGCTATAGAATGCTGGGGCGCCGGCGTGTCCCTTTTTCTTCAGACGGGCGCTGTTTTTCCACTTATGTTGGCGGATGCCGCCGGGGACCTTAACGATTCGGCCAAGTCCATATTGCGTCTCCTCTGCCTGCCCGTATATGCGTATACCCTATTGATGTTGATGCGGAACTTTCCGCAATTTCGGATAGCACTACGGCGAAATCTTTTTGTTCCCCTGATGGTTGCCTTGCCGTTTGTGTCTGTCTTCTGGTCCGTCGGCCCATCGACGACCTTGAGGCGTGCCGTCGGCCTCCTGTTTACAATGCTTCTGGCCTATGTGCTGGCGATACGTTTCACGCCGAGGCAGTTGCTCCTGCTCGTATTTGCAACATTTGGAACATGTATCGTCCTTAGCCTGGCCGTCTTTGCAGCTTCACCGCACCTGGCACGTATGTCCGATGGTGCGATACGGGGTATTTTCATTCACAAGAACATTCTCGGTTGGTATGCCAGTATGATGATACTTGCGGCGACTGCCGTGCTAATTGATGGTGCTCTAGGCTTACAGCGAACCGCTTTCACTTTGTTGATCGCAGGTGGAGCCTGCCTTGTTGGCTCAGGATCGATGACCGCGATAATCGCGACGGCATCGGCATACTGCCTGATCGGGTTCTATTCCGTCTTACGGCGAATCCGCGGTATCAACCGCATTGTCTTCGTCCTGGTTTTCGTTGAGATGTCGGTCGGCCTTCTTATTTCGCTGCACGAATTCCTCGTCCCGCTCCTGGAAGCCCTTGGCAAGGACGCCACTTTGACGGGCCGTGTGCCGCTATGGGAGCTAGTCGATAGTCGGATAGCCGATCATCTGCTGCTTGGTTTCGGCTATCAGGCATTTTGGACTGAATCGAACCCCGAAGCATGGATTATCTGGGGAAAGATCCAATGGATGGCTCCCCACGCCCATAATGGATTCCGCGATATCATGTTGAACTTCGGAATAACCGGAATGACTTTGTTCGTCCTGATGCTTTTCCACGCGGTGCACCAAGGCGCGGCTCTTCATTGTCGCGAGCAAAAATATGGTTGGCTCTGGTTAAACGTCTTCATGGTCGTGATTTTGGTGATGAATCTGACCGAAAGCATATTCTTTGTTCAGAACGACGCTATTTTCGTTCTGTTTGCCACCGCGATCATCATGGTCTCGCTATACGCGCCCGCCGTTTCGACCAATCCCGGTTTAGTGCCTCGGGCGCCGGCAGGCGGTACAACAACGGAGTAGCAGATCTCATGAGGTTGCGCTTCGCTCCGATGCTGAGCATTTTGCTTGCGACGCCGTTTCTACAGTCAGATACGCTGGCATTGTTGAATTCGGACGCTGATGCGCCCGACCGGCTGCAAACGGCGATCAGGGAAGTGACTTGTGCGGAAGCTCCGCCGGCGACCCTATCGGCCAAGCTGAAGGGGACTTCCCTGAGCGACTTATCGGCCAGCACACCCGCGGCCCGGGCCATATTCTACGTTTCTCCAGATGGCAAAGACACTTGGAGCGGCCTCCTTCCCAAAGCAAATTCTCAAAGCACCGATGGTCCTTTTGCCAATATTGAGAGGGCTCGCGATGCCGCGCGTGCGAAGGGGGGCCAAAGCACGATTGCGATGGGCAATGGAGATTACTATCTCACTCAACCAATAGTCTTTGACTCTCGCGACGCCGGCCTGGTCATTACTTCGAGATGCAATCAGACGCCGGTCCTGCACGGCGGCCCGCTTGTGGGACATTGGGTGTCGCAGGCCGATGGTCGCTGGACGGCATCGCTGAAATTACCTCCAGACAAGGAAATGGGCGACCTTTTCGTCAACGGAGCCCTCCAGACGCGAGCCCGCTTTCCCAACGCTCCCCTTGATGGAGATCCGCGCAAAGGGTGGCTGTTTGCGGCAAAGTGCGAGTCAGACAGCGGTGGTTGGGAAGGCAACACACGTTTTTGCTTCCACAGCGGCGACCTTCCGGCATTGGGCGATGCAAAAGGGCTTGTCGTAAATATCGTCGGTGGCTTTCGCCCTGGAAGCCAGTGGGGTAGTGACACGCTTCCAGTAGTTTCAATCGATGCCGCGACCCATACTGTTCATACCAAGGGCACCGCTTACTTCTTCACCGCGGAAGGCAGCCGCTATTTCTTAACCGGCGCGGCTGCCTTCCTCGATGTCCCAGGCGAATGGTGGTACGACCGCCTTGCCGAGCAGCTCGGCTACATTCCCGCCGACCGATCATTACCCAGTTCCAAGGTCGTCGCCGGCCTTCTGCCCACCTTCTTCAGGCTGAATGGAGCCGATGGAATGGTTGTGTCAGGCCTTCAGTTTCGTGATGGAGCCCCGCAAGGCAGCGGCAAGTTCGAGACCGACACCAGAGGGTTTGGCGCCATACGGCTCGAGCATGCCGATCGCGTCAAGCTGCTTGGCAACGTCATCGAAAATGTCGGCGTCGGAATCCATGTGTCTGAAAGCAAGGATGTTCTGATCGCGGGCAATGCGATCGGAAATGTGGCCGGTAGCGGGATTTACCTTGGCACATCCTATGGTAGCTTCGGTAAGTCGGATGGCGCCAGAATCCTGTCGAACCATATCCATGATATCGGAAGGGTCTATTTTGAAACTGCGGGGATATGGTTCCAGGCAGCTGACGGTGTCAGGATCGCCCACAACCTGATCGAAAACGCCGCGCAGTTTGGTATCGCCGGTGGTTCGCTGTGGGGACCTCAAGACGCCGTGCATGACGCTGTCATCGAGCATAATGTGATCCGCAACGCCAATCAGCAGACGGCGGATGGCGGCGCCATCAAGATGATGGGCGAGCAGGCCGATCCTCTAAACAGCAGCATCCGTTACAATCTGGTCACTGGCACAGACCAGCTTATGAATAGGGCCGACGGGACTTTCTGGCCGCCCAGATATGAAAATACCAATGAATGGCCGTCTCCTATTAGTTGGGCGATCTATACCGATGGTAAGGCCAGTGGGGTACGCATCGAGGGGAATACCCTCTCGGACAACGTATCGGCCATTGGCATCAATGGCGGCTGGAGCAACTTGGTGGCAGGAAACATCATTCGACATGGATCCGGTGCAGCCTTTCGCGTTGATGACGGCACTGGGATGGGATGGCATCCCCCATGGGCAAGTCCAAATCGGATCGAGGACAATATTGTGTCCGTCGAAAGCAGCAACGGGCTTGCTGCTTATGTCTATGCGCCTGACCACAAACCGGGATCGGTACGATTCGCACGCAATCGCTACAGCGGCAATCTGAACGATAGAAGCTTCCGAATACGCCCCAAGATCCTGCCATCCGGGGAATTTGGCAACCTAGGCGATCTTCAGAAAGCTGGGGTGGACACCGGCAGCGTCGTGGAGAGTTCTGAAGGCAGGCCATAAGCAGCTCAAGTGCCATCGCTTCTCCAATCACTTGTGCGCCGGAATCTTGCAAGCTTGGAAACATGGAAACGTCATGCGCAGCATACAGTTGGGTCATTTCGGCGTGGGGTACATTTGGCAACCAATCTCATCCTATCGGCAACATCAAGTTCCGCATCCATCGCACGGAAACAACCTTCCCCAAATACCCATCTGCAATCGTGAAAGAAGGGTCGGCCGTACGTTTACAGCCGCGCAACTGCTCGAAGCGCGAAATGCATCCCCTTCCAATATTCAGGTCAGTCATGCAATCCGACGTGCAAGTACCTCATCCCACACGACTTCGACGCCTACAAAGCTCGAAACCTCATCGAGCGATGCTTCAAAAAGCTCAAACACTTCCCTCGTATCGCAATCCGCTATGACATGCGCGCCGTCAACCTCCTAGGTTTCATCCCGCCCGGCCGTCACACTCGTCTGGATATGACGAATGTCGATGCAGCTTGAAGCCGCCCAGAGTTGTTTGCGCAAAAGTAACTGTCTTCTGCAGCGCTGCGGACATCAGACCGCTCTTTCCGCATGACGCTCATCCAAAAGAGCAATGTGATAGACCAAGATACATATGCCTTACTTCAAATATCGTAATTCACACCGGTACTGAAAGTATAAATAGGCAGTCTTTTCTACGTCCAACAGCTGCGATGGCAACTATGGAGGCAATCGGCCTCGCAGCATATTCTCGTGACGGTTCAGGTCGTGAAGGCATAGATCATGAGAACGCAAACATCGGGCAGCAGGCAGACCTCAGTTCCCAATGCAATGGGCTCACTTGAATGGACCAATGTCCTTGGTGTTCGCATTTCGGCGGTTAATCTTAAAAGCGCGACTGGACTTATTCAAAAGGCGATTGAAGACGGCAAGAAGGAATATGTCTGCGTTCGCGACGCACACGGCGTCGTGCGCTGTCAAACGGACCCCGAGCTTCGATCTATACATAACCGGGCGTTTCTAGTGACGCCCGACGGCATGCCGTTGGTATGGGCATTGAAGCATGCTGGCCATTCTGAAAGCGATAGGGTCTACGGACCTGATCTGATGCTATCCGTTTTCGAAGCTGGCAGTTCCAAGGGCTTGCGCCACTTCATTTACGGCGCGACAGCCAAGACGCTCGAACAGCTGCAGGCGCGACTTCTCGCAAGGTTCCCCCAGGCGCAGATAGCCGGCTCCTATGCGCCGCCTTTTCATGAACTGTCTCCGCAAGAGGAAGCCGATATTGCTGAGCGGATCAATCGGTCGGGCGCCGATGTCATCTGGGTCGGGCTTGGCAGCCCCAAGCAGGAACTCTGGATGGCGCGCATGCGCGAGCGTCTGGAAGCTTCGATGCTCATCGGTGTTGGAGCCGCCTTCGATTTCCACGCCGGTCTCAAACGGCAAGCTCCGAGGATAATTCAAAGAACCGGTTTTGAATGGGCGTTCCGTCTTCTGTGCGAGCCGCGGCGGCTGTGGCGGCGTTATGCGGTCGTCGTGCCGGCCTTCATCTCGCTGTCCGTATTCCAGAGACTAGGGCTTCGGAAGTTTCCGATCGAGGATGAGATTGGTGGATCGGGCGTCGAGACAACCAGTGTAGGGGAGTAAAGCCATCATGTCCTCATTTGCGTCGCCAGCGTCTGTCCGACCTGTAAGAAATCCCGCCAAGGCTGCCGAATTCCGCAAGCAGAGCCGACTTGCCACCTCGTCACTTTTGGTTGCTGGCGACATCGCGAGCTATCTCATAGCCTATTTTCTTCTCCTGCCGTTTCTTCCGAACGGTTCGGAGAACACGATTCTGGAGCGCATTTTCGCCTTCGCAGCCTCGGCGGCGATCATTCTTTATGCATCGGATGCTCTCTATCCTGGATATCGGCTCCATGACCACGAGCATCTGCGCCGCCGCGCGATAGCTTCCATGAAGGTGGCTGTCTTTGCAGCGCTTGGGGCGATCCTTCTGCCAGAAGGATCGCGACTGCTGCCTGGCGTCCTTGGCTTTCTTGGCCTCGGGCTGATTATTCAGCCTGCCGTACGCTGGGTCGCACGAGGCCTGTGCTGGAGACTTGGAATCTGGGGAGAGCGGGCGGCAATCATAGCGAGCCGCAACCGTATGCCCGCGCTCGTGGCGCATTTCACCGACCATTGGCAATATGGCATCCGGCCGGAACCCTATTTGCCCGATGCATCGGCGGCATTAGCTGATAACGGACCATCCATTGCCTTGATTGCCGATGATACCGGCTCGCTTGTCGCCGAGTTGGCGACGATGCGTCGAAAGTTCACCGAAGTTATTTTGCTATCCGACATGCCGAGCCTCAAGGTAAGCGGTTTGCGACCTGCGGATATCGGTGGAGAGATCGGCATTCGCCTCACCACCGGTGGGAGTTCGGTCAACTCGGATCCGGTTCGCCGGATATTCGATCTCGCAATCGCCATTCCTGCAACGATCGTGGCCGCGCCATTCGTCGCGCTTGCAGCGGCCGCAATCTATGCCATCGATCCAGGTCCCGTCTTCTTTCGCCATACCAGGGAAGGACGGTCCGGCAAGCCGGTGCGTGTCCTGAAATTGAGGACAATGTACCAAGATGCAGAACAGCGCCTTGAAGCATTATTCCGGGACAACCCTACCATGCGAGCCGAGTGGTCGAGCCACTTCAAGCTCAAGGATGATCCGCGCATCCTTCCGGTCATAGGACATATGCTGCGCTCTTCGAGCATCGACGAGCTTCCGCAATTGGCGAATATCATTGCGGGCCAGATGGCCATCGTCGGACCGCGTCCGTTTCCGGAATACCACCTCCTGGCAATGGACGGCGAATTTCGAGACAAGCGGCGCTCCGTCATGCCGGGGCTCACCGGCCTTTGGCAAATATCCGAACGAAGTAATGCGGATATCGAACTGCAGCAGCAACTCGACGAATTCTACATCGACAACCGGTCCCCGTGGTTGGACTGCCAAATTCTTCTGAGCACAATCCCTGCGGTCTTCAGGCGCAGGGGAGCCTACTGACCATCCTCGCCTCCGCGAGGCAACCGTCAACAATGGAGCACACCTATGCATGGACAAAGGCGAATCATGGTAACCGGCGGCACCGGATTTCTGGGGTCATTC
Source organism: Rhizobium sp. (assembly GCA_039593415.1). GTDB lineage: Bacteria > Pseudomonadota > Alphaproteobacteria > Rhizobiales > Rhizobiaceae > Rhizobium. The sequence goes on along the minus strand of JBCNPI010000027.1, from coordinate 23,597 downwards.
CTGTGCGAAAGGCTTCTGCGAGAGGGCAATGACGTCCTTTGCGTGGACAATTACTACACCGGTTCGCGCGAAAATGTGCTGCATCTTCTCGACGATCCCCGCTTTGAAATTCTTCGCCACGACATCACCTTCCCGCTTTATGTGGAGGTGGACGAGATCTACAATCTCGCCTGCCCGGCATCGCCGGTCCACTACCAGTTCGATCCCGTGCAGACCGTGAAGACCAATGTTCACGGGGCCATCAACATGCTCGGCCTGGCCAAACGCACCAAGGCGAAGATCTTCCAGGCATCCACGAGCGAAGTTTACGGCGATCCGGCAGTCCACCCTCAGACCGAGGATTATCGAGGCAGCGTCAATCCCATAGGCCCGCGGGCATGCTATGATGAAGGCAAGCGGTGCGCCGAAACTTTGTTTTTCGATTATCATCGCCAATATGGCGTGGAAATCCGGGTGGCTCGGATTTTCAACACCTATGGACCGCGAATGCAGACCAATGACGGTCGCGTCGTCTCCAATTTCATCGTTCAGGCACTTAGAGGCGAGCCGATCACCATTTTCGGAAATGGCACGCAAACACGGTCGTTCTGCTATGTGGATGATCTGATCGAGGGTTTCATCCGCCTGATGGGTGCGCCCACAGGAGTGACGGGTCCAATCAATCTCGGCAATCCCGGAGAATTCCAGGTCCGTGAACTGGCCGAAATGGTGATCGAAATGACGGGATCGAAATCCGGCATCGTCTTTAAACCTCTGCCGGCTGACGACCCGACACAGCGAAAGCCGGACATCAGCCGCGCAAGGCAAGAACTGGGCTGGCAGCCGAAGGTGAACCTGCGTGAAGGGCTCGAGAGAACGATTGCCTATTTCGAGTGGAAGCTTTCCGGAGGGGGCAGGAACATGTTCGGCGCCAATTCCTCGCACGAGGCTTATCCGCATCCATTGTCTCCGAATGTCGGCCTTCCTTCTTCAGAAGCCACTAGATGAAGACATGGATCGCAACGAGGATCATCAAAAACCAAGGCTCGTTTTCTTCCAATGGGATCATCAGCCCAATGCGAACGCGGCCAATTACCTGCTGCTGCATATGCAACAGCAGGTCAAATGCCTTGCGACACACTTCGATGTCGTCGTCATAAACCGCGACTGCGATTACGGAGAGATATGCGACAGGCACGAACCGGATCTGACGCTGTTTGAAAGCGGTTATCGGTCGCACGGCTCACGGCGGATAAAAGTCACCAATACCGATTGCCACATGGAAGTCCCGAAGCTTGGCCTTCATAATGCCGATCCATGGTGCGACCGGCGCAGCGGGTTCCTTTCCGATATGGAGCAGTGGGGCATCGATACATATTTCTCGATTGGAACGATGACTCCGGAATATATGCCGGAGCCGAAGGAGAACCTGTTCGTCTGGCCAAATTTTATCGATCCCGAAGTTTACCACGATTATCGTCAGCACAAGATCATACCGGTCACGCTTACGGGGCAAGTCAATGGCCTATACCCTTGGCGGGAGAAGGTCTTCCCGATAATTCGCGAGCGCTACCCCTGCCTGGTGTCGCCGCGGCACACATATGAGAGCAAGCTTGCCTCCCAGCTGCTATCGGGAGAGGCCTATGCGCGCGCCCTCAACGCAAGCCTCGTCGTCCCCACATGCGGAACAATGGCTGGCGAGGTTGTCCGGAAGCACTTTGAGATCCCCGGGGCCAATGCCTGTTTAGTGACGGAGCGAACGGCAGCTGTGGAGGCGGCTGGCTTTGCCGACATGGAGAACTGTGTCTTTGCCGACCACCGCAACGTTGTTGAGCGGTTAGACTATCTTTTCGCTCATCCCGACGAAATACAACGAATTGCTGCAGCCGGCTACAGTCTGGTTCACTCGCGTCATACGCTGAAACACAGACCGCAAATATATCAATGGTTCATGTTGAACAAAGGTCTGCGATCGGGCGAAAAGATCATCCAGCCCGGGCCGTTTAGCGATCTTATAAAGGTGGAGCGTACCTCACAGCGAGAGAGCACCCACATTGTTGGGGAGGCGAGTGATCGCGCTTTACTGAAGCAGGGGGATTCTCTTCTTGAGCAGGACAAAGTGGAGGAGGCCAAGCAATGCTACGCCCGCTGCCTGGATTACGTGTCTTACCTGCCTGAAGCCAAATTCCGTCTTGCCATATGCGCATTGCGGCAGGGCGATGCTGATCGCGCCTACGACCTTCTGGTGAACATGATCAAGGTAACGATGATCGACTATGGGGCGGCCGACCCGGATCCGGTCGAATGGGCCTATTTCCTTCTTGCCTTGATCTGTAGAGGCCACCTTGAGCAGGCGCGGAGGCTGCAAGACTTCTATCCATGCCTGTCGCACGACGAACTCAGGCGTGCGCGCCTTGTCCTCGATCAACCCGGTCGCAGAGATGATCGCATTGCCGCAAGCCAGCATGGCAGCGATCGAAAAAGCATTCACCAAATTCCCAACCGGAGCGATCACGAGTGGGTTGCATGGTTCGCCGATATAGTTGAGCGTTGTCAGCAGCCAGATCTTGCAAGCGTTCTTCGTCACGTTCCCTTTGAAGGGAGCGGAACGGCAGAAAGCACACCATGTCTACACTTCAAACCTAGCATTGGTTGGCGCCTGCGGCTCTACTCGGGCGTGGATGGACTGATGCTCAAACTGCGCCTGAATGGCCTGAGACCGAATGTACCGCCCCTGCCGGAATTCCAATATCTTTGGCATCTTGCTCGGGGCTTGGTCCCCCATTCGCAGAAAAGCCCACTGCGGAAGATCCGAATGGCGCTTTCCAGGCCATCCCTATGATCATTGTCAATTAACCATGGGCGACAGCACGCTCGGAAAGTGTTGCAAGCGAGGGCGCGCATGACGACCTCCGCAGGTTGGCCTGCCGGTACCCGGCCTGAGATGCTTTGGTGCCAGATCTCGGTCTCGCTCCGTGCGCTTGCTTTTCGCCACCGAAGATAGTTTAAAACAGGCACTCGCTTGTGATGTGAAGGAAGTCTTAATCGGCTAGCGACATCAGCTCTGTGCTCTGTTCGCCTCCGGCCTCGTAGGCTTATCCAAGAGATTGTTGAGCTTGAATACGACTTCCGTCCGGTTCGTTGCTTTGAGCTTTTTCATAATGTTGCGAACATGCACCTTGACGGTGCTTTCACGCAGTTTGAGCTCGTAGGCGATGATCTTGTTCGCCTTTCCGCGCCGGAGTGCCTCTACGACTTCGGCCTGGCGATCCGTGAATATGTCGGCCAATGGGCGCGTCGTCGAGTTGCTCGACTCCAGCAGGTGGCGCATGGCGAACAGGGCGCTTGCAGGCACAAAAAGTCCGCCAGCCACGGACAGCGCGATCAGCTCCATGCACACGCGAATGCTGACCAAGGTAGGTATGTAACCCTTGGCTCCATAATCGAACGCCTTCACGATTTGGGCGAAATCGTCACTATCAGCCAATACGATGACTGGTGTCGAACCGAATTCCGACGAAAGGCTCTTGATATGCTCCGAAACGGCAGGCTCGTCGATCTTTTTGCCACCGATGTTTAGGAGGATTGCTGCAAGCGGAGGATACTCGTCGCGTTTTTGCTTCCACTCCTCAATTGATCCAAATGGCAGGATAAGCAAATCCGTCTTTTGGGCGGTCATGCATTGCGCAAGGCATTGCCGATCAAGTTCACGGTTGTCGAGTATGACAAGCGAGTGCTTTGGCGCTGGCGGCAGGTCAAGTGCCGTCGAACTGTTCTCTATCTTGAGGGGAGAAGCTGCGGTTTCCTGCCGAAGGTTCAAATTTGGTATAAACGCTGAATTCACCGCTTCATCCTCCCTACCTAGTTTTACTCCGTCCACCTAAGACGAAACACTTAGCCCTCTTAGATCCGGGGGTGCTTTAAAAACACCAAATTAGGAATTGAATAACATAGTTTATAAAAACTTACACTAAAATATGTGGCAACGGCAAAGTAAATTCTTTCGTGATGTATAAATCGTAGGCTATTTGAATATGACGTCTATTTGTTACTGACTATTGTGAGAAGTTAGGAATGTCGATCTGTAATCTTACAAACGCAATCTGTAAGTGCATGAAAGAAATACTGATATACGGTATATTTACGGTGTCGACATCGAGCGTAAGCCGTCCCAAGCGTTATTCTACGTCATGCATTTGGGGGTGCTTCGCCATAAATAGATACGTCTTTAGGTGAATAAGCTCAAACGTATTGTTTCTTTACTCAATTGATAAAAACATTTCTCTTTGGAGGGGAAAAATATTGGCCCTGAAGAAAAGAAACCTTGAGCGCAATCATGCGATGGCAGGTTTCTACTGAAAATCAGGGCTGTTGATGAGCGGGAGTTTCGGCAGGATGATTGCATCAAACGTCAAGCTGGACGACAGCGCCGTTATCCACCATCCAGACCTTGTGAACCTTTATGGCTGCACAATCGGCGCAGGAACGCGCATCGGCACCTTCGTCGAGATTCAGAAGAACGTTCTGGTCGGGAAAAACTGTAAGATCTCCAGCCATTCCTTCCTCTGTGAGGGGGTGACGCTGGAAGATGGCGTTTTCATAGGCCACGGGGTCATGTTTACGAATGACACATACCCGCGTGCCGTCAATCCGGATAGCAGACTTCAGACGGAGGCTGACTGGATTGTCATCCCTACTCTGGTCAAGCGCCACGCGTCGATCGGCAGCAACGCCACCATTCTGCCAGGCGTGACGATCGGAGAAGCTGCGCAGGTCGGCGCCGGAGCGGTTGTAACAAAGGATGTGCCCGCCGGCAGCATTGTCGCTGGCGTTCCCGCCAGGATAATCGGTCGCGTGAACGACGGGCCAGACGACATGCGCGCGCTGGAGGGAAGGCGATGATCGGCATTGCTGTTGTCGGGTATGGGTATTGGGGCCCGAATCTGGTTCGGAATATTTCGGAGGCGGCCGGCGCGCACCTCGTTTCTGTCTGTGATCTCAATAGCGAGCGGCTGGCCGCTGTGCGGAGCCGGTATCCGGCAATAAAGACCACCGATAATTTCGAGGAAGTCTTACGCGATCCGACTGTGGATGCCATCGCAATCGCGACGCCGGTTTCAAGCCATTTCAGGCTCGCCATGCAGGCTTTGATGGCAGGAAAGCATGTTTTCGTCGAAAAGCCGATGGCCGCGACGGGGGAGGAAGCTTCGAGGATGGTCGAGGAGGCAGCGCGCCGCCGCCTCGTATTGGCCGTGGACCATACATTCGTCCACACGGGCGCCGTTCGCAAGATGTGCGAACTCGTCGAAAGCGGCCTGGGAGACATGTATTACTACGACTCTGTTCGGGTCAATCTTGGACTCTTCCAGCACGACGTGAGCGTCATTTGGGACCTCGCGGTGCACGACCTGTCCATCTTGGACTATGTCTTGCCGGAGAAGCCGGTGGCTGTTTCCGCGATGGGAATGAGCCATGTGCTGGGTGAACCGGAAAACATCGCCTATCTGACGCTCTTCTTCGAAAGCAAGCTCATCGCGCACATCCATGTGAATTGGCTGGCACCGGTCAAGGTGCGCCGCACGCTGATCGGCGGCAGCAATAAGATGATCGTCTATGACGATCTGGAGCCCAGTGAAAAGATCAAGGTCTATGACAAGGGCATCACGATGAACCCCAATTCCCACGCATACGGCGAGAAGGTCCATCAGATGTTGGTGGGCTATCGCAGCGGCGACATGTGGGCGCCCAAGCTTGACATGACCGAGGCTTTGAAGCGCGAACTGGAACTGTTCGTCGATTGCATCGAACAAAATGCACGGCCCATCACAGACGGCCTTGCCGGGTTGCGTGTCGTTCGCATCCTGGAGGCCGCGACCCGGTCACTCGCCCAGCGCGGGCGTATCGTTGAGCTCGAAGAGGCGAGGCGCATCGCATGATCCCATTCCTGAACATCAAAGCACAATACGCATCGATCAAAGGTGAGATCGATGCCGCGGTGCTCGGCGTCCTCGCCTCTGGGCAGTACGTGTTGGGCGACGAGGTCGCGCGTTTCGAGGAGGAATTCGCAAGCTATTGCAACGTCAAACACGCGATAGCCGTCAACACCGGAACGAGTGCCTTGCATCTTGCCCTTCTTGCGGCGGGCATTGGCCCCGGCGACGAGGTCATTACTGTGCCATTCACGTTCGTCGCAACCGCATCGGCGATCTGCTACACAGGCGCGCGACCCGTATTCGTCGACATTGAGCCGGTGACGCTCACGATGGATCCGGCTAAAGTCGAGGCAAAAATAACGTCTCGGACCAAGGCCATTGTTCCTGTCCACCTTTACGGACAAATGGCCAATATGGATGCAATCAAGGCAGTTGCCGACCATTACCGGATACCCATCATCGAAGATGCCTGCCAAGCCCATGGCGCGCAATACAAAGGCGAGTGTGCCGGCAGCATCGGTGTATCCGGCTGTTTCAGCTTCTATCCGGGCAAAAATCTCGGCGCTTGCGGCGAGGGGGGAATGGTCGTTACCGGCAGCGACGATCAGGCCAGGACAATACGCATGCTGCGTGACTGGGGTCAGGAACAGCGCTATCACCATCTGCTGAAAGGCTTTAACTACCGCATGGACGCCATTCAAGGTGCGATCCTGCGTGTCAAGCTTCGGCATCTTGAAGCCTGGACCGAAGCGCGTCGCGCTCATGCCCGCCGCTACTCGTCGCTGCTTGCCGGATTAGCGGATTTGATGATCCCGGTGGAAGCAGCCGGTCGGCGTCATGTCTATCATGTCTATGCCATAAGAACTCGCGATCGCGACCGGCTTCAGCGCGCGCTTAGCGCGGAAGGCATTCAGTCCGGGCTGCACTATCCCATCCCCGTTCACCTGCAGAAGGCCCATGCCGACCTTGGTTACGAAACCAATGATTTCCCAGTCTCGGAGGCCGCGGCACGGGAGGTCCTCTCGCTGCCGATCTATCCGGAGATGCCCGCACGGCATCTTGACCAGGTGGTCGCCGCGCTGGAGTATGCCTATGTCCGTTAACCCCGCGGGTAGGACCAGGCTCGTACAGGCGGTCCACGGCCGCCATGAAAGGCGGGCAGATCCCGCCTACCAGGCCGGGTTGGTCGAAGAACTCAGGCAATCATACGGGCGCGCTGGCCTGATCGAACTCTACGGCCGCTTCGCGACAGGCGACGGGGTTGTCGACACCTTGATGCGGAAAGCTATCTGGCAGAGTATCACGCGACGTTGCGGTGAAGCTTTGCAGGTCTCGAGCGGTGCCGGCTTCAAACACCCGGAAACTTTCGAGATCGGCAACGGCGTGTTCATCGGCGCTCAGGCCTATATCCAGGGGCGCTACGATGGCACATGTGTGATCGGCGACAACGTCTGGATCGGTCCGATGTCCTATTTCGACGCTCGTGACCTAGTGATCGAAGATTGCGTGGGGTGGGGACCTGGCGCCAAGGTGCTCGGCTCGACCCACACGGCACTGCCTGTGGACGTGCCAATCATTCGCACGGATCTGGAAATCAAACCGGTGCGCATCGGCGCATGGGCCGACATCGGAACGAGTGCCACAATTCTTCCCGGCGTACGCATAGGGAAGGGGGCGATCGTCGGAGCCGGAGCAGTCGTTGTCTCTGACGTCGAGCCGTTTTCAGTCGTAGCGGGTGTGCCGGCGAGGTTCATACGTTGGCGTACGGACGCCGATCCGGTTCTGGATATCTCGCGTGGGGAAGATCATGAGAAATAAACGTGTGCTCATTACCGGCGGAGCTGGTCTTATCGGTTCGCATATTGCCGATCTGGTGGCGTTGGAAAAACCGCGTGAGATTATCATCCTCGACAACTTCGTGCGCGGCCGCCGCGACAATCTTAGCGCGGCAATAAGCCGCGGGCCGCTTAACATCGTCGACGGAGATATCCGAGACAGAGCGCTCTTGGCGAAAGTCTTCGAAGGTGTCGATATCGTCTTTCATCAAGCGGCCATCCGAATTACGCAATGTGCCGAAGAGCCACGGCTTGCCTTCGAGGTTCTGGCCGAAGGCACATTCAACGTTCTCGAAGCTGCCGTCAAGGCAGGCGTCTCGAAGGTGGTAGCAGCCTCTTCCGCTTCCGTGCTGGGCCTTGCCGAGAGCTTTCCGACGACAGAAGAGCACCACCCCTACAACAACCGCACGATCTATGGTGCGGCGAAAACCTTCAACGAGGGGCTGCTGCGCAGCTTTGCGGAGATGTATGGCCTCCGCTATGTCGCGCTGCGCTATTTCAACGTTTACGGCCCGCGCATGGACGTTTACGGGGCCTATACGGAAGTACTGATCCGCTGGATGGAGCGGCTGGCGGCCGGAATGCCACCTGTCATCTACGGAGACGGTAGCCAAACCATGGACTTCGTGCATGTCCGCGACATCGCGCGAGCAAACCTGTTGGCCGCTATGAGCGATGTCACGGACGAGGTGTTCAATGTCGCGAGCGGCCAGGAGACAAGCCTCCTTGAACTCGCGCAAATTCTGAGCCGTATCATGGGGTCCTCATTCGAACCGCAGCACCATGAAGCTCGGACGGTCAATGGCGTGACCCGTCGTCTTGCCGACACAGGCAAAGCCGAACGCCTCCTGGGGTTCAAGGCCGAGACGCCGATAGAGGAGGGCCTTCGTGACCTCGTGGCGTGGTGGCGGCTGAAGACCGCGCTGGCAGGGGGCCAAGCTGCATGACACCGTCGCTCTCTGCAATTCCAGTCGCCAAGCCTGTTCTCGGAGAGGAGGAGGCTGAGGCTACGCGCCGCGTTATTCTGTCAGGATGGGTGACGCAGGGGCCGGAAGTCGCCGCTTTCGAGCGTGAGTTTGCAGCCTTTGTCGGCACCGCGCACGCCTGCGCCGTCTCTAACTGCACGACCGCGCTTCATCTGGCCTTGAAGGCGGTTGGCGTATGCGCCGGCGATGAAGTCATCACCGTTAGCCATTCGTTCATCGCAACGGCGAACGCCATTCGATACTGCGATGGCCTGCCTGTTTTCATCGACATCGAGGCGGGCGGTTACAACATCGATCCCAGTCTGATCGAAACAGCAATCACGCCCCGCACCAGGGCAATCCTATGCGTGCATCAGCTCGGCATGCCTTGTGATCTCCGTGCTGTCGTGGAGATCGGAAAGCGCCACTCCATACCGGTTATTGAAGATGCTGCCTGCGCGACGGGAAGCGAAATTCTTTGGGATGGGCGTTGGGAGAAGATCGGCAAACCGCATGGCGATATTGCCTGCTTCTCTTTCCACCCGCGCAAGGTCGTCACGACAGGTGATGGCGGCATGTTGACCACCGCCAATCCCGAATATGACCGGAAATTCCGGCTATGGCGCCAGCATGGCATGAGCGTCACCGATGCTGTCCGCCATGGCTCGAAACAGGTGATCTTCGAGAACTATGATGAATTGGGCTACAACTACCGTATGACCGACCTTCAGGCGGCGGTCGGACGGGTGCAGCTGCGGCGGCTGCCGGAATTAATTGCGCAGCGGAGGCGGCTTGCCGAACAGTATTGCGAGCGCCTTTCCACAATCACCGGGCTAGCGCTGCCGATCGAGCCTGGCTGGGCTCGCAGTAACTGGCAGAGCTTTTGTGTGCGGTTGCCTGATACGGTCGATCAGCGGACAGTGATGCAGACACTGCTCGACAACGGGATCTCGACCCGGCGCGGTGTAATGAACATTCATCTGGAGGGTGCCTATTCCAGCCAAAATTTCCATCGTGCCCACGGTAGCCTGGTTCGAAGCGTGTCGGCGCAGCGGCAAACGATCATTCTGCCGCTCTATGTTCAGATGACGGATCTCGACATCATCAGGGTTGTTGAGGAACTGCGCGGATCCCTTGCTGGCGCCGCCACCACAGACGCGATTGAACGCGATCGGAACATCGCTCTTGCGTGATACATACTGCCTGGCTCCACGCGCATCGTTTGTCACGCGGACTTCATGATCCATCCCTTGATAAAAGCGGGCACCGACTCGAACGGAAGCAGTTCGATCAGCATGCGCAGCGAGTACAGCCCGCTGAGAACCACGGCGACGAAGCCGATCACCATTGCCGACCACGGCGGCAAGACCAGGAAGGCCGAAAATACTAATCCTGACGCGGGCAGGAAAAGCAGCGTGTGCCTGCGATTGGCCACGGACCAGCGGAAACCTGTAAGCCGCCGCACGATCACGTAAATCAGGATACCGTGCCAGACATAGAGGCCAAAAAATGCCATGCCCGCTCCAGGCGCCCCGAGCTTCGATACGAAGAGCCAGGCCAGCCCCACCTGCACCAGCGTTGCCGCTACCTCCGTCCAAAAGAAAATAGCTTGTGCACCCTTCGCCACGACGATGAAACCCATCGGCCATGCTACGATCCTGAGCATCATTCCAAGGCATATCCAGCGCAGAAGCTCCACGGCTCCATGAAACTCCGCGGAATAGAACAAACTCATCATGAGCGGCGCCAGGGTCAACGTGGCGAGCAGACCGGGGCCGGCCAGCAGTATGCTGATTTCTGTCTGCTCGTTGACCAGCCGGTTGCATTCGGCATGGTTATCTGCGGTCGCCGTCAGGCGCGGATAGAAGTCAGTCCCCATCGCCTGCAAAATGAAGCCTGCGTAGAGACCGCCAAGCCCCCAGGCCGCTTGATATAATCCCGCGGCCACGGCGCCACCTTCCTTGAGCATAATGAGGCGGATGGCATAGGCTGCACCGAAGGTCAGCAATCCGCTCGCCATGAAGACGATCCCGAGCCTGAACAACACGTTACCTTCGCGGCTAAACTGGCGCATCGACATTGATGGCGGGTTTGCGCCTATTCGTCTGCTATACCACCAGGTGGAAAGGTTTGTGCCTGCCGCTACTACCACGACGGAAGGTGCGATCGCCTGTGCCCCGAACAGGTAGATCAGCGGGACACTGATCAAGGTGCCGAAAAAACCTGCGAGCACATTGATGCGCGCAAGATTTGCAATGCCTCGCAATCCCTGAATCAATGCAGTCTGCCCCGAAGACACCACTCGGAAGAATACACCCAGGGAGAGCAGCGCAATGCCGCCGGCGTGCTGATAGTCGCCGAAGGTAAAATTCGAGACCGGAGATGCCAACGCGGCGAGGAAGAGTGCGCCAAGCAAGCCGAGCACGATTGATATGCGTCTGAGTACTTTTGCCGACTGTGCGATCCTCGCGGCGTCATCGGTGCTGGCAGCCTCGGCGACCTGGCGCACTCCGCTGCCCCCCAATCCCAGGCCTGCTGCCGTTTGCGCGATATCGACGATCGACCCATAGAGGCCGACAAGCCCCACACCCTCCGGTCCGAGCAGAACAGCCAGGGCTTTGTTGCGAATGATGCTAAGGGCAACATTCACGAGCGAGGAGCCGCCCATCAGCATCGTCGACTTCAGGATCTGGGTGTAAGTCTGGCCGCTGGGTGGGATTGTGCGCAAAGTCGTCAGATGCCCCCAGCCATTTGCGGTGCGGGGCTGGATCTCCGGTGCCCAATGGATCTCGGCTTTGTCGACTTATCCCGGTTGCTTGAGGTTTTGCCTTTGACATGGCCCATGCGGACAACCGCTTCCACGTTGTTCTTGCCTGTGGCGCGCAAGACGCCAGCCGACGAAAGGCTTAACTGCAGCACTTGCTTTTCGCAGGTCATTGGCTTGACCTGTTGGCGAGCGTTTCGGGATCGGAAGAGAAATCAGATGCCGCGTCAGACGAGGCGTCTGAAATGTGGTGCTGAACAACTCTCACGACATCACCCGGCACCAACGCAGTTGTTTCAGAGGCTTGGAACTGCTTGATCTGTCCTTCACTTCGCCGGCTTACGGTAAAAGTGAGCGGGAGTTCTTCGCCGCGATTTCTGGCGCCGCCGTCGGTCGCGAGGTTACCGACGAGTAGCTTCTGCGTCATCTCGCGCTTCATCTTGAGCTGATCAAGATTTGCTCGTTCCGACTGCGCTTCGGAGGCGACTTCGCTCCGCCGCGTGTCGGAAAGTCCCTCGAGATTCCGTGTAGTCTCGCTAATTGCCTGGCGGCCCCGCATGACGGCGGTGACAAGGTCAAGCTTATCGGAGCGGTAGGTCGTGAGCAGCCGTTCCAGGTCCAGTTGACGCGACGAGAGAGCGAGGCCCTTCTCCACCAGGCTCTTAACGCTGCCCAGTTGTTCCTCGACCGATTTGATGTTGTCATCTGCACCGGTCAGCTTTTCCGCCAGCGTCGAGATCTCCGTGTTCAAAAGATCGCGCAATTCCGTGAGCGCCTTTGACTGCCTGTCCAGCGCATTTGCGCGAGCTTGAAAGATGACCCTTTCCTCGTTGTCGATCCCCGTGACATATTGCTGGTCGATACCGGGCGGCTGGTCGAACGTTATCTCCTTGGCCCCATCCATCTCCGCTTTGAGTCGCGATAACTTTGCGGCGCTGCGCAGGATCGAGTGATCGATTTCTCGCAATTCGCCTGCGAGCCTGATCGACTGTGTTTGCGACTGACTTTTGTCACGGAATGGGCCGCCGCCCATCGCAAGGGACTGCAGGACGGTGAGTCCGGGATGGAATTTGTACTCGCCAGGCGTGGTCACGTCTCCCACGACATAAATTGGCGGATATTCGAGAATTTCGATGGTGACTGCGGGTGGCTGAACCAACCCGATCTTTTCCTGCAGACGCGTGGCAATCTCGCTTGTGACACTGGCGCTATCGCGGTTGACGACGGGAAGGGAACCAAGAAAGGGTAAAAGGACAGCACCTTCATCCGAAACGGTATATTCGCCGCCAAGGGCATCCCACCGTTCATACTGGCCTTTCGACTGAATCCATTGGACAACTGTCAGACGGATTCTCGTCTGCGAAACAAAGGGACCGCCATCGGCGAGAGCCGGCGACGCCGCTCCCGACAGAAAGGCGAGTACACCGATGACAAACGTCGCGCGAAAGAACAAGTGAGGGGTGCGGTGCGATAGCTTCATGTACATGTCCCGCCTGCGATGCCTCCTTGAACGGACGCTGTTCCAATACCGTGGGCGCTGCGAACGCCGGACATCAATCCCAAGGTCGCAATGCCAGTATGCAGTCTGGCGAAGCTTTGAGGAAGGTGGAGGTCGTTTGCTTGGCCTCATCATTATTGATGAGGTGGGGGAAAGTGCTTCAGCCTAAGCCGGCCGGAACGCATGTCTTCGCTGCGGTACAGAGGAATCGATGCGGAAAATCAAGAAGCCGGTCTCTCCGCCGCTTTGGCAGCTGCACGGGAACGCGGTCGCCGTCGTGTAGCGGAGATCCTGGGCGTCTCGCGGGTCACGATCAACACGAAGCGTCAAAGCGGACAGGTTCTTGGCCTGGACGGTTGCCAAGCGTGGGTTTCGTTTCCCGGAGTGTCAACTCGATGACGACGGTCGCCTTATGCCATTCCGACCAAGAGCAAAACAATGGCCATCAAAGGGCCGCGGTGAAGGCGCTGTTGAGGCGTCTCCGCCTCTTCGCGCATTGGCTCACTGAACCAAAGGAAATCCGAAAACTTAGCTTCTTTTCCACCCCTTTAATTTTGCTGGTTTTCCATTCAATTCGAACTTCTTAACAAAGAAAAAAATAAAGAATTGAGTCGCACAGTCTTCCCTATAATTTGAGGGGGAGGCAATGCTTCGACTTCCTGTCGGCTCTCGCTGCCGAAAGACGGTCGTGGACTTCATTCACGATTCGTCCGGTGCCTACCTGATCGCTTTTGCCTTGTCGCTCCCGGTTCTGATCGGCTTGATGGGACTTGGCACTGATTACGGGCTGTGGACCTATAAGCAACAGAAGATGCAGTCCGCGACCGACGCTGCCGCCGTGAGCGGCGCGGCCGCTTATACCATCAGCGGCGATGGGCCGGTCGAATCCCAGGTCGATGCAATAGCGGCGGGTTATGGGCTTGTTAACGGCCAGAATAACGTGGTGATATCGGTTCACCGCCCTCCAACGCAGGGATCTTATGCTGGGAATGGATCGGCGATCGAAGTTGTCGCACAGCAACCGATGGACCTGCTGTTCTCCGCGCTTTGGCAGCAGGCTTTCGTCGTTACGACGAGATCCGTAGCCATAGCGAATGCGGGCAGTGCCTGCGTGCTGTCGCTTGATCAGACTGCCAATGCTGCTGCCTCGGCTCAAGGTTCAACCACAGTGACGCTCAATAATTGCAGCTTGGTCTCGAATTCGACAAGCTCGACATCGGTCAGCGTCGGCGGTTCCGCGCTGATCCAAGCGCTGTCAGTCGGGGCTGCCGGTGGCATTAGCGGCCTTGGCGGCATTAAAGCGAGCGGGGGAACGGCGACCGGAATTTGGCCTCTCACGGACCCCTATGGTGACGTTCAGATGCCGACCTACTCGGGTTGCACGACGAACGCCAAGGAAAATATCAAGGGAAATATCACACTCGATCCCGGTGTCTATTGCGGCGACATTACCGTAAATGCCGGTGCGGTCCTTACCCTCGATCCCGGTATCTACATCCTTGACCGCGCCAATCTGAAGGTTAATGGCAGCGCGACCTTGATCGGCCACGGTGTCACGATCGTCTTCACCTCCAGCACGGGAAGCAACTACGGCACCGCGTCGATCAATGGCGGGGCGATCCTTGATCTCACGCCGCCCCTGACGGGAAACACGGCCGGGATTGTCATTTTCGGTGATCGCAATATGCCCGTCGGCACGGCCTTCAGCTTTAACGGCGGCGCGAGCCAGAGTTTGGCAGGATCGATCTATTTGCCCAAGGCGGCCGTCAGCTATTCGGGGGGAAACACCGCAACAAATGCCTGCATCAAGATTATCGCGGATACGGTTAGCTTCACCGGTAACTCCAACTTATCCATAGATTGCAGTGCTTATCCGACCCGCGCCATCGGTGGCGCCGCCGGCAAGTTGGTGGAGTGATAAGCCATGGTTGCAAAAATAACGATACCAATTGAAATATCGCGCTCTGGCATCCTCGTCGCCGGACGGCGGCTGGTCTTACGCGCCCGCGAAATACCGGTGTGGGTTTGCAGAAAATTCTGCCGGGGCCTGCTCACAGAACAGCACGGTACGGCTGCAATCGACTTGGCGATCATGCTGCCGGTCCTGATCGCGATGACGTTCGGTCTGGTCGACTATTCGTCTGCGCTGCTTCAGCAGACGCAGGTGGAGAATGCGGCTCAGCGAGGTCTGCAATATGCTTTGGCTCGGGGCTTCGATAGTTCCGCCATGTCGAATGTCATTACAAGAAGTACCGGCTCGGCCGTTATCTCGGCGACGCCGGCCCCGTCGAAATTTTGTGGTTGCCCCGGCGGTCAAGGCATCGTCAGCGTGGCATGCTCCGACGTCTGTTCAGACGGATTGCGAGCGGGCACCTATGTGTCCGCCTCGGCCGCCGCGACTTACGTGCCTTATGTTGCGCTTCCTTTCATCCCTGCATCGTTTGCACTGCAGTCAACCTCGACAGCGAGGCTTCAATGATTCGCCGTCTTGCGAAGGAGACCGAGGGAGCGAGTGCAGTCGAGTTTGCCCTGACTGCACCCCTTTTCTTCATTCTTCTATTCTCTGTCGCTCAATTCGGACTGTTCCTGTGGACGCAATTGGGATTGCAACATGCCGTTGATCTCAGCGCCCGATGCGCCAGCCTGATGCACACCACCTGTCCGGATGAAGGTTCAACTCAGGCATATGCCGCCGGGCAGGCTTATCGACTTAACATAGACCCCAGCGTGTTTTCAGTGACTCAAGACGCATGCGGTCAGAATGTTACGGCATCCTACATCTATACGATCGCGATTCCTTTGATGCCGTCGATGCAGGTGCCGATTGGCGCGACGTCGTGCTTCCCGACATATTGATGAAAAATCCCAATTGCGCTTGCTGCCAATAGCCGTGGAGTGGCGAGGTTCTCGCCAGAGTTCAGTGAATGCCGATACAGCCAAGCCCGTCGGCATATCGACAGGGCTGCGTTGCGATGCTTTGAAGCCTGTCTTATTCGTGGGAGGGCTGCTTGATTTCTGGGCGATGTTCTCGCATTCAATAGCTGCAAGGAAGAGCATAGGGGCTCAGAACAAGTGGGAAGGCGCATGGTATTTGCTTCTAAATCGCCGCTGATTGCGTGCCCGGCTATGTCGAATAGCAAGAGCCTGCGATAAGTCCGTGGCGAACCGTGCTGCCGTTTCCAACAAGCTCAATGTGCTTGTCATTGACGAGAATAGCATTCGGGCATCGATCATCGAACTCGGCCTGCGCGAAGCAGGCTACGATCACGTGACGATCATCCGTGACATGAACGGCCTTGCAAGGCGGATCATGGAAATCAATCCGGATGTCATTGTCATAGATATTGAGAATCCGAATCGTGACATGCTGGAAAGCTTCTTCCAGATCTCGCGAGCGGTTAGGCGGCCGATCGCAATGTTTGTCGACAAATCGGATGAGGCATCCATAGAGGCTGCCGTGGAGGCGGGGGTTTCGGCCTATGTCGTCAACGGCCTCAAACAGGAGCGCGTGCGACCGATCCTCAAGATGGCGATCAGCCGCTTCAACGCTTTTTCGCGATTGAATCGCGAACTGGAAGAGGCACGCGACCAGCTTGAAAGCCGCAAGCTGATCGACCGCGCAAAGCACCTGCTGATGCGTTCGCGCGGACTATCGGAAGAAGAGGCGTATTCGCGGCTGCGACAGGCGGCGATGAATGAGAACCGGAAAATCGAGGAAATCGCTCAAAGCCTGGTCATCGCCGCCAGCCTTTTCGATCCTGGTGCCGACACATGAAGAACGGGCATGAGATCACGGCCGGTTTCCTGCCGCTCTTTGATAGCGCACTGCTTGTCGTTGCCAAAGAGAAGGGGTTTGCCGAAGAGCAGTCGATAGAACTGAAGCTTGTTCGTGAGCGTTCATGGGCAACGGTTCGTGACCGCTTGGCCGTTCGTCAGTTCGATGTTGCACATATACCTGCTCCATTGCCGATCGCCTGCAATCTCGGGCTTGTGGCTCCGGCCCTTCAAATGGTCGTCCCGATGGCGCTTGGCCTTGGCGGGAACGCGATTACTGTTTCCGCCGACCTGTGGCGACAGATGGCCGATTGTGGCGCGACGGCCGATCTGGATGCCCGGCAAAACGGGACGGCCCTGCGGCAGGTCATTGAGTGTCGTAAACAGGACATACTTCGCTTCGGCGTGGTCCATTCCTATTCCGGCCACAACTACGAACTGCGCTACTGGCTGTCGGCAAGTGGCATCAACCCTGATCGTGATGTCGAAATTGCGGTCCTGCCGCCGGCGGATATGGGCGATGCCCTCCTGTCCGGGGCGATAGATGGCTATTGCGCCGGCGAACCGTGGAACACATTCGGTGTTCTGAAGCGGGGTGGTCGACTTGCGACGGTCAAGGCAGCGATTTGGAAGTCCAGCCCCGAAAAAGTGCTGGGCGCTCATGCGCGCTGGGCTGAGGCAAACCCTGAAGCCCTGGCCGCCCTGCTCAAGGCCCTCCACTGTGCGTCGCTCTGGTGCTCTCGCCCCGAAAATCACGGTGAGCTATCATCGCTCCTGTCAAAGCCTGCTTATGTCGACTGCCCGGTGGAATTGTTAACGCCGGCGCTGAGCGGCGTTCTGCCCGTCGGCGACGGCGAAACCCGAACCGTGCGAGACTTCTTCGTGCCGCATGCAAAGGCAGCGACCTTCCCCTGGAAAAGCCATGCCCTCTGGTTTTACACGCAGATGGTTCGATGGAGGCATATCGAACACAATGATCGTCATCAGCAGATCGCCGGCAGCACTTATAGGCCCGATCTCTATCGAAATGCGCTGGCGGCACTGAATGTCGCAATGCCCTCCGCCAGTTCGAAAGTGGAAGGGGCTTTGGTCGCTGAAACCCCCGTCGGCTCCAGCCGTGCATTGACTTTAGGTCCCGATGGCTTTTTCGATGGAAGCCTTTTCGATCCCGACGAGGTGGACGCCTACATCCTCGCGCAGGCGAGGTCATAACGCCGCGCCTATTTTGTGCGCATTGCACAATTTTTGACAGGGTTGTTGCGACCGATCGCGTCATCGCGGCAATCTACCCGTCGGCTATCTCCTTCTTTAATCCTTTAAAAACAATAGCATAATGAATCTGGCACGATGGTTGCTTGTTAATCTGCAGGCATTAGCCACGAACTTGGCGTCTAACGACGGGCGCCTTCAGCAAAGCCGCTGATCAGGAGAGACCGCGCTACACCGATGTATGCGCGCCCTGACGAGCCGCATTTTGTTTTCAACCCTATCGATGGATCAGCCCGACTTTGTCGGGCCTCGGAGAAGCCATGTCTGTTCACGAGAGAGCGCAATCCATATCCGCGGGCGAGCCGGCCAAGGCATTGTGGATATCCACAATTGCTTTCACCCTCTGTTTCGCCGTCTGGACGATTTTTGCGATCATTGGCATTCGGATTAAACAGGAGCTCGGCCTTTCCGAAGCCGAGTTCGGATTGCTTGTCGGCACACCGGTTCTGACCGGATCGATCGTCCGCATCGTGCTCGGGATTTGGACGAGCCGCTATGGCGGTCGGCTGGTCTATACGCTGACCATGCTGGCCGCGGCGCTCGCTACCTTCCTGTTGTCCTATGCGATCACCTACACGGAGATGCTGATTGCCGGCCTCGGCGTCGGCCTTGCCGGCGGTTCCTTCGCGGTGGGCGTCGCCTATGTTTCTCCGTTCTTTCCGCCTGAGAAGCAGGGAACGGCACTCGGCATTTTCGGTGCCGGTAACGTCGGCGCAGCAGTCACCAAATTCGCCGCCCCCTTCGTGCTGATCGCATGGGGATGGCAGGCGGTCGCCGAAATCTGGGCGCTAGTGCTGGCAGTCATGGCGCTTGTCTTCTGGTTCACAACGACAGACGATCCGGCCTTCCAGGCCCGCCGCGAGCGCGGCACCGCTTCGAAGAGCCTGCTGCAGGAGTTCGCGCCTCTGAAAAACGTTCAGGTCTGGCGCTTCTCGTTCTACTATTTCTTCGCCTTCGGCGGTTTCGTCGCCCTGTCGCTCTGGCTGCCGCGCTATCTGGTCGGCGTCTATGGCTTCAACCTCGAAGTCGCCGGCATGGTGGCCGCCGCCTACTCGATTCCCGGCAGCATTTTCCGGGCTTTCGGAGGGATGCTTTCCGATAAAAAAGGCGCGCGGAGCGTCATGTACGTCATGCTGGCAGTGTCGGCGGTTGCCACGCTGGTCCTTTCGTTGCCGGCTGCGCCTGCATCCGGCTCCGCCTTCGGAGTGACGCCTCCAATCTTCATCGTGGCTATCTTCGTTCTCGGCTTCTTCATGAGTCTCGGCAAGGCGGCCGTCTACAAGCATATCCCTGCCTATTATCCGCAGAGCGTCGGCGCCGTCGGCGGCATCGTCGGCATGATGGGGGGGCTTGGCGGTTTCATCCTGCCGATCGCCTTCGGTCTGCTCAAGGACCTGACCGGACTTTGGTCAAGCTGCTTCCTGCTGCTGTTTGCGATCGTCGCGGTTTCGCTCATCTGGATGCATCTCTCTATTCGGCGACTTGAACGCGGCGGGCTTTCCGCATCCGTCGTGACCGCCAGCTAACCATCAAGGACTTGGAATTATGCCTCAGAAACTGGTCATCATCGGCAACGGCATGGCGCCAGGGCGCATGCTGGAGCATCTTCTGGAAAAGGAGCCTGATCTCTATCAGGTGACGATCTTCAACGCCGAACCGCGCGTCAATTACGATCGCATCATGCTGTCGCCGGTCCTGTCAGGGGAGAAGGATTACGAGCAGATCATTATCCACGGCGACGGCTGGTACATCAAGCACGGTATCACCCTCTACAAGGGCCACAAGATCGTTGCGATCGACCGGGCGGCAAAGACAGTCACCTCCGATCACGGCGTGACCGAGAGTTACGACAAGCTGGTGATCGCGACCGGTTCCGTACCCTTCATCATTCCGGTTCCGGGCAAGGAATTGCGCGGGGTCATCACCTATCGCGATCTCGACGACGTGCAGGCTATGCTGCTTGCCGCCCAATCGCGCGAAAAGGCTATCGTTATCGGCGGCGGTCTGCTTGGCCTCGAAGCGGCAGCCGGCCTTGCCTCCCGCGGCATGGACGTGACCGTGCTCCACGTCATGCCGACGCTGATGGAACGCCAGCTTGATCCGGCCGCCGGCTATCTCCTGCAAAAGGCAGTCGAGGAGCGCGGCATCAAGGTCATCACCAAGGCCAATACCAAGGCGATCGTCGGTGACGGCAAGGTCGAGGGGATCGAGCTCGACGATGGACGCGTTATCCCCGCCACCCTCGTCGTCATGGCCGTCGGCATCCGTCCCAATGTAGGCCTTGCCAAGGAGGCCGGCATCGCCGTCAACCGCGGCATCGTCGTCGATGACGGCATGCAGACATCGGACGGCAGCATCATGGCGCTTGGCGAATGCGCCGAGGTCGGCGGCATGGTCTATGGCCTGGTGGCGCCCCTATACGAAATGGCGCGGGTCGCCGCCTCGCATCTGGCAGGCGACACGAGCGCCGCCTTCGTGCACTCGGACACGCCGACGAAGCTGAAAGTCACCGGCATCGATCTGTTTTCGCTCGGCGATTTCGCCGATGGCGATGACCGCGAGGAGATCGTGCTCCGCGACGCGGCCGCCGGCGTCTACAAGCGCCTCGTGCTGAAGGACAACAAGATCATCGGCACCGTGCTTTACGGCGAAACAGCCGACGGCGCCTGGTTCAACGACCTGAAGAAGAAAGCGACCGATATCTCGCAGATGCGTGAAACCCTGATCTTCGGCCAGGCCTATCAGGGAGGGTCGCCGCTGGACCCTATGGCGGCCGTTGCAGCCTTGCCGGATGATGCGGAGATCTGCGGCTGCAACGGCGTCTGCAAGGGCAAGATCACCTCGGCCATAACGGCCAAGGGCCTGACATCGCTCGATGACGTGCGCGCTCATACCAAGGCATCGGCCTCCTGCGGTTCCTGCACGGGCCTTGTCGAACAGCTGATGTCGATCACGCTTGGCGACAGCTACAATCCGACCGCCGTGCAGCCGATGTGCAGCTGCACCGAGCTTGGTCATGACGATGTCAGAAGGCTCATAAAAGCCAAGGGGTTGAAGACCATTCCCGCCGTCATGCAGGAACTTGAATGGAGGACCTCCTGTGGCTGTGCCAAGTGCCGCCCGGCATTGAACTATTACCTCGTCTGCGACTGGCCGGATGAATATGCCGATGACTACCAGTCGCGCTTCATCAATGAACGCGTCCATGCCAACATCCAGAAGGACGGCACCTATTCGGTCGTGCCGCGCATGTGGGGCGGCGTCACGAGTTCGAACGAGCTGCGCGCCATTGCCGATGTCGTCGATAAGTTCGAAATCCCGATGGTGAAGGTGACCGGCGGCCAGCGCATCGATCTGCTCGGCGTGCAGAAGGAGGATCTGCCAGCCGTCTGGGCCGATCTCGGCAAGGCTGGCTTCATCTCAGGGCAAGCCTATGCCAAGGGCCTGCGCACGGTGAAGACATGCGTCGGCTCCGACTGGTGCCGCTTCGGCACGCAGGATTCCACCGGGCTTGGCATCCGCATCGAGAAATTCATGTGGGGCTCCTGGACACCGGCAAAGCTCAAGATGGCGGTCTCAGGCTGTCCGCGAAATTGCGCCGAGGCGACCTGCAAGGACATCGGGGTTATCTGCGTCGACTCGGGCTTCGAAATCCATTTCGCCGGTGCCGCCGGTCTCGACATCAAGGGCACGGAGGTTCTGGGCCTCGTCAAGACCGAGGACGAGGCACTCGAGCATATCGTGGCCTTGACGCAGATGTATCGCGAACAGGCCCGCTATCTCGAGCGCATCTATAAATGGGCCAAGCGTATCGGCCTCGACGAGATCCGCCGCCAAATCATGCAGGATCACGAGAAGCGCGAGGCCTATTACGAACGCTTCGTCTTCAGCCAGAAGTTCGCACAGGTCGATCCCTGGTCGGAGCGTGTCTCCGGCAAGGACAAGCATGAATTCAAGCCGATGGCGACCGTCGGCTTCCCGCAGGCAGCCGAGTGAGGAGATTGATATGAACTGGCATGCAATCGGCGATATCTCGGACATTCCCCTGCGCGGCGCCCGCTGTGTGAAAACCCCGCAGGGCAAGATCGCTGTGTTTCGCACGGCTGAAAACGAGGTCTTCGCCATCGAGGATCATTGCCCGCACAAAGGCGGCCCGCTCTCCCAAGGCATCGTTCACGGTACGGCCGTGACCTGCCCGCTGCACAACTGGGTGATCTCGCTCGAAACCGGCAAGGCGCTTGGTGCCGACCAGGGCGAGGTGCGGACCATTCCCGTCCGCAACGAGGACGGCGCCCTCTTCATCGCGCTCGAAAGCCTGATGATGGCGGCGGAGTGACGATGAGAGTGCGCGGGAGAATACCCTCCTCTGTCCCTACGGGACATCTCCCCTGCAAGGGAGGAGATCGTATGGTGCCACTATCACCGGCTTCTTTGTCTTGGCTCGATGAAGGCGGCTTCTTGCTCCGGCCAATCTCCCCCCTTGTGGGGGAGATGTCAGCAAAGCTGACAGAGGGGGGTGATTTCTCCCGAGTCCCAAGATTCGTGGATATGCTCCATGCCTGTTGAAACCAAGACCACCTGTCCTTATTGCGGCGTCGGCTGCGGCGTCATCGCCAGGGTTGATGATGACGGCAAGGTCTCCGTCAAGGGCGATCCCGATCATCCTTCCAATTACGGGCGTCTATGCTCGAAGGGGTCGGCACTTGCCGAGACGATCGATCTCGACGGCCGGCTGCTCCATCCGGAAATCGCCGGGCGAAGGGCAGGCTGGGACGAGGCGCTTGATCTGGTCGCGCAACGCTTCAGTGAGACGATTGCCGAGCACGGACCCGATTCCGTTGCCTTTTACGTTTCCGGCCAGTTGCTGACGGAGGATTATTACGTCGCCAACAAGCTGATGAAAGGCTTCATCGGCTCTGGCAACATCGATACCAATTCCAGGCTCTGCATGTCATCCTCGGTTGCCGGCCACCGCCGCGCCTTCGGCTCGGACACGGTGCCGGGCACCTACGAGGATATCGAGCTTGCCGACCTTGTCGTCCTCACGGGCTCCAATCTCGCCTGGTGCCATCCGGTGATCTATCAGCGGCTGGCGGCGGCAAAGGCGGCGCGGCCGTCGATGAAGATTGTCGTCATCGATCCGCGCCGGACCATGACCTGCGATATTGCCGATCTGCATCTGGCGATCCGGCCGGACGGCGACGTTGCCCTTTTCCTGGGGCTGTTCGAGCATCTGATCGCCAGCAACACCATCGACCAGAATTACATTGGCGAACATACCGGCGGCTTTGCCGAGGCTTTCGCCGCCGCCAGTTCCATGTCGTTCAATGACGTGCTCGATTTGACTGGCCTGCCCGCCATGCAGCTTCGCGAGTTCTATCGGCTGTTTGCCCAAACCGATAAGGTCGTCACCTGTTACAGCCAGGGCGTCAACCAATCCTCGTCCGGCACCGACAAGGTCAATGCGATCATCAATTGCCATCTCGCGACCGGCCGCGTCGGCCGGCCGGGCATGGGGCCGTTCTCGCTCACCGGTCAGCCGAACGCGATGGGCGGCCGCGAGGTCGGCGGCCTTGCCAA
>JBCNPI010000269.1:0-8558 GCA_039593415.1 Rhizobium sp. | reverse complement strand
GAAGCTTTCCATGACTTCCTTGCCCTTGGCGCGGGTGAAGTCGCCGGTCTGGCTGCGAACGATCTTCAGGTTATCGTGCCCCTTGATGGCTTCCTCGAAGCCCTTCTTGCGGCCGATAGCCGGCGAAGAGCCCGTCGTGCCCTGCAACTCGACGATATTGCACTTCTTGTTGCCGACCGTCTTTACGAGCCAGTCACCGGCAACCTTGCCTTCGTGAACCAAGTCGGACGTTACGGCCGTCAGATAAAGATCCTTCGGCGCGTTGACGGTGCGGTCAAGCAGAATGACCGGGATCTTCGCTTCCTTGGCTTCCTTCAGGACGGCATCCCAGCCGGTTTCGACAACCGGCGCCAGCAGGATTGCGTCAACGCCTTGCGCGATGAAGGAGCGGATCGCCTTGATCTGGTTTTCCTGCTTCTGCTGCGCATCGGCGAACTTCAGGTCGATGCCGCGCTTTGAAGCTTCCTGCTTGGTCAGCGTCGTCTCAGCCGCGCGCCAGCCTGACTCTGAACCGATTTGCGAGAAGCCAACAACAAGTTGCTTCGCCGATGCCGATGTAAACATGCAGGCAGCAAGAATCGTAGCACTAACGAGTGCGGTCTTAAACTTCATGATTATCTCCCAAAGGCCATCTCCTCAGGCCCGCGGTCAAAAAATCATATAGTAATACTTTTGTAAATCGACATTCGTTGGTGCAGTGCAACAAAAAAGAGCGCTAGAAGCGCCCTTTTTCAACTTTGCTTATTGGGCTTCGATTACTTCGAAGCCGGTAGCTTGTCGTCAACGCCTTCGATGTAGAAGTTCATGCCGAGCAGCGTACCATCATCGGCCTTTTCGCCGGCCTTGAGCCAGGGCGTGCCATCCTGCTTGTTGATCGGGCCGGTGAAGGGAGCAAGCTCGCCGGACTTGATTTTGGCCTCGGTTTCCTGAGCCATTTTCTTTACGTCGTCAGGCATGTTCGTGTAGTCGGCCATCTTCAGGATGCCGTCCTTCAGGCCGTCCCAGCTCTGCTCGGACTTCCACTTGCCGTCGAGCAGCGCATGAACGCGCTTGGAGTAGTAGTTGCCCCAGGTATCGACGATTGCCGTCAGCTGCGCCTTCGGGCCAGCCTTGATCATGTCGGAAGCCTGACCGAAAGCATGGATACCGCGTTCCTCGGCAACCTGCATCGGAGCCGTCGTGTCGGTGTGCTGCGTCAGGATATCGACGCCCTGGTCGACCATGGCCTTGGCGGCATCGGCTTCCTTGCCGGGATCGAACCAGGTGTTGACCCATACGACCTTGAGCTTGAAGCTCGGATCGACGGAGCGGGCGCCCTGCTCGAAGGAGTTGATGCCCATCACGACTTCCGGAATCGGGAAGGACGCGATGTAGGCAGCGCCGTGATTCTTCGACATCTTGGCGGCGATCTGACCCAGGATATAACGGCCTTCATAGAAGCGCGAGTTATAGGTCGCGAGATTCGGGCCGCTCTTGAAGCCGGTCGCATGCTCGAACTTCACCTTCGGGAACTTGGCGGCCACCTTGACGGTCGCATCCATGAAGCCGAACGAAGTGGAGAAGATCAGCGAGCAGCCGGAACGGGCAAGACGCTCGATGGCACGCTCCGCATCCGGGCCTTCCGGAACGTTTTCGAGATAAGGCGTCTCGATCTTGTCGCCGAATTCCTTCTGGATCTGCTGCCGGCCGAGATCATGCGCCTGCGAATAGCCGCCGTCCGTGTGCGAACCGACATAGACGAAGCAGACCTTGGTGGGCGCTGCTTCAGCAGCGGCAGCGAAACCAACGATGGCGGCGGCTGTCGTTGTGAGGGCGAGTGCTAGTTTTTTCATGGTTACCCCTGTTGGTTTGACATGTTTTGCAGAAATCGGTCCGGTTGTTGCAATCAGCGCTCCGGAACGAAAGCCTTCCCGAGCGACGCTGGCGTGTTGATCAAGGTCGCGCGGCGATTTTGAGAGATGATGACGAGAACCACAATAGTCGATGCATAGGGCAACATCGACAGAAACTGCGAGGGTATGCCGACACCGAAGCCCTGCGCATGAAATTGCAGGATCGTCACGGCGCCGAAGAGATAGCCGCCGGCCATGACGCGCATCGGCCGCCAGGAGGCGAAGACGACAAGAGCCAGCGTCACCCAGCCGCGGCCAGCCGACATGTTCTCGACCCATTGCGGCGTATAGACGAGTGACAATTGCGCGCCCGCGAGCCCGGCGCAGGCGCCGCCGAACATGACCGCAAGGTAGCGCGTGCGGATAACATCGATGCCGAGAGCATGGGCAGAGCCATGGCTATCGCCGACGGCGCGCAGTTTCAGGCCGGTACGGCTGCGGAAGAGAAACCAGTTTACGCCGATGAGCAGTGCTATCGAGAGATAGACGGTCAAATCCTGCTTGAAAAGCACCGGCCCCAGAAACGGTATCTCCGACAGCAACGGAAAAACGATTTCATGCAGCTGCACGCCCGGCACGCTGACGTAACCCTCGCCGATCATGCCCGAAAGGCCAAGGCCAAGGATCGTCAAAGCCAGACCGGTCGCGACCTGGTTCGTGACCAGCGTCAAGGTCAGGAAGCCGAACAGCAGCGAAAACAGGGTGCCCGCGGCGACACCGGTCAGCAGACCGACATAAGGCGATCCACTCATCTGCGCCCCGACGAAAGCGGCGACGGCACCGATGATCATCATGCCCTCGACACCGAGATTGAGCACGCCAGAGCGCTCCACCACCAGTTCGCCGAGACCGGCAATGACGAGCGGCGTCGATGCCGTGATAATGGTCAGGAGGATGGCTTCGAAGACGCTCATGCGGCACCTCCACGGACACGAGACCAGACCACGCGGATTTTGTAATAGATCAGCGTGTCGCAGGAGAGCACGAAAAACAAAAGCAGCCCCTGGAAGACGCTGGCCGCCTTGGCTGATATCCCCGGCGACAATTGTGCCGCCTCGCCGCCGAGATAGGTCAGAGCCAGTACGAGGCCGGAGAGGATCGCCCCAAGTGGATTGAGGCGTGCGAGAAAGGCGACGATGATGGCGGTGAAGCCATAGCCCGGCGAAATCGCCGGCTGCAGATGGCCGATGGAGCCTGAAACTTCGGATATGCCGGCCAATCCCGAGAGCGCACCGGAGACGAGGAAAGCGAACCAGACCATTTTCCGCGAGGAGAAACCGGCAAAGCGCCCTGCCCGCGCCGACTGGCCGAGGACGCTTATCTCAAAGCCTTTCAGCGTATATTTCATGACGAACCAGGCAAGGATCGCCGCAATTACGGCAAAGACGATGCCCCAATGCGCGCGCCCGGAATCCTCCCAAATCGCCGGAAGAACCGCTTCCGGCGGAAAATCGATGCTCTGCGGGAAATTATGCCCCTGCGGATCGCGCCAGGGTCCACGCGACAGCCAATCGAGGAAGAGCTGCGCGATATAGACGAGCATCAGGCTCGTCAGGATCTCGTTGGTATTGAAATGCGCCTTCAGAAGCGCCGGAATGGCGGCATAGAGCGCGCCTCCGATAGCGCCGGCGATCAGCATCAACGGCAACACCATCGGTGAGTGCCAGTCCGTGAAGACGATCGGGATGATGGATCCGGCGATCGCGCCCATGGTAAACTGGCCCTCCGCACCGATATTCCAGTTGTTGGAGCGATAGCAGAGGCATAGACCGACGGCGATCAGGATCAGCGGCCCGGCCTTGATCGCCAGCTCATGCAGCGACCAGACCTCCAGAAGAGGCTCGACAAAGAAGGCATCGAGCGCCTCGACCGGGTCCTTACCCATGACGGCGAACATGATGGTGCCGGCGATCAGCGCCAATGCAAGGGCGAGGAGCGGCGACAGGAGGCCGAAAAGCTTCGAGACCTGCGGGCGCCTTTCGAGTTCAATGCGCATGAGCAGGCTCCGAATGCATCTTCGATTCATGCAGGCCGCCCATCAGCAGGCCGATCTTTTCGCGGGTGAGCTCACCGGCGGAATAGGACGGCGACAGGCACCCTTCTGAGATAACGGCGATATCGGTCGCGACTTCAAAAATCTCGTCCAGATCCTGGCTGATGACGAGTACGGCCGAACCATCGCGAGCAAGATCGACCAGAGCCTGGCGGATGCGGCTTGCGGCCCCGGCATCGACGCCCCAGGTCGGCTGGTTGACGACCAGTACGCTCGGCTGGCGATCCAGTTCACGGCCGACGATGAATTTCTGCAGATTACCGCCAGACAGCGCGCCGGCGACGGGGTCTTCACCGCTCTTGCGCACATCCATCGCGTCGCAGATTCGCTTCGTCGCCTGCCTCACAGCGCCGTGCCTGATGACGTTAAGGAAACCGCCGCCGAGGAATGCCTTGTGATCCGACTGATTGCGGGCAAGCACAAGATTATCCGACAGCTTCAACGCTGAAACGGCGGCATGGCCGTGACGTTCTTCCGGCACAAAACCGGCACCAAGCAGCCGGCGCGCATTAATTCCCTTGGTGCCGACGGCCTTGCCACGCAACTGGATGAGATCATCCGCTGCGACCGTGTATTCGCCGGAAATAACATCGAACAATTCGCCCTGACCATTTCCGGCAACGCCGGCAATGGCCAGCACTTCGCCGGCGCGCACGCGCAGGGAAACATCCTTCAGCGACATGGCGAATGGGGTTCGTGCCGGCGCCGAAAGGCCGGCCACTTCCAAAAGGATATCGCCCTTCGCACCGAGACCTTCGTGCCGCACGCTCGCGACATCACTGCCGACCATCATGCGGGCGAGCGATCCGGTTGTCTCCTGCCGCGGATCGCAGGCGCCCGTCACCTTGCCATGGCGCAGCACGGTCGCGCGCGAACAGATGCGCTGCACTTCCTCCAGCCTGTGGCTGATATAGAGCACCGAGCGCCCCTCGTCTCGCAACTGGAACAGCGTTTCGAACAGGCGATCTGCCTCCTGCGGCGTCAGAACGGAGGTCGGTTCGTCGAGGATGATCAGCTTAGGATTTTGGAGAAGCGCGCGGACGATCTCGATGCGCTGGCGTTCGCCGACCGAGAGATCCGCGACATGCGCATTCGGATCGAGCGGCAGGCCGTAGGCGTGAGAGAGCTTGGCCGCCTCCTCCGAAATTCTTGCGAGCGGGATATTGCTGTCGAGCGAGAGCGCGATATTTTCCGCGACGGTCAGCGCCTCGAACAATGAGAAATGCTGGAACACCATGCCGATACCGAGCTTGCGCGCGGTGCCCGGCGCATCGATCGACACGGGCTGCCCCTGCCAGGCGATCTGCCCATGCGACGGCTCGAGCACGCCGAACAACATCTTGACCAGCGTCGATTTGCCGGCGCCATTCTCACCGAGAAGGGCGTGAATTTCTCCTGGCCGGATTTCAAGATCGATTTCGTTGCAAGCAGCAAAACTGCCGAAAAGTTTCGTCAGTTTGCGAACCGACAATAGTGCACCGGTTGCCGGCGCATCGGATGACGACACGTTCCCCTCATTTCCTTCCCACCGTCCTGCCCTTTACGGATCTATGGGATCAGTAGTGTAGTTCCACTCGTTTTCCTGGCTTCCAAATCCGCGTGCGCGCGCCCTGCATCAACAAGCGGATAAGTTTGATGAATATTGATACGCACTTTGCTGCTTTGCACAACAGCAAATAACGCCTTTGCACTGGCTCTCAACTCCTCAGGTGTACCGACATAGGCAAAAAGGCTCGGCCGCGTGGCAAAAAGCGAACCCTTCTGGTTGAGGATGGCGAGATTGAAATTCTCGATCGGACCGGAAGACTGGCCGAAAGTAACCCACATGCCGCGCGGCTTCAGGCAATCGAGCGAATGCGGGAATGTATCCTTCCCAACCGAGTCATAGACGACGTCGACACCCTTGCCTCCGGTGATTTCGCGGACGCGCTCGGCAAAATTCTCCCTGCTGTAGTCGATGACGTGGTCATAGCTATGCGCCAGGGCCAGTTCGACCTTTTCGGCGGAGCCGGCCGTGCCGATGACGGTTTCGGCGCCGAGCGCTTTGGCCCATTGGCCGGCGATCAGGCCGACACCGCCTGCAGCCGCGTGGAACAACAGCGTCGTTCCCGAGCCGACCTTGAAAGTGCGGTTCAGCAGATATTCGGCCGTCATGCCCTTGAGCATCATCGACGCTGCGGTTTCAAGCGGAATATCGTCGGGCACTTTGACCAGATGGCGCGTCTCGATATTGCGTTCGACGCTGTAGGCGCCATCGCTGCCGACATAGGCGACGCGGTCGCCGACAGCAAAATCGGTCACGCCAGGTCCAACTTGGGTGATCGTACCCGCAGCTTCCTTGCCGAGCGGCAACGGAAAGTGAGGAGCCTTGTAGAGGCCGGAACGGAAATAGACGTCGATGAAATTGAGGCCGATCGCAGCATGGCGGATCTGTACTTCCCCGGCACCGGGAGGCGGCAGATCCACCTCATCCAGCTTTATGACCTCCGGACCGCCATTTTCATGAATGCGGATAACCCTGGTCTTCTTCATGACACACAATCCTTACTGACGCCCTAGGCACGGGCGTTACTGACGTCCAAGCGACGGAAAAAACTGCAGCACGGCACCAATACAATAAAGATAAATACCACTGATGATGAAGAGGACAACGGCCCATTGCGGCATGACGAAATGCATCAGCAGCGAATAGATGCCGAGTGCCGACCAGAAGAGAAATATGCCAAGGTTCAGCGGCCGCAGGCGCTTGACGCGCACGGGATGCAGAAAATTGATCGGCAGAAAGGTCAGGACGACGGAGAAGCCGACGAGGATCATCGCGGTCGTCGCGCTGGCGCCGATGACGAAAAGCGTGAAAATCACCATGTTCCAGACGACCGGGAAACCGGAGAAAAAGTACTCGTCCGTCTTCATCCCGGTATCGGCATAGTAGATGGCGCTGGAAACCACAATCATGCCGGCGGCGACAAAGGACCAGGGCTCGCCGATCATGCCACTCTCATAGAGCGCAAAGGCCGGCAAAAGCACGTAAGTCACATAATCGATGATATTGTCGAGCGTGTCGCCGGACCAATTGGGAAGCACTTCCTTGACGCGAACCTTGCGCGCGATCGGCCCATCGATGCCATCGACCAGCAGCGCCAGGCCCAGCCACCAGAACATATCGACAAAGCGATGCTCGGATGCCGCGACGACGCCGAGAAAGGCAAGAAACGACCCGGAGGCCGTCAGAATATGGACGGAGAAAGCACGCATCTCCGCATAAGGCACCCGCTTGTAATTGAAGATTTTCATCCGCCCCACGACTCGTCAGCTTATTCACCTGCCCCGGCAGGCGGTTTTTTCTTGCTAATATGCATCCTTTGGTCGGCATCGCCAGCGCAAAAGCGTTCATCGCGGCACGCTAGCGCGACTTACTGTCATTTTCACCCGTTGCGATGTTTCATCCCATGGATTTCAACAGGCTAAGCGCCTATTTTCAGAACCAGAGGCAATTGAGGCATCGATATGAAGCAGATTGAAGTGGCCGTTATCGGCGGTGGCCTGGCCGGCATGATCACGGCGTTCGCGCTGGCGCGCGGCGGCAGATCCGTCGCCCTTGTGGCCGCACCGCATAACAAAGCCGACAAGCGGACGACGGCCCTGATGGATCAATCGATCCGCTTTCTGGAACGCCTGACACTATGGGACAAGATCGCGCCTTCGGCGGCGGCGCTGGCCACGATGCGTATCATCGATGGTACGTCGCGGCTACTGCGGGCGCCGACTGTCTCATTCCGGTCTTCTGAAATCGGGTTGGACGCATTCGGCTACAACATTCCGAACGCCGTGTTGCTCGACAATCTCAGTGAGGCCATTGCGACGGAAGGCAATGTCATCCGCATCGAAGCCACTGCTTCCGAGATCACCTTCCGCGACGATGGCGTAACGATCGCCCTCGACAACGGCGATTCGATCGAAGCCGCATTCGTCGTCGGCGCCGATGGCCGCAACTCGATGGTGCGCGAGACGCTTGATATCAAGGTCAAGAGCTGGTCCTATCCACAATCGGCCATGGTTCTGAATTTTGCGCATAGCCTGCCGCATCAGAACATCTCCACGGAATTCCACACAGAAAGCGGTCCCTTTACACAGGTGCCCTTGCCAGGCAGACGCTCCAGCCTCGTCTGGGTTCAAAAGCCGGCCGAAGCGGCTGCCAACGCCGGGAAATCGCTCGAGGAGCTCGGCCGGTTGGTCGAGGGCCGCATGCAATCGATGCTCGGCCAAGTCACGATCGAAGACAGCGTGCAGGTCTGGCCGCTTTCCGGCATGACGGCCTATCGCTTCGGCAAAGGGCGCGCCGCGCTGATCGGCGAGGCTGCCCATGTCTTTCCACCGATCGGCGCGCAAGGACTCAATTTGAGCCTTCGCGATATATTGACGCTGTCGGACATCCTCTGCGCGCACGCGGACCAGCCGATTCCGGCGGCATCGGGCGACAG
Source organism: Rhizobium sp. (assembly GCA_039593415.1). Taxonomy (GTDB): domain Bacteria; phylum Pseudomonadota; class Alphaproteobacteria; order Rhizobiales; family Rhizobiaceae; genus Rhizobium. Next base: position 132 of record JBCNPI010000269.1, on the reverse strand, counting down.
CTTCGATCGGAAGAGACGCGCCGACATCATCAGCCGCACGGCGAGCGTCGATCTCCTCAATCGTTCGCTGCTGTCGGATTTCCTGCCAATACAAATGCTACGGGCAGCTGGCTTGCATGTGCTTTCCGCCGT
>JBCNPI010000268.1:0-8580 GCA_039593415.1 Rhizobium sp. | reverse complement strand
AGCCGGGCACGCCGATGACCGAGATCAACGTCGATCGCGTCTTCATCGGCTCCTGCACCAACGGCCGCATCGAAGACCTGCGCGCCGTCGCCAAGGTCGTCGAAGGCAAGAAGGTCGCCTCCACGGTGGATGCCATGATCGTTCCGGGCTCCGGCCTCGTGAAGGAACAAGCCGAAGCCGAAGGCCTCGACAAGATCTTCAAGGCTGCCGGCTTCGACTGGCGCGAGCCTGGCTGTTCCATGTGCCTCGCCATGAACGACGACCGCCTGAAGCCGGGCGAACGCTGCGCTTCGACCTCGAACCGCAACTTCGAAGGCCGCCAGGGCTTCAAGGGCCGCACGCATCTGGTTTCGCCCGCCATGGCCGCAGCCGCCGCGATCGCCGGCCACTTCGTCGATATCCGCGAGTGGAAATGATCGGCTTCTATTGATTGAATGCAGGAAGGCGGCTCCCGGGCCGCCTTTTTTTGTTTGCAGCGAAAATTCTCCTGCTTCAGTCTTCCATCTCAGAATTCAGTGGCACCTCTCGGGTCGTGACACCTGTTGTCCCTTACATTTTCTGAAATTTCTACTTGAGATTGCAGCAAAAAGATGATTTTATGCGACCGGCGTGACTCTCCCCGCGCTCCTCCCGATTTTTGATCCGAGAGGCCCATGTCGATTTCAGATGCGATCTACCGTCCCTTCGAAACGTTGATCCGGCCGCTCGACATCCCCTACAGGCCGCTGCCTTCCAAGGGGCCCGTGACTGTCCTTCTGCACTTCATCTCGATGTTCCGCGGCGTTCTGATCGCTATGGCGCTGTCTTCGATGGCGGTCGAGGCCATCAATCTGACGATCGTCTGGGGGCTCTCGGTCATTGTCGACGGCGTGACGCAGAAAGGCGCTTCTGCCTTCCTGCAGAGCGAATGGCTGCTTCTTACCTTCCTCGGCTTCCTGATCTTTCCGGCCATGCCGATCGTCTCGTTCCTCGTAAACACCTTCAACTCGCACACGCTCGGCGTTGGAATGCCGGCCGCTATCCAGTGGCAGGGGCACAAAGCTGTGGAGCGGCAGGACCTCGGCTTTTTCCAGGACCTTTTTGCCGGGCAGGTCGCCTCGCGCCTGCAGCAGGTGGCCTCCGCCGTCCAGCAGCAGATCATCGCTGCCTTCCAGTCCATTCCGCGCTTCCTGCTGCAGATGGTCGGCTCGGTGATCCTGCTGGTGAGCCTTTCCTGGCAGCTCGCATTGCCGGTCGTCATCTGGATCGCGCTCAATGTTCTGCTCGCCGTCAAGATGGCGCCGATCTTTGCCGAACGCGCCCGGAGTACCGCCAAGCAGCGCAGCCTGGTGGCCGGCGCCATCACCGATCTCTACACCAACATTCAGATGATCAAGCAGTTTGCGGCCGAAGACAGCGAGGCAGGCGGCATTCGCCATATCATTCAGAAGGCCATACATACGCAGCACAGGGAACAGCGCATCTACCGCACGTCGGAACTGACTGTGGTGGCTCTCAACATGGCACTCTGGCTGGCGATGCTTTCGATCGGTTTTTCGGGTCTCGTTAACGGCTTTCTTACCGTGGGCGAGTTCGTCGGGGCGGTCTACATCCTCAACCGGCTGTCCGGGCACACCTTCACTTTCCTGCAGATGGGCCAGCAGATCTTCCAGGCGATCGGCACGATCAAAGATGCCATGCCCGTCATGACGACGCCACCCACCATCACCGACCGGCCGGATGCGACGAGCCTCAAGGTCAACCAGGGGGAGATCCGCTTCGAACATGTCCACTTCGCCTACAAAGGCGGCAAGCCTGTCATCGACAATCTGTCGCTGACTGTCCAGCCCGGCGAGAAAGTAGGCCTTGTGGGCCTTTCAGGAGCCGGCAAGACCACGCTCGCAAACCTCCTGCTGCGCTTCTACGATATCAAGGACGGCGCGATCCTGATTGACGGGCAGGATATCCGTACCGTCACGCAGGCGAGCCTTCGCCGCGCGATCGGGGTCATCGCGCAGGATGTGGCGCTGCTGCATCGTTCGGTCGGCGACAATATCCGTTACGGACGACCGGAGGCGACTGACGACGAGATCAAGGAAGTCGCGAAAATGGCCAGCGCCGATGCCTTCATTGCCGATCTCGCAGACAGCGAAGGGCGCAACGGCTATGACGCATTCGTCGGCGACCGCGGCATCAAGCTCTCCGGCGGCCAGCGCCAGCGTATCGCCATCGCGCGCGTCCTGCTGAAGGATGCGCCGATCCTGGTGCTTGACGAGGCAACCTCGGCGCTGGACAGCGAATCCGAAGGCGCCATCCAGGAAAGGCTTACCCTGGTGATGGAGGGAAAGACGGTGATCGCCATCGCACACCGCCTTTCGACCATTGCCAGGATGGATCGCATCGTTGTGCTCGATGGCGGGCGCATCGTGGAAGAAGGCAGGCCGGAGGAACTGGTCGAACAGAATGGCCTGTTTGCCCGCCTGTGGAAACGCCAGACCGGCGGTTTCATTCCCGAAGAAATCGACGAACTTTTGCTTGCATCACCAGCGACCTGAAGTCAAAATCTAGCGGTAGTTGCTACCCAACGGCCTTCTATCTCATGGCGCTATTGCCGGGCAGTGTGTGGCTGCTGATTTTCCACCGGAGGGAACTTGCTGGGCGCGCTGGCTGAGCCAGACACTGCAAAGCACGATGGCAATGCCCAGGAATTGTACCGGGCTGAGTTCTTGATCCAGCACCCACCAGCCAAGGACCACGGCGGTCGTGGGGCTGAGGAAGCCAAGCGGTGAGACGACGGACGGCTCCAAGCGTGACAGGCCGCGAAACCAGAGCATATAGGTGAGTGCCGCACCGATCAGCCCGAGATAGGCGAAGCCGAGAATGTTTGCGCCCGTCAGATGCGGAAGCGGCGGCTCAAGCAGCAGCGCCACGGGCAGCAAAAGCATACCGCCCGCCGTCAGCTGCCAGGCCGTAAAGGTCAGCGGCGAGACATCCGGGCGCCAGCGGCGGCTGAGCACAGTGCCCGTCGCCATGGAGAAAGCGCCGCCGATACCCGCAATAATGCCGATCGGATCGAGCGTCGCATTCGGTGTCAGGATCAGCAGCGCGACACCGCCGATGCCGGCAATCGCGGCAACAATCGAAAGGCTGCGGATCGGCGATCCCAGCAGCAAGCGCGCCAGCACGATGACGATCAGCGGCTGGACGGCACCGACGGTAGCCGCCACGCCACCGGGCAGCCGATAGGCCGAAATGAACAGCAGCCACCAGAAGATCGAGAAATTCAGCGCGCCGAGCACCAGCGACTTCAGCCACCAGATTCCATGCGGCAGCCGGCGCACGATGGCGAGCAAAAGCAACCCGGCAGGTAGGGCGCGCAGCATGGCGACCGTCAGCGGATAGCCGGCCGGCAAAAGCTGCGTCGTTACCAGGTAGGTGCTACCCCAGATCGCCGGAGCTATGGCGGTGAGCAAAAGGTCGAAATTGCGATTCATGGCCTTGGCCTCGTAATTTATCTTGACCTCAAGGTAATTCGAAATACCTTGACGTCAAGATAAATTCATGGCGAAGTTCCGGCATGGATCGCATCGATAAAATTCTCGCCCAGTGGCGCCGCGAGCGGCCGGATCTCGACACGACGGCGATGGGCCTCTTCGGGCGCCTGCGCAATCTCGCGCTCCATCTCTCCCGCGAGATGGAGAAGACCTTCGGCCGCTTTGGCCTAAATTCCGCGAACTTCGATATGCTGGCGACCCTGCGTCGCTCGGGCGAGCCTTATACGCTCTCCCCCAGCGACCTGATGGAGACGATGATGGTCTCGTCGGGCACGATGACCAATCGTATCGATCAGCTGGAGAGGGCCGGCCTCGTCGCTCGCAGCCAGAATCCGGATGATGGCCGCAGCTTTCTAATATCGCTGACGCCGAAAGGTTTCGAGCTTATCGATGCGGCGGTAACGGCGCATGTTGAAACGCAGAAGCGCCTGATCTCTACCCTTTCTGAAGGCGAACGAACGGCTCTTGACCGCTTGCTGCGCAGTTATTTAGCCGACTTCGAATCCGATTGATTGCTCCGAACGCGATCCGGCGCAGACATCGCGAATGCAGCCCCGCAACCAGCGATGCGCGGAATCCGCATCCATCCTTGGATGCCAGAGCAGCGAGATCCTCACATTCGAGGTCGGCACCGGCAGCGCGAATGTATGCATGTCGTTCCGCAGGTTACCCGTATAGCGCTCCGGCACGCTGACGATCAGGTCGGAGGCGCGCGCCAAAGCCAGTGCTGCCGAAAAGCTGCCGACGATCGTTGCGATTTGACGCCTCAGACCCAGCACTGCCAGCGCTTCGTCGATCTGGCCTTTCTGCAGGCCACGCCGTGATACGAGAATGTGCCGGCCCGCTGCATAGCGTTCCGGTGTCACCGCGCCCTCGCTCAACGGATGCCCGCTTCGGACCACGCCGATGAAGCGATCATGAAACAGCGCCTGCGTTCTGAGTTCGGGGCCGGTATCATCTCCCAGGACACCGGTCTCGAAATCGATCGTGCCGTCGCGCAGCGGCGCGCTGTCCTTGTCCAGCTTCTGCGTAAAATAGAGGCGCACACCGGGCGCCTGCTCAGCAATGCGCGTGATCAGTTCGGCGCCGAAATTCTCTACGAAACCTTCGCGGGTGCGCAGCGTGAAAATTCGAGCGACTTGCTTGAGATCAAGAGCCTCGGCCGGCCGCAGGGCTGCTTCCGCATCTTGCACGAGCTGGCCGACGCGCTCGCGCAATTCCAAGGCCCGCGGCGTCGGCACAAGCCCGCGTCCGGCTCTCACCAGCAGCGGATCGCCCGTCGCCTCGCGTAGGCGGGCTAGCGCACGGCTCATTGCGGACGGGCTCAGCCGCAACCGCCGGGCAGCGCGCGCGACGCTGCCTTCCGCAAGCAGGGCATTGAGAGTGACGAGCAGGTTGAGATCGGGCGTGGACATGATGCGACCATAGCACGGTTTTTCCGATATATAGCGTCAAACGCACGAATGAAGTGCAAATGCTGCGTGTTCCGCCATATCGGGCGGACGGTTACCTTCTGCGAGATCGTTACGCCTCGTCAGAATCGGAGCCCATGTTGAAACCAATCATCGAAAAACCAGAAGAAACCGGACGCACAGGGAGGACGACCTCGACCCGCTGGGCGCTCGCCAGCCTCTCGCTCTCCATGCTGATGCCCTCACTCGATACCAGCATCGCCAATGTTGGCCTACCGACGGTTGCCCAAGCCTTCGGCGCATCCTTCCAGCAGGCGCAATGGATCGTGCTCGCCTATCTGCTTTCCATTACCACGCTGATCGTCAGCGTCGGGCGGCTGGGTGACATTTTCGGCCGGCGGCGCCTGCTGCTGATCGGCATCACCCTCTTCACCCTCGCCTCGCTCCTTTGCGGCATCGCCCCGACACTCTGGCTATTGCTCGCCGCCAGAGGTCTGCAGGGCCTTAGCGCCGCCATGATGATGGCACTGACCGTGGCCCTCGTCGGCGAAGCCGTGCCGAAGGAAAGGACCGGCAGCGCCATGGGCCTGCTCGGCACCATGTCGGCGATCGGCACGACCCTCGGCCCGTCGCTCGGCGGTATCCTGATCGCCGGCTTCGGCTGGGAAACCATCTTCCTGATCAACGTGCCGCTCGGCATTGCGAACTTCCTGCTCGCCGCCCGCTTCCTGCCGGCGGATCGCCGCGATCTGCAAGCGGCGCCGGGGCGTCTGGATGGGATAGGTACCTTGCTGCTGGCTTTGACGCTGGCCGCCTATGCGCTGACGATGACGTTGGGGCACGGAAGCTTAGGCGCTGCGAATATCGGCCTGCTGCTGGCCGCAGCTTTCGGAGCGGCGCTATTCCTGCTCGTACAAGCCAAAGTAAAATCGCCGCTGCTGCGCCTTACCATGTTTCGCGATTCGACGCTGACGGCAGGCCTTGTCATGAGCACATTGGTCTCAACCGTGATGATGGCGACGCTGGTGGTCGGCCCCTTCTACCTTTCTTCCGCACTCGGTTTCGACGCGGCTGAAGTCGGCGCCATCATGTCGGCGGGTCCGCTGGTGGCCGCACTGATGGGCGTACCGGCAGGCCGTATCGTCGACCGTTTCGGCACTCACCGCATGACGATCACAGGCCTCGTCGGCATGATAGCCGGCCTCTTTCTGCTCTCGGCAATGCAAGGCAGGTTCGGAGTGGCCGGCTATATCGGTCCGATCGCCGTCGTCACGGCAAACTACGCGCTGTTTCAGGCGGCTAATAACACCATGATCATGGCGGACATCCAGCCCGAGCAGCGCGGCGTCATATCGGGCATGCTGAACCTGTCGCGAAATCTCGGCCTGATCACCGGCGCATCCGTCATGGGCGCAGTCTTCACGCTGGCCTCTGGAACCACGGACATTGCCACCGCAGCACCGCAGGCGGTGGCGAGCGGAATGCAGACCACTTTTGCGGTGGCCGCTCTACTGATCGTCGGGGCATCGGCAATCGCACTCATCGGTTTTGCCTGCGCGAGGCGAGCGACTTGTTCAGAAGAAGCGCTATGATCCGCTTCATAGCGAAAAGGCCGGAAGCAAATGCTTCCGACCTTCCAGAGTGCAATTCCCGAAATCAGAAACTCGCCGTCAGCGGATCCGGACCAATCCGGCCGGCAGCCGAATCGAGCTTGGCGATCTCAGCCAGATCGTCACCGTCCAGCTTGAAGTCGAAAACCTTCAGGTTTTCCTCGATGCGGCTCGGCGTCACAGATTTCGGGATGACGATCAGGCCGTTGTCGATGTGCCAGCGGATGATGATCTGTGCTGGGGTGCGACCGTGCTTGGCGGCGATTTTGCCGATGACCGCATTGCTGAGGAGCTTGCCCTGGCCGAGCGGGCTCCAGGATTCGGTCTTGATACCAAATTTGTCGTGAACGGCACGCAGTTCCTTCTGCTGGAAGGTCGGATGCAACTCAATTTGGTTCAGCACTGGCGTCACGCCGGTCTCGCCGATGATACGTTCGAGATGCGCGGAGGCAAAATTGGAGACACCGATCGAATGGGCGCGGCCTTCTTCCTTCAGGCGCACGAAGGCTTTCCAGGTGTCGAGATAACGGTTGCGGTGCGGCGACGGCCAATGAATGAGGTAGAGGTCGATATAGTCGGTGCCGAGCCGCTTCAAGCTTTCGTCAAAGGCCTTCAGCGTGGAATCGAAGCCCTGCGCCTCGTTCCAGAGTTTGGTTGTGAGATAGATATCATTGCGGGCAACGCCGGACTGGCGCACGCCTTCGCCGACGCCATCCTCATTGGCATAGATGGCTGCGGTATCGATATGGCGGTAGCCGGCTTTCAAAGCCGTGCTGACGGCCATCGGCGCGACGTTTTCCGGCGTCTGCCAGACGCCGAGGCCGACCTGCGGAATGGAATTGCCGTCATTGAACGTGATTGTCGGTTGGGTGGTCACGATAAGTCTCCAAAGGATGAGAAGCGGGCGGAGTGAAGGCGTGATTTAAATTCTGAAAGGAAAGGGCCGATCTGGTCCGCAAAGGCGCACCGGTCGAAATCCCATATAGTGGAGAATATCGGGATGTTAACCCCAGGTGACATTTCAGACAACCCGAACGGTCGTACCTCTGCGCAGCAGTGGCAGTATCCGGCGCATGTCGCGCAGGCTCACCGCGACACACCCGGCCGTCGGCTCATATCCGGGCCTGATCAGATGAAAGAATATCGCCGAGCCGCAATTGCGCCGACGCGAGCGCACATTCCAGTCGAGCACCAGGCAGATATCGTATAGGCCGTCGCCTCGCTGCAATTCCTCGTGGCTTGGCTTGAAAGGAGCCTTCACCAGTCTGTTGTAGTTTGCATTGTCAGGCTGATCGCACCAAAGCATATCCTTGCGGATGCGCCGCATCGGTAGGGTCGTCTGCAAGGAATGGACCCGATCGCCGCGCGTGAAGCCGTGGAGCAGCTTCATGTCGGCAATCGGCGTCGCGCCATCGCCCTCACGCTTCAAAATGCTCCGCCCGGATCGGCCGATCGCGGCCGGCACGGTCGCAGGCCCGACCTGCACCAGAGCACGCATCTTCTTACCCGGCGCAGGACGCACGACGATCGTCGAAACCCTTCGCCTGCCCCCCCTTCTTGTCTTTTCCATCTTTCTCACATGTTTTTGCTTTGCGCGTGATTTCGTTTGAAATCATAGCAGTTCCAACCAAACGACCAAGCCCGGGGCCTGTCGCGACTTGCTAAAAATGCAATTTGGCGTAGGACTTAGAAGGGATTAGAACGAGGACCCGAACGGCATGACCGCACGCACCATTCTCCTGGTGGACGATGACAACGACCTGCGTGAAATGTTGGTCGAGCAATTATCGCTTTACGAGGAATTCAATGTCCTGCAGGAGTCGACCGCCGGAAAAGGCGTGCAGACAGCGCGCACCGTGCCCGTCGATCTCCTGATCATGGATGTCGGCCTGCCTGATATGGATGGCCGAGAAGCCGTGAAGCTGCTGCGCAAGAACGGCTTCAAGGCGCCGATCATCATGCTGACGGGCCACGACACGGATTCCGACACCATCCTCGGCCTCGAAGCCGGCGCCAACGACTATG
>JBCNPI010000267.1:0-8595 GCA_039593415.1 Rhizobium sp. | reverse complement strand
CGGCCGTATAGGCCTCGCGGCCGCCGAACAGCAGCCGTCCATCCCGCGATTTGCGGAAGTAACGCACGACGAAGCGCGAATCGGCGACGGCTTCGTTGCCGGGCAGCACGGCCGGAAAGCGATCGAGCGGTTCGGTCGCGCCGATGAAGGAGCGGATCGGCATGACATGGCCGGCCGTCACCGGCTCCAGATTGCCGATATAGCCGTTGCAGGCGATAAGCACCCGATCGGCGGTGATCTCGCCGCCATCCGTTTTGATGATCGTCTTGCCGCCGGATTGCCGGAAGCCCTTTGCTTTCGTCATCTCGAAAAGAGAAGCACCGGCTTCGGCCGCGACACGGGCAAGGCCGATGAGCAGTTTCAGGGGATGGATATGACCCGTGCCCATATCGCGTACGCCATAGAGATAGAACGTCGATCCCAGCCGTTCCTGAGTTTCGGTCTGATCCATGAATGTCATATGCGGATAGCCGTAGCGGGTCGCTGCGATCTCGGCATTGTCCATGTAGTCGCGCTTATAGCTGCGTTTGTGCGTGACGTTCATCTGGCCGGGCAGGTAATCCATGTCGATGCCATGCTCGGCGGAGAAATCGAGGAGATGCCGCTTGGCGTCTTCGGCCAGATCGAACAGGGCCTTCGACCGCTCATATCCAATCTTCTCTTCCATCTCTTCCGGCCACCAGCGCTGGCCGGTGCCGAGCTGTCCGCCATTGCGGCCGGAGGCGCCGTCGCCGAAGCGGTTGGCGTCGATCAATACAATCTCGGCACCACCCTTGGCGAGGTTATAGGCCGCCTGCAATCCGGTATAGCCGCCGCCGATGATCGCAACATCGGCCCGGCGCGAGCCGTCGAGCTTCGGATAGGTCGCGCGCGGGCCGACAGTCGCCTGATAGAAGGAAAGGCCGGGCGCAATCGGGCTTTGCCATGTTTCCTGCAGCGTCATGAGCGCTTCCTTCACACGTTGAGCAGAAGGAATTCCCGCTCCCACGGGCTGATCACCTGCATGAAGGTTTCGAATTCGCCGCGTTTGACGCCGACATAGATGTCGATGAAGTCCTTGCCCAGAACTTCTTCGAAGGCCGGCTCGCCTTCCAGGAGCGCAATCGCTTCGAGAAGACCGCGCGGCAGGTCGATGGAACCTTCATTGGCGGAATCCTCGGTCGGCGTCGTCGGCTCCACCTGCTTCATGATGCCGAGCAGGCCGGAGGCCAGCGAGGCGGCGAGCGCCAGATAGGGATTGGCGTCGGAGCTCGGCAGCCGGTTTTCGACGCGCCGCGCCTGCGGATCGGAAACCGGCACGCGGAAGGCGGTGGTGCGGTTGTCGTAGCCCCAGGCATTGTTGACCGGGCAGGACATGTTCGGCGCCAGCCGGCGGTAGGAATTCACATAGGGTGCGAGCATGGCAAGCGCATTCGGCACATAGCGCTGCATGCCGCCGATGAAGTGGAAGAATTCCGGCGAGGGGCTGCCGTCCGGATTGGTGAAGACGTTCTTGCCGGTCTCGATGTTCACGACCGACTGGTGGATATGCATCGCCGATCCCGGCTGGCTCTGCATCGGCTTAGCCATGAAGGTCGCATAGATGCCGTGTTTCAGCGCCGCCTCACGGATCGTGCGCTTGAACATGAATACCTGATCGGCAAGCTCGATCGGATCGCCATGACGCAGGTTGATTTCCAGCTGCGCCGGCCCTTCTTCATGGATCAGCGTATCGATCTCCAGACCCTGCTTTTCCGAGAAATGATAGATGTCGTCGATCAGTTCGTCGAATTCATTGATGCCGGCGATCGAATAGCCCTGGCCGCCAAGGATGGAACGGCCGGAGCGGCCTTTCGGCGGGTGCAGCGGATAGTCCGGGTCATCGTTCTTGGCGACGAGATAGAATTCGATTTCCGGCGCCACCACCGGTTTCCACCCGCGCTCGCGGTAGAGTCCCATGATGCGCTTCAGCACATTGCGTGGCGTGTAGGAGACCTCCTGGCCTTCGGAGTTGACGATGTCGCAGATCACCTGCGCCGTCGGATCGCTTTCCCAGGGTACGACGGATAGCGTCGAAAGATCGGGTACTAGCTTCAGGTCGCTGTCGCGCGGTTCATAGCGAAAGCTTTCGGTCTCCTCCGGATATTCGCCGGAGATCGTATGTCGATAGATCGCCGAGGGCAGCGCCAGCGATGTATTGGAGGTGAATTTCGAAGTCGGCATCATCTTGCCGCGCGGCACGCCCGCAAGATCCGGTGTGATGCATTCTATATCCTCGATCCCGCGCGCGCGCAGCCATTGCGCCGCTTCCTTCCAGTTTGCCACGCCGCGTGCCGATCTCAGACCAGGAGGTACCGTAGGGATTTTCGAGGCGGGTATGGAAGCTTTCAGCGGGCTCTTTCTTGCGGGCATAAAACACCGTATTTGGGTTGATCGGTGAGTGCATCATAACTGCAGTTCGCCAATTGGCGAGGGGGAAAACCGCTCGGACTTTCGCCGTATGATGTAAAAATGACGAGAGCGTACGGCGAAGAATAAAGGGCTGAAGCATGGCTGGCAGATATGATGTGATCGTCCTCGGTGCGGGTGCGGCGGGCATGATGTGCGCCATTCGTGCCGGCCGGCGCGGGCGGTCCGTCCTCGTGCTCGATCATGCTGCGGCGCCGGGCGAAAAGATCCGCATTTCCGGCGGCGGCCGCTGCAATTTCACCAATATCCATACCGGCCCGAAGAACTTTCTCTCCGCCAATCCGCATTTCGCCAAATCGGCATTGGCTCGTTTCACGCCCCAGGATTTCATCGCCATGGTCGAGCGCCACGGCATCGCCTGGCACGAGAAAACGCTTGGCCAGCTTTTCTGCGACAATAGCGCCAAGGACATTATCCGCATGCTGACCGACGAGATGCGGGCGGCTGGGGCGGAACTGCGATTGCGCACGGAGATCGGCGGCATCGAGCAAAGTGCCGGCGGTTATCGTATCAATACATCCGAAGGCGTTTTCGAAGCGTCCTCGTTGGTTGTCGCCACGGGCGGCAAATCGATCCCCAAGATGGGTGCGACCGGTCTTGCCTATCGCATTGCCGAGCAATTCGGCCTGCCTGTGGTCGAAACCCGGCCCGGCCTCGTGCCGCTGACGCTCGATCCTCAGCTGCTCCAGCGCCTGGCGCCGTTGTCCGGCATCGCCGCGGCCGCCGAGATTCGTCACGGCAAGACATCCTTCCGCGAAGCCCTGCTTTTTACCCATCGCGGCCTCAGCGGTCCCGCAATCCTGCAGATTTCCTCCTATTGGCGGGAAGGCGAGGACATTACCGTCGTGATCGAGCCCGATATCGATATCTTTGCACTTCTCAAGAAAGCTAAGCAGGCGAGTGGCCGGCAATCGGCGCAGACAGCGCTTGCGGAAATCCTGCCGAAACGCCTGGCACAGCATATCGTCGAGATCGAAGGTATAACCGGCAACATGGCGGATCAATCCGACAAGCGCCTGCAGCGGCTCGCGGCGGCCATCCAGTCCTGGCCTGTGAAGCCGTCAGGTTCCGAAGGTTACCGCACGGCGGAGGTGACGCTTGGCGGCATCGATACGGCCTGCCTCGATTCGCGGACGATGCAGGTAAAGACCATTGCCGGCCTGTTTTTCATCGGCGAGTGCGTCGATGTGACCGGTTGGCTTGGCGGCTACAATTTCCAGTGGGCGTGGGCGTCCGGCTACGTCGCAGGCGAGGCGGCCTGAATTGATCTTGCCAACGGGCCGCAAAGCGGGCAAAGAACGCCTTTAACGCGAAATATTCCGTGGAGCAATCATGACGTTCAGAACCAAAATATCCCGTCACCTAACACTCTCAGGCATTGTTGCGGCCGCAGCTATGTCGCTTGGAATGCTTGCCGTCATCCCATCGCATGTCAGTGCGGCGTCCGAGCAGTGCAAGAAGCTGGATCCCAATGGCAGGGACAGGGGTGGCGATACGAATTTCGCCATTGCGATACGCGACAAGAAGGCTGATCTCGTCAAGAAAATGCTGACCTGCGGCGCCGAGGTGAACCTGAAGACGACGGAGGGCTGGTATCCGCTGCATACCGCCGCCTATTACGGCCCCGCGGCTATGATTGATCTCCTGGTCTCCAAAGGCGCAGACGTCAATGCGCGCGGCGATTTCGATGGCTGGACGCCGCTGCATATGGCGACCCAGCAGCGCGATCCGGCCGTCGTCAAGGCTTTGCTGAAGGATGGCGCCGACAGGACCATCAAGTCCACCTCCGGCAAGACTGCCGCCGAAATGGCATCCAATCCCGCCATTGCGGCACTGCTGAAATAGCGGTCGCTTCTGCCGCAGGCTCTCCGGCCAATAACCCATCGGCACGACGCCTGCGGCTAACCTCTGGTTTCGACGTTTTCTTTTCCTACATTTCTATTTTGTATGTTGCCTGTTGCGGGAACGGCCCCTTGCCGGTTATCGTCTCAGTGCGAAAATGGGAATATACTCATGAACAGAACAAAGCGTCGTGCTCGTGCCATCGCAATCGCTCAGACCGGCGACAATACCAGGTTCGCGGTGGCGAGATTCCTGATGCTGGCGACCGGTGTGACCGCTGCCTGCATCGCGTTGCTGGCGGTGCGCGGCTACTGAGGCTGGTCCGCTTTATTGTCCTAAGCCGTCCTGGATGACGGCCGGTGTTCGCGCGCGGATAGAGATTTTGCTATTCGTTTTCGGCGTTTGATTGTGTGGTGCCGGCCACACGCTCACCCTTATCTGAAAATTAATTAATCGCACCGACAATCTCAGGCGATTTATTGGGGCGCTCTACTGCAAGTTGGAGCTGAAGCAATGATTGCTTCCTGGCACTGCTCGGGAACCCCGCCTGCGGATATTTCAAGAACGAGGGTTATACATCCGGTCAGCGCCGAGGCGGCGTCGACGGGGGAGCGGTGTGTGAGAGGTCAGGGCCACTATGTTCATTGATAAGATATTGTCGCGTTTCAAGATCAAGACGAAGGTTCTGATATTCGTTCTGCCGTTCGTTATCAGCATTTCTGCCGTAGGTCTCACGGGCCTTTACGCGTCGGGCCTGCTGCAGGGGCGCATGGAGATATCCAACAGCGTGCTGCAATCGCTGACCGGCTTCAAGAATCTCTATGGTTCGATGGATGACTTCTTGCGCATTACCAACACGCAGCAGCGCGATAAGCTCTATGCGGACATCAAATCCCAGCAGGGCGTGCTCAACGCGACGCTGGGACAGCTTGGCCGGGAAGCGGAAGGCCGCGACAATCTGAACGAGGCGATTGGCAAGACCGCCGAAATGTCCAATCTCGTCGGCAGGCTATGGTCGCTGCACGAGCAGGAACTCTCTCTGCGCAAGACGATTGACGACGCACAGCGCACCTTGATCAGTGCCCGTTTCAACGTCAATTTCAACAGCCAGCAGCTTGAAGATCGGATGCGCCAGGATCAGGCCGACGCAACCTCGACCTTGCGCTCGGCCGACCGGCTGCTGAAGGGCGGCGACATGCTGGCCTCCGTCGCGGAAGATTTCAACAAGGCGGCCACGCCGGCCGACAAGGTCAAGCTTCTGAAGGATCGCTTGCCGGATCTGAACAAGGCGCAGCGCTCCATCGACCTCGCATTGCCGCAGAACCAGAAAAGCGTCGTTCAGTCGCTGGTGGGTACGATCAAGGATCTTGCCGCCTTCACCGAGAGCGCCGATGCGCCGACGGACGATACCGTTACCAATATCAGCCGGCTGCTTTCGCGTTTCCGCCAGACCTCGACCTATACACAGCTGACGGCAACGCAGATGATGCGGCAGGCGACGACGACCTTCGTGTCCCTCGATGCCCGCGTCGCGCAGACCAATTCGGTTCTGCAGGACACGCGCCGCCTACAGGATTCCATCTATTCGCTGCAGCTCGTGCTGGCGGATTTCGACGCCAATACGAACAAGGACAACCTTGTGCGCCTGCGCCAGGAAGTCTCCAAGCTGGGCGGCGATATCGATACGCTGAACCAGAGCGCCAAGAGCATGGATTTCGCCAGTGACATCGACTCGGCCATTAGCCCAGCGATCAAGTTGATGGATGAAGCCGGCGGTAAGCTGGTCGACACTATCACTCAGCGGATCGGCGAATATGCCAGTGCGCGCCAGCAGCTCGATCAGGTCTGGGGCCAGCTCACCGCTTTCGCCGAGACGCAGAAGCAGAGCGCAGGCACCGAGCGCAACCAGGCAAACTCCATATCCATCCTGGCAACCGCTCTCGGCATCATCCTCTCGGTTGCCGGCGGCATCGCGCTCGTACTGACCCTGCAGCGCCCGATCGGCCAGATCACCGCCGCGATGCGCCGCATCGCCGACGGCATGCTGGAGACTTCGATCTCCGGCGAGCAGCGCCATGACGAAATCGGCGACATGGCGCGCGCCCTCGGCATCTTCAAGGAAAACGCCATCTCGAAGATCCGCATCGAGGAGCAGAGCGATGAGGAACGCGCCGCCGCAGAGCATGAGCGCCAGCGCAACGACGCCGAGAAACGCGAACTGGACCGCCAGATCGACTACGCCGTCAGCGAGCTTGCCGCCGGTCTCGAGCGACTTGCTCAGGGCGATATCTCGGCAACGATCGATACACCGTTCATCGGTCGTCTCGAGCAGCTCCGGCAGGATTTCAACAGCTCGCTGTCTCGCCTGCAGCAGACGTTGAGCCAGGTCCGCAGCAATGTGGAGATGATCCAGAGCAACGGTGCCCAGATGGCCGCCTCCGCCGAGAACCTGTCAAAGCGCACCGAGCAGCAGGCTGCCTCTCTCGAGCAGACCGCCGCGGCTGTCGACGAGATCACGGTCACCGTCCGTTCCTCCGCCGAGCGTGCCAAGGATGCGGATGCCATCGTGCGCGAAGCCAAGCGCAGCGCCGATGACAGCTCCGTCGTCGTCGGTAACGCCATCGACGCGATGACGCGCATTGAAGATGCGTCGCGCAAGATCGAGCAGATTATCGGCGTCATCGACGAGATCGCCTTCCAGACCAATCTCCTGGCGCTGAATGCCGGTATAGAAGCTGCCCGCGCCGGCGACGCCGGCAAGGGCTTCGCGGTCGTCGCCATGGAGGTCCGCGAACTGGCACAGCGTTCGGCCGCTGCGGCCAAGGAAATCAAGGGCCTAATCAACAAGTCGACCCAGGAGGTCAGTTCCGGCTCGCAATTCGTCCAGGAGGCCGGTTCGGTTCTCGCACAGATCAGCAGCCAGATCGTCACGATCAGCCAGCATGTGGAAATGATCGCCCGCGCCAGCCACGATCAGGCGAGCGCCTTGCAGGAGGTCAATTCCTCGGTCAACCACATGGACCAGATGACGCAGCAGAATGCCGGCATGGTTGAGGAAACCACGGCAGCAAGCCGCGAACTCTCCGACGAAGCCGACGCCCTGTTGCATCTCATCCAGCAGTTCAAGATCGAGGCCGAACACAGCGCTGGCTATATGCGCGAGCAGGCGGCCTGATCCCGGCAAGCGCTGCTATCATAGGCGGATCGGCTGATCTCCGGCCGATCCGCCTTTTTTATTGTCCTGATAAAGCCGCGCGTTGCGGCACATATTCGCGCGAGCCCTGAGAAAAGGGGAAGGGGATCTCGCGCATAGTCGAGGTAGAATAGATCCTCTTTGCGGCGCCACTGTTTTTCGCGCGCCTGGTTCTGTAGTTCGATGGCCTTAGCCAAAGCGATGCTTTCCATCATGGGATGTCTCCATCTTTCGAGGCATCTCTTCAATTACACATCGGAATTTTCTTTATAAACAGCCGTTTTCACCCTATGTTTTTCAGCTATGAAAAACACGACCTGGAATTCCTATCAGCTTTTTCTCGATGTCGCGCGTGGCGGCGGCTTGACGGGTGCGGTTGCTTCGAGCGGCCTGAGCCCGGCGACCATCGGCCGGCGCATGCTGGAACTGGAGGGGCAGATCGGTCGGCCGCTTTTCGAGCGCAGCCAGGCGGGTTATGCGCTGACGGGAGACGGCCAGGCGTTATTCAATCAGCTGCTGGAGATGGAGGCTGCCGCCCGCAAGGTCGATAGCTGGCAGCGCGACGCCCAGGGCGCATCGATCGTCCGCATCGCCGCCGGAACCTGGGTCGGCTGGCTGCTCAGCCAGAATATGCCCACGATCTGCTCGGAGCGGGATGGGTTCCGCATCGATCTGCATCTCGGTGAACGCCGCGCCAGCCTCGCCCATCGCGAAAGCGATATCGGCATCCGCGCTTTCGAGCCGGAGGAGACCAATCTCGCCGCCATCAAGACCGGAGATGTCGCCTATGCCGCCTATCAGGCCCGCAACATGCGCTTTTCCGGCCCGCAGCGCTGGATTGCGGTGGCGGAGGAAGAGGCCCTGTCGGCCTATCTGCGCTGGCCGCATCAGAACAGGCGCGAGGAAATCGCCTTCACGGTCAGCCGTCCGCGCTCGCTGCACGATCTGGTGCTGGCCGGATCGGGTGTTGCCGTCCTGCCCTGCTTCGTTGGCGATCAGGAGCCGCGGCTGGAGCGGGTAGGCGAGGAGATCGCATCGCTACGCCATCGGCAGTGGATCGTCATGAACGATTCCGATCGCCACCGAAGAGATATCCGCACAGTGGTCGATCG
>JBCNPI010000266.1:0-8611 GCA_039593415.1 Rhizobium sp. | reverse complement strand
ACTACCAAGACGACGAAAGGCATCTCCCGCCGCTCGCTGCTGAAGACCGGCGCTGCCGCTCTCGGCGCCATGGCTGGCTCGGGCGTTATCACCGGCTTTCCGACCATCTGGGCCAAATCCAACATAACCTTGCGCCAGTTCGGCACCGGCGTTTCGAACATCAATGCGATCGCAGAGAAGTGCAAGGCCGATCTCGGCATCACGCTCGAAATGACGGCCATGGATTCCGATGCGGCCGCCCAGCGCGCCGTGACGCAGCCGAATAGCTACGATATCGCCGATGTCGAATACTGGATCGCCAAGAAGGTCTTCCCGACCGGGGTGCTCCAGCCGATGGATGTCAAGAAGCTCAAATATTACGATAAGATCGTGCCCCTCTTCATCACGGGCAAGCTGAAGCCCGACAGCGTCATCGCGCAGGGCACGGCGCCGCACACAGTGGGCTTTGTCGAAGGACAGGACTCTCGCAAGTTCGCCAAGGAACCGACGCAGTGGATGACGATGGTCCCGACCATCTACAATGCCGACACGCTCGGCATCCGCCCAGATCTCACCGGACGTCCGATCACCAGCTGGGCCGATATTCTCGACCCGGCCTTCAAGGGCAAGACGGCGATCCTCAACATCCCGTCGATCGGCATCATGGATGCCGCGATGATCATGGAAGCCGCCGGCAAGATCAAATATGCCGACAAGGGCAACATGACGAAGGCGGAAATCGATAAGACGATCGAGTTCCTGATCAAGACCAAGGGCGACGGCCAGTTCCGTGCCTTCTGGAAATCCTTCGACGAAAGCGTCAACCTGATGGCATCGGGCGAAGTGGTCATCCAGTCCATGTGGTCGCCGGCGGTTGCCGCCGTCCGCTCCAAGGGGATTGCCTGCACTTTCCAGCCGCTCAAGGAAGGCTATCGTGCCTGGGGCGGTGGCCTTGGTCTCGCCTCGCATCTCAAGGGCGCCGAGCTCGATGCGGCTTATGAGTATATCAACTGGTACACCTCCGGCTGGGTTGGCGGTTACCTCAACCGCCAGGGCTACTATTCCGCCTGCATGGAAACGGCCAAGAACTTCATGTCGGCCGACGAATGGGGCTATTGGATCGAGGGCAAGCCGGCGCAGGGCGATATTCTCTCTCCGGAAGGCAAGGTCATGGAGAAGGCCGGTGCCGTTCGCGACGGCGGTTCCTTCGAAGCCCGCATGGGGGCCGTCGCCTGCTGGAATTCGGTCATGGACGAGGACCGCTACATGGTCCGCCGCTGGAACGAATTCATCGCCGCCTGATCTGACGATCTTTGACTACCTCTCCCTGCGCTGCAGGGGGAGGCATTCCCAAACGGAGAGCCGAACCATGGCGACGATCGCTTCCTCGGAGACAGCAGAGGCAACAAAGAAAAGCCGGCGTGGATTTGGCGCGCCCGCCTGGACGGTAGCCTATCTGCAGGCGACACCGCTGTTTCTCATCCTCGGTTTCTTCTTCCTGCTGCCGATCGCAATGATTGGCGTCGTCAGCTTTTGGGATTATGATTTCGCCGGCCTCTATCCGGCCTTTCTGACCACGAATTATACGGATACGCTTGGGTCCTGGGTGACGTGGAAGACCTATCTTAACACGTTAAAATTCACAGCGATCGTCTGGACGCTGACGCTGTTCATCGGCTTTTGGGTCGCTTATTTTCTGGCTTTCCATATTCGCCGAACCTCGACACAGATGATCCTTTTCCTCGTCTGCACCGTGCCCTTCATGACATCCAACATCATACGCATGATCTCGTGGATTCCGGTGCTCGGGCGCAACGGGCTGGTCAATTCCGCCCTGATCGACATGGGCCTCATCCCCAAACCGATCGAGTGGCTGCTCTATTCCGACTTTGCCGTCGTGCTCGCCATGGTGCATCTCTACACACTTTTCATGGTGACGCCGATCTTCAACACGCTGATGCGCATCGACCGCTCGCTGTTCGAGGCGGCGCGCGATGCCGGCGCCAGCGGATGGCAGGTGCTGTGGAACGTGGTGATCCCGCTTGCCAAGCCCGGAATGGCGATTGGGAGCATCTTCGTCATCACACTCGTCATGGCCGATTTTTCCACCGTGCAGGTGATGTCCGGTGGTCAGAGCGCATCCATTGCCTTGATGATGAAGAACCAGATGTCGCTGCTGCAATATCCGGCCGCGGCTGCGAATGCCGTAGTGTTGCTGATCGTCGTATTGCTGATGGTCGCCGCCATCCTGCGCATCGTCGATATTCGCAAGGAGCTTTGAGATGAACCGCGAAAAGCGCAGCCTGGAATTCTATGTTCTGGCGATCTTCTTCTCGATTTTCGTGCTGTTTCTCTATGGCCCGCTCTCGGCAGTCATCATCCTGTCCTTCCAGGGACCAGACGGCGGCCTGACTTTCCCGTTGAACGGCGTCTCGCTGCATTGGTTCGCCAATCTCTTCGAAAAGCAGGCGGTGGGCGATTTCGGCGCCTCGTTCCAGCGTTCCCTGATCCTCGGCGTGATGGTTATGATCGTGACCGTCGTCGTCGCGCTGCTGGCGGGTCTTGCCTTCCGTCGCCGCTTCCGCGGATCGACATTCCTGTTCTATGCGACGGTTGCCAGCCTCGTCGTCCCGTCCATCATCATTTCGCTCGGGATTGGCGTCGTCTTTCAGCAGGGCGGTATTGCGCCAGCTTGGTATTCATCAGCCTTCGGCGCGCATCTGACCTGGACCTTACCTTTCGGCGTGCTGATCATGTTCGCGGTTTTCAACCGGTTCTCACCGGCCTATGAGGAGGCGGCCCGCGATCTTGGCGCCAGCTCATGGCAGACCTTCCGCCATGTCGTCTTGCCGATGATCGCGCCGAGTCTCATCGGCGTCGGCCTGTTCGGCTTCACCCTGTCCTATGACGAGTTCGCCCGCACCCTGATGACGTCGGGCACCTACAATACGCTGCCGCTCGAAATCTATGGCATGACGACGAATGTCACGACGCCGGTGCTCTACGCGCTCGGAACGGTGACGACGCTCTTTTCCTTTACCATCATCCTGCTGGCGCTTGCAGTCATGGCCATGCTCGGCCGCCGCCAAGCCAAGAAAAGCTGAGATCATGCGCCTGCTGCTCATCAATCCGAATACCACCGTTTCCATGACAGAGAAGGCGGCGAAAGCCGCGCGTGCCGTGGCGAACGCCGGCACGGAAATCATAGCCGCCACCTCGCAGATGGGGCCGGCGTCGATCGAAGGCTATTACGATGGTGCCATCGCCGTGCCCGGCATGCTGCGCGAACTGAAGGAGAGGCAGGCGGCCGGCTACGATGCGGCAATCATCTGCTGCTTCGACGATACCGGTCTGGAAGCAGCGCGCATGCTTTGCGATGTACCGATTGTCGGGCTCTGTGAAGCCGCCGTAGCAACGGCCGGTTTCCTGGCGCAGCGCTTCAGCGTGGTGACGACGCTCGAGCGCTCGCGCATCCTCATCGACAATCTCGTCCGGCGCTATGGCATGGGCAGCCGCGCCAAGGTTCGCGCGTCCGATATCCCTGTCCTCGAGCTTGAAGATTCGTCTTCGAGCGCAATCGGAAAGCTGCGGGCGGAAATCGAGCGAGCGCTTGCCGAAGACGGGGCGGAAGCCATCGTGCTTGGCTGCGCCGGCATGACGGATCTTGCAAGGGAGCTGCAATCGATCTACCGCGTCCCGGTCGTGGATGGTGTCGCCGCAGCCGTCAAGCAGGCCGAAGCCTTGGTGTCCCTCGGCCTATCCACCAGCAAGCGTAGCTCCTACGCCTCTCCATTGCCGAAGCCTTTTTCGGGCGCAATGCAGGACTTCGCTCCAATGGCAGCGCTGATCTAATCTCATCGCGATCCGATATTTGCAGTCTTGGCGGATCGCTCTGCCTCACGGATGGCGCATCTCGGCGCCGGGGGGTACAATGCCCTGAAAAGAACGAGAGTCGTGGATTTGGCACAGAGAGCCGGCAAAGCTGACCTTCCCCTGCATGGCGGCCGCGTACCGCGCTGGCTCGGAGACCGGATGACGCGCCTGGGCACCGTCATCACCGAGGCGATCGTGCAGCATTATGGACGCGACGAGCTGTTTCGCCGTCTCGCCAATCCCTTCTGGTTCCAATCCTTCGGTGCCGTCATGGGCATGGATTGGCATTCCTCAGGGATCACGACAAGCGTCCTTGGCGCTCTGAAGCGTGGCCTGACGCCGCTTTCCGGAGAACTTGGAATCCATGTTTGCGGCGGCCGCGGCGCGCATTCGCGCAAAACGCCGGACGAACTGCTTAGCGTTGGCGACCGGGTCGGTATCGATGGCGCGTCCCTTGCCATGAAAAGCCGGCTGATTGCGAAAGTGGACAGCGCCGCGGTCCAGGATGGCTTCGACCTCTATCTGCATGGCTTCATCGTTGCCGATGACGGCAAGTGGGTTGTCATCCAGCAGGGTATGGACGACGAACGGCGGCAGGCGCGGCGATATCACTGGCTATCGGAGGGTTTGGCGAACTTCCTGGATTCGCCGCATGCAGCCATCGAGGGGCGCGAGCAGGGCGAGATCATCAATCTTGCCGATCGGCGCGCCGGCTCCTCCCGCAATGGCCAGCTGGATTTGCTCGCTTCATTAGGTCCAGATAAAATCATTCGCGAATTCAGTGTTCTGGAAGGACAAACTCCAGCAATAAGCGAACAAGAGGCGCAGCCGATGCTGCCATATCTTGTCATGCCTGCACATCACGATGTGCGCCAGGAAGACGTGAACATGCGGCGCCTGCATGGAAATCTTGCCGCGGCGGCCGATCGTGGTCCGGTGGATTTCGAGGATCTGCTTCTGACGCCCGGCGTCGGCGCGCGCACTGTAAAGGCTTTAGCGATGGTCGCCGAAGTCGTTCACGGCGCACCGTGCCGCTTCTCCGACCCCGCGCGCTTCTCCCTCGCCCATGGCGGCAAGGACCGACATCCCTTTCCGGTGCCACTGAAGGTCTATGACGAGACGATCAACGTGATGAAATCCGCCGTGAGGAAGGGGCGTCTCGGCCGGGATGAGGAATTGTCGGCGCTGAAGCGGCTGGATGATCAATCGAGAGTTCTGGAGCGATATGTCACGGGTCCCGATCTCAAGGAAATCGTTGCGGGCGAGTTCGACCGCTCCTTCTCCTATGGCGGCCGCAGCGTCTTGGGCTGGGAGCCTCCTTCGGCATCTGACGACGATCAGATTGAGGACGACCGTTTGCGTTCCCGAAAACGCTGAGCAGAATCCAGGCGGGCGAGCAAAGCTTGCCGTTTTTTTAGAGCCTATGGCAAGGTATAGCCGATCACATAGTCGCCCGGCTTGGTTCCAACTGAGCCATGACCGCCGGCAACGATGACAACATATTGCTTGTTGTCGCTGGCGGTGTAGGTCATCGGCGTTGCCTGGCCGCCCGCCGGCAGACGCGCTTGCCAGAGCTGTTTTCCGGTCGTCACATCGTAGGCTCGCAGATAATCGTCCACGGACGCCCCCAGGAAAGCAACGCCGCCTTTGGTAACGATCGGTCCGCCGATGCCGGGAACGCCGACCTTGAAGGGAAGGGGCAGCGGCGTCATGTCGCGGACGGTACCGTTCTTGTGCTTGTAGGCGATCTTGCCGGTCTTCAGGTCGACACCGGCGACATAGCCCCAGGGCGGTGCCTGACAGGGAATGCCGAGCGGGCTGACGAACGGCCCCATGTAGACGCCATAGGGTGAGCCTTCGTTTCGGTTGAGCCCCTGTTCGCTGCCTTTGTCGCCAGCGCCCTTCGGCGGAATCTCGGCACGCGGTACCAGCCGGGAGGTGAATGCAAGATAGGTCGGCATGCCGAACATGATCTGCCGTTCGGGGTCGACGGCGACGCTGCCCCAGTTGAAAGTGCCAAAATTGCCTGGAAATACGATGGAGCCGCGCAGCGACGGTGGCGTGTAGCGACCTTCATATTGATGCTGGTGGAACGAGATACGGCAGGCGAGCTGATCGAATAGCGAGACGCCCCACATGTCCTTTTCCTGCAACGGCGGTGGCGAGAAGGTCAAATCGGAGATCGGCTGGGTCGGGGAGGCATGATCTTCCGGAATGGTGCCGCCAGGTGCCGGTATTTCCTTGAAAGGAATGATCGGTGCGCCTGTACGGCGGTCGAGCACATAGATGTCGCCTTGCTTGGTCGAAGCGACCAGAGCGGGAACTGTACTGCCGTCGGCCTTTGTCAGATCGACGAGCACGGGCTGAGCCGGCACGTCCATATCCCAGAGATCGTGATGGACGAATTGCTGCACCCATTTGAGTTGCCCGGTATTGATGTCGAGCGCCACCACGGAGGAGGAGAAACGTTCGACATTGGCGCTGCGGCCCATACCGAGCTGATCGGGTGTCTGGTTGCCGAGCGGGACATAGACCATGCCAAGCTTCTCGTCGGCGCTGGAAACCGACCAGCTGTTGGGGGAGTTCGTGGTGTAGGTCTGGCCAGGGGGCAACGGCGCCGTCTGATCCGGATTGCCCGAATCCCAATTCCAGATCAGTGCGCCGGTCCGTGCATCGAAGGCGCGGATGACGCCGGATTGCTCCTGGGTGGAATAGTTGTCGTTGACCGCGCCGCCGATGATGATCTTGTCGGCGACGATGACAGGCGGCGACGTCGAATAGTAGTAGCCGGCGGGGTTATATTTCATGCCGGTTTCAAGATGCAGCACGCCTTGTTCGGCAAAGCTCGAGCACACCTTGCCATTAGCGGCGTCGAGAGCGATCAGCCGGGCATCCGAAGTCGGCAGATAGATGCGGTCGGCGCAAGGTGCTCCGGCAGCGGCTGCCTTGTCATGATAATAGGAAACGCCACGGCAGGTCTGATGCTGGCGGTTCGGGTTCATGCCGGCATTCGCATCGTAGCGCCATTTTTCCTTGCCGTCTGTGGCACCGATGGCGATCGCCAGGCTATGCGGCGTGCATATATATAGCATGTCGCCGATCTTCAGCGGTGTGGCCTGATAGGTGGTCTCGCCGATATCGTCCGGACGTTTGACGTCCCCAGTCTGGTAGCGCCATGCTTCCTTGAGATTGGCGACATTTTGCGCGTTGATCTGATCGAGCGGCGAATAGCGCTGACCGTAGGCGGTCCTGCCATACTGATGCCATTCCCCAGCGGGGACATCGCCGCCCGTCGGAGCGTTAGCTACCGCGGTTGTCGGCAATTCGCCTGAGAGATCGTGAGGGTTAGTCGTCATCGAATAGGCGGCGACGAAGATGGCAATGATGAGCGCGATGGCGAGCGGCCAGGGATTGGCCCCATAGTGAACGCCATCGAGGCTGCGAAAGCCCAGCGGACGCCTGATCCAGGGCGTCAGCAGCCAAAGACCGATTAGAATGATCAGCCCGCCGCGAGGGCCGAGCTGCCACCAGTCGAACCCGACCTCCCATATCGCCCAGGCAAGCGCTGCAACGATGAAAATGGCGTAAAGCCAAAGTGCCGCCGCACGGCGCATATAAAGCAGGATAGCCGTAACGAGGAAGGCGAGACCTGCCAGCAGATAAAAGAAACTACCGCCAAGCAGCACGAGCCACAGCCCACCGCCGCCGAGCGCCGGGCCGACAATTGCCAGAATGATCGAAGTGATGACGATGGCCATGATCCGCTCCAGTCTATCCGCCGATTGAACAGTCATTGATCAAACGCATGCAAAACCGCCCGGATCCCAAAGCAATCCAGGGGACGGTCTATATCGAGATTGATGTTACTTGTTTCTCTGGACGCGACCGGCGCTGTTTCCAGGAGGATTTGGATCGATACATCAGGCTCCCCGATCAATCAGAGATTGAACGCCGAAATCGAAAAAATGTTCCAATCCACCCGGAATTAAGTTCGATACCGCAGCCGCCTCGATTAATTAACGGACGTGGTTAATTTTTTAACAATTGTTCGGATACTAATGGAACCAATATTGGAATCAAGGGTTTCGGCGCAGAACCGGAGGACTAGGGATGAATTTGAAGATCGTTACCGCACAGTCGGAAGTCGAGACGGACGATACCGGAACCTATCCGGACGGCATGATGGAGCGCATTCTCGTCGAATTTTCCACAAGATCGGAGCTGCAGCATCGCAAGTCTCACGAGCGGGATTACGGTGCGCGCAAGGCGCTCAGACCGATACCGGCAGGGCTGGCTTGAAGGGCCGAGAGAAAGCCGTCGCCCCAGGAGCGGCATGCGACATGCCAACCGTCGCGATCAGATATAAAGTAGTGCCATTTTTCGCCAAGCGTCCGCCCTATGGGCTCGCCCATCCCACACATGCAGTCGATGGTTGATCCGCTTATCGGTCAATAGCCGGCTAAGATGGCGATTGTTGTCGAAGAATGGATCAGCGTCGCCGATCGTCATGACAATATCGATCTGGCGCAGTTTCTCCAATTGCCATTCGCTCGCAAGTCCTGGCAGAAAATGCGTCGGCATGTGAAAATAGATATCATCGTCGTAATAGCCGTCGAACAGGTCGGCGAAGGATTCCATCTTCGCCGTAAGATCGTAACGGCCGGAAAAGGCAACCAGCTTGCGGAATAGGTGAGGGTGGCGAAAGACCAGGCTTGCAGCCTGGAAGGCGCCGAGGCTGCAGCCGTGAACAATAGTGCAT
>JBCNPI010000265.1:0-8613 GCA_039593415.1 Rhizobium sp. | reverse complement strand
CAAGGAAATCGACATCGAAGTGGCGGATACCGGCTCCGGCATGCCCGGCGGTTTCGAAATCCCCGGCATGCCCGGCGCCAATATCGGCGTGCTCAATCTCTCCGAAATGTTCGGCAAGGCCATGGGCGGCCGCACGAAGAAGGTGCGCACGACGGTCAAGGATTCCTACAAGGAGCTGATCCGCGACGAGTCCGACAAGCTGATCGACAACGAGGCAATCCAGCGCGAAGCCGTGCAATCGGCCGAAAATGACGGCATCGTCTTCCTCGACGAGATCGACAAGATCGCGGCCCGCGATGGCGGCATGGGCGCCGGCGTCTCCCGCGAAGGTGTGCAGCGGGACTTGCTGCCGCTGGTCGAAGGCACGACGGTTTCGACGAAGTATGGTCCGGTCAAGACCGACCATATCCTCTTCATCGCCTCCGGTGCCTTCCATGTCTCGAAACCTTCGGACCTCCTGCCGGAACTGCAGGGCCGCCTGCCGATCCGTGTCGAACTGCGTCCGCTGACCAAGGAAGACTTCCGCCGCATCCTCACCGAGCCGCAGGCAAGCCTCATCCGTCAGTACAAGGCACTGATGGAAACAGAAGATCTGAAGCTCGATTTCACCGACGACGCCATCGACGCTCTGGCCGATGTCGCCGTGCATCTGAACTCCACCGTCGAGAATATCGGCGCCCGGCGCCTGCAGACGGTCATGGAGCGGGTGCTTGATGAGATCTCTTACAATGCCTCGGATCGCGCCGGCGTATCGGTGACCATCGATGCCGCCTATGTCCGCGAGCATGTCGGCGACCTTGCAAGCAACACCGATCTGTCCCGCTTCATTCTGTAAGCGGGCCGGCAAAGGCGATTTAAGACAGTAAACACTCGACAGCGGGCCGTTAACTTTTTAGTTTGGGGCCCGTTTCCTTATGTCGGATGGCTTTATTCGGCCAAGATTATCCGCCAGTCCGTCGCTCGGAAACATCGGTTGAAACTTCGACAGGACAGCCATCTTGCGACGCATACTGATCACCCTTCTTCTGGCGGTCGCCAGCTTTTCCTGGATCCCAGCCTATGCGGACGCGGCGCCCGCGGTGCCCCCGGGCAACCGTAATGCCGAGCAGCCGCCGGTTCCCGGCGCCTCCGTCCGGCGTACGCGCGGCACGAATTCGACCTTCGAACGCAAGTACCAGAAGGTCCGCGAATTGCTGGCGACCGACACCAAGCTGATGGCAAAAATCAAATCGACGGCGCGGGCGTACGGCATCGATCCGATCCACATCATCGGCGCGCTTGTTGGCGAGCATACCTATAATGTCGATGCCTATGACGGGCTGCAGTCCTATTACGTTAAGGCTGCCTCCTATGCCGGCCAGAGCTTCCGTTTCGCCTATAACGGTGAAAACGTTGACGATTTTGTCGCGCGGCCGCAATTTGATGCCTGCAAGGGCAAGGGCGATTCCTATAGTCTCTGGACATGCCGCGAGGATGTTTGGGAAGATGATTTCCGCGGCAAGACGGTCGGCGGCAAGTCCTATCCCGACAATCGCTTCAGTGCGGTCTTCTTCCAACCCTTCTATGCCGGCCAGACTTTCGGCCTCGGCCAGGTCAATCCGCTGACGGCGCTTGAGCTGTCGGATCTTGTCAGCCGCACCTCGGGCATCCCTAAGCTCAACGAGAAGGATGCCGGCGGCGTCTACAAAGCGATCATGGACCCGGACCTGTCGCTGGCCTTCGTTGCCGCTTCGATCCGCAAGTCGATCGACGACTATCGCTCGATCGCCGGCATGGATATCTCGGGGAACCCCGGCATCACCGCGACGCTTTATAATCTCGGTAATTCCCGCAAACGGGCCGCCGCCCTTGCCGCCAAGAACCGCGGCTCCTCGCAGCCGGTCTGGCCGGAGGAAAATTACTACGGCTGGCTCATCAATGATAAGCTGAGCGACCTGAAGTCGCTTTTATAAGCGCGCAGCGCGACGTTTTATCGTCTGGATTTCGCCGGCGGCATTCCCCATATCGGAGGGTGCACCCGCTCCCACTGCGTTTGGCCGGCAATGGCGGGTTTTCGAGGAGAGTTGATCCATGGACATGATTCCGGAAGCCTTCTCCCCGCCAGCACCCATCCCGCGCACCGTGCCGCCGTCGCGCTTGACGATCATCCGCACGATCCTGCGCAATCCGCTCGAACTCTGGGGCGAGCCCTCCTATACGCTGCCCTGGATTAAGACCAAATTCTTCAACGAGCGGACGCTGATCGTCAACGATCCAGGCCTGATCAAGTATGTTCTGGTCGACAACGCCGCCAATTATCGCATGTCCGATATCCGCCAGCTCGTGCTCCGGCCGATCCTGCGCGATGGCCTGCTGACGGCGGAAGGGCCTGTCTGGAAACGCTCGCGCAAGGCTGTGGCACCGGTGTTCACACCGCGGCACGCCCAGGGCTTCGCCGGCCAGATGCTGAGCCAGAGCCTGGATTATGTGCAGAAATATGAGGGCATCGGCGAGGAGGGTGCGGTATTTGATATCGCCGCCGATATGACCGAGCTGACCTTCGCCATTCTGGCAGAGACCTTGTTTTCCGGCGAGATCGTCACCGACGGCGAGCATTTCGCCGACGAGGTCAATGAGCTCCTGCATCGCATGGGCCGGGTTGATCCCATGGATCTCCTGCGTGCTCCCCCTTGGGTGCCGCGCATCACCCGCATCGGCGGTCAGCGCGTGCTTGACAAGTTCCGCGGCATCGTCCGCACCACCATGGACCAGCGTCTGGACAAGATGCGCCGGGATCGCGCCACTGCCCCTGATGATTTCCTGACGCTGCTTCTGGAAAAGGCCGGTCCGGACGGGCTTACGATGGAGGAGATCGAGGACAATATCCTCACCTTCATTGGCGCCGGTCATGAGACGACTGCCCGTGCGCTTGCCTGGACGCTCTATTGCGTCGCCAACAGCCCGCACATTCGCGAGGCTATGGAGGAGGAAATCGACCGGGTGCTGGCAACCGATGCGGAGCCAGTCGCCTGGCTCGATCTTATGCCGAACGTCCGCGCCGCTTTCGAAGAAGCCATGCGTCTCTATCCGCCGGCGCCGTCGATCAACCGCGCCGCGATCGCCAATGACGAATGGACGAGCGCCAAAGGCGAACGCGTGATGATAGAAAAGGGGATCACCGTCCTCATCATGCCCTGGACGCTGCATCGCCACGAACTCTACTGGGAAAAGCCGCGTGCCTTCATGCCGGAACGCTTTCTTCCGGAGAACCGGGCCAAGATCAACCGCTTCCAGTATCTGCCTTTCGGCGCTGGTCCTCGCGTCTGCATCGGCGCCACCTTCGCGCTGCAGGAAGCGGTCATCGCCCTTGCCGTCATGATGCGCCGTCTCCGCTTCGACCTGACCGAAGAAACCAATCCCTGGCCGGTGCAGAAGCTCACGACGCAGCCGCGTGGTGGTCTCCCTATGCGGGTTGCGAGACGATAGGACTGTTTTTGCCGCTTGCCAGCTAGCCGCTTGGCCCGGAAGAGTGCAATAACGACATCACAGTGCATTCAAGGCTGGATATTGTCGTGACGTCTCATTTCCTGCTCGGCATCGATACGGGTGGAACCTACACCGATGCCGTTCTCTTCCATGAAACCGATGGCGTGATCGCCAAGGCGAAATCGCTGACCACCCGGCATGATCTGGCCGTCGGCATTGCCGGCGCGGTCGATGCCGTCATCGCCAAGGCCAATATTCCTGTCTCGGCGATCGGTCTCGTGTCGCTGTCGACGACGCTTGCCACCAACGCGCTTGTGGAAGGGCAGGGCGGCCGCGCCGGACTGGTCATGATCGGTTTCGGCCCGGACGATCTCAAGCGCGATGGTCTGGCGGAAGCGCTGGGGTCAGATCCGGTGATCTATCTTCCCGGCGGCCATAATGTCCACGGCAATGAAACCCCGCTCGATCTGACGGCGCTGCGCGATGCGTTACCCGAACTGGCGAAGTCGGTCTCCTCCTTTGCGGTTGCCGGCTATTTCGCCGTGCGGAATCCGGCTCATGAAATCAGGGCGCGCGATTGCATCCGTGAGCTCTCGCATCTGCCTGTCACCTGCAGTCATGAGCTTTCATCGAAGCTGGGTGGCCCGCGCCGTGCCCTGACGACGCTGCTCAACGCCCGGCTGGTGTCGATGATCGATCGTCTCGTCGGCGCTTGCGAAGGGTTTTTGGTGGCGCGCGGCATTTTCGCGCCGATGATGGTGGTGCGCGGCGATGGCGCCCTGATCTCGGCAGACGAGGCAAAGCTGCGGCCGATCGAGACGATTCTCTCCGGTCCTGCCGCCAGTCTTGTCGGGGCCCGCTATCTCACCGGCCTCGACAATGCCGTCGTTTCCGACATCGGCGGCACCACGACGGACGTGGCCGTCATGGAGGATGGCCGGCCGCGCCTCGATGCCGATGGCGCTGTGGTCGGAGGCTATCGCACCATGGTTGAGGCCGTCGCCATGCGCACCTATGGTCTCGGCGGCGATTCCGAAGTGAAGATCAATGATCGCGGCCTTGTCGCTGCCTTTGAGCTCGGGCCGCGCCGCCTGCTGCCGCTCAGTCTCGCTGCTCACATGCATGGCGATGCCGTCCAGAATGTTCTGGAGCAGCAGCTGCGGGCGACGCACCTTGCTCGCAATGCCGGCCGCTTTGCGCTCCGCACCGGCGTACCCGATCATCTTGCAAGCGGCCTCAGCGGGCCGGAGCAGGCGCTGTTCGATCGCATCGGCGCCGTTCCCGTCGGGCTCGACAAGCTTCTGACGATGACGTCGCAGAAGGCGACCTTGGATCGGCTGGTGGCGCGAGGTCTCGTGCATCTGAGCGGTCTGACGCCCTCGGATGCGAT
This sequence comes from Rhizobium sp., assembly GCA_039593415.1. GTDB lineage: Bacteria > Pseudomonadota > Alphaproteobacteria > Rhizobiales > Rhizobiaceae > Rhizobium. The sequence goes on along the minus strand of JBCNPI010000265.1, from coordinate 3,758 downwards.
GCATGTGCTTGGCCGGCAAAGCCAGTGGAATGCCGAAGCCGCCCGCTTGGGATTGGCGCTGGCGATGCGACTGAGAGACGGCTCCGGCCGTCCGATCGCCGAATCCGCCGAGGAATTGGCGCAGAAGATCGTCGATCGCCTCACCCGCCAGTCAGCCGATGTCATTCTTGCCGCTTGCCTTGTCGAGGATGGCGTAGCCGAGTTGAACCCCGCCAAATCCATCTCCATCGATCGCGCCCTTCGTCGCACGCCGGGAATTGCCCGTTTTGCCATCTCGCTCGATCGGCCTCTGGTCGGGCTAGGCGCTTCCGCTCCGGTCTATTATCCTGCGATCGCGGAGATGCTGGCGACCGAGAGCGCAATTCCCGGCGATTCCGATGTCGCCAATGCCGTCGGCGCCGTGGTCGGTCAGGTGCGGGCCAGCGCCATCGTCTTCGTCACCATGCCGGAGGACGGCATCTATATCCTGAATGGAGCCGGCGAGAGCCTGCGCTTTACCGACGAGAACAGCAGTTTCGCCGATGCCCGCGCACGGGCGGTCGAAGCCGCAATGACCCAGGCAAGGCTGAATGGCGCCGTCGATCTCGTCGTGGCAGTGGACGAGCAGGTGGATGCGCCGGAGGTCGAGGGCAGCCGTAAGCTGATAGAGGCGCGGTTCATCGCCACTGCCAGCGGTCGTCCCCGTATCGCCACGGACTAATTATTTCCCGAGTGGCACAAATCTTTCGAACTATTGCCAAATTGACAGAAGTGAAACCGTGAGCAAAGTGGCAACATGTAAAAATTGAGCCGTAGAATGGCCTTGAGGAGTATATGGCATGAGCCGCATTGAGAAACACGGGCTTCAGATCGAACAGGTCCTTTATGATTTCCTCATCAAGGAGGCGCTACCCGGTTCGGGCGTGGATGCCGAGGCTTTCTTTGCCGGCTTTTCCAGGATCGTTCACGATCTCGCGCCGAAGAACCGCGAGCTTCTCGCCAAGCGTGACCGCCTGCAGACCGCACTTGACGACTGGTATCGCAAGAACGGCGCACCCGTCGATCTCGCTGCCTACGAAGCCTTCCTGCGCGACATCGGCTATATCATGCCGGAAGGGCCGGCCTTTGCGATCTCAACCACGAACGTCGATCCCGAGATTTCTGAGATCGCCGGCCCGCAGCTCGTCGTTCCCGTCATGAATGCCCGCTATGCCCTGAATGCGGCCAATGCCCGCTGGGGATCGCTTTACGATGCCCTCTATGGCACCGATGCCATTCCAGAGACTGATGATGCTGAGAAGGGTAAGGGTTATAATCCCAAACGTGGCGAGAGGGTCATCGCCTGGGTTCGGGATTTTCTTGATTCCACCGTGTCGCTTAATGGTGCAAGCTGGAAGGATGTCACCGGCCTTACGGTCAAGGATAGCACCCTGGCGATCACGACCAACGGCGGCGGTGTAAAGCTTGCCAATGGCAGCCATTTCGCCGGCTATCTCGGCGATGCGGCCACCCCAACCCGTATCCTGCTGAAGCAGAACGGCATCCATATCGAAATCGTCGTCGACGCGGGCACGGCCATCGGCAAGACCGACCCGGCCGGCATTTCCGACGTCCGCCTGGAATCGGCGATCACGACGATCATGGATTGCGAGGATTCGATCGCAGCCGTCGATGCCGAGGACAAGGCGGAAGTTTACCGCAACTGGCTTGGCCTGATGAAGGGTGATCTGACCGAGGAAGTCGCCAAGGGCGGCAAGACGTTCACGCGCCGGCTCAATCCCGATGTCGCCTATACCGCGCCGGATGGCAGCACCTTCGATCTGCATTGCCGCTCGCTGATGCTGGTGCGCAATGTCGGCCACCTGATGACCAATCCCGCCATTCTCGACCGCGATGGCAACGAAGTGCCGGAGGGCATCATGGATGCCGCCATCACCGGTCTGATCGCGCTCTATGACATAGGGCCGAACGGCCGCCACAAGAATTCCCGCACCGGCTCCATGTATGTCGTCAAGCCGAAGATGCACGGCCCCGAAGAGGTCGCCTTCGCGGTCGATATCTTCACGCGCGTCGAGGATCTGCTTGGCATGCCCAGAAACACCATGAAGATGGGCATCATGGACGAGGAGCGCCGCACCACGGTCAACCTCAAGGAAGCCATCCGCGCCGCCCGCGAGCGTGTCGTCTTCATCAATACCGGCTTCCTCGATCGCACTGGCGACGAAATCCATACCTCGATGGAAGCCGGCCCGATGATTCGCAAGGGCGACATGAAGCAGGCCGCCTGGATTGCCGCCTACGAGAACTGGAATGTCGATATTGGCCTGGAATGCGGCCTGTCCGGCCATGCCCAGATCGGCAAGGGCATGTGGGCGATGCCGGATCTCATGGCCGCCATGCTGGAGCAGAAGATCGCCCATCCCAGGGCCGGCGCCAACACCGCATGGGTGCCGTCCCCGACGGCAGCGACGCTGCACGCCACGCATTATCACCGCGTCAATGTCGCCGACGTCCAGAATAGCCTGAAGAGCCGCGCCCGCGCCAAGCTCTCCGACATTCTCTCCGTGCCCGTCGCCTCACGGCCGAACTGGACCCCGGAGGAAATTCAGCGCGAGATCGACAATAACAGCCAGGGTATCCTCGGCTACGTCGTGCGCTGGGTCGATCAGGGCGTCGGTTGCTCCAAGGTGCCGGACATCAACAATGTCGGCCTAATGGAAGACCGCGCTACCCTGCGCATCTCGGCGCAGCACATGGCGAACTGGCTGCACCACAAGGTCATCACCGAAGCGCAGGTCGTCGAAACCATGAAGCGCATGGCCGCCGTGGTCGATCAGCAGAATGCCGGCGATCCCAATTACATTTCCATGGCTGGCAATTTCGACGGCTCTGTCGCCTTCCAGGCAGCGCTCGATCTCGTGCTCAAGGGCCGCGAGCAGCCGAACGGCTATACCGAACCGGTCCTGCATCGCCGCCGCATCGAGCGGAAGGCAAAGCAGGCGGGGTAATCCCTTCTCTCGATCAGAGGCCGCCCTCGTCCTTCGAGGCCTTGCCGTGCGCGCTGACGCGTCCACGGCAAGGCGCCTCAGGATGAGGTGGAGGGGAGCGGTGCGGCCAGGAAAAAAGGTCAGCCCTCATCCTGAGGCGCGAAGCCAAAGGCGGAGCCTCGAAGGGCGAGGGCGGGTGTGGCGGTTGGGATCGGTCCCAAGTCCCTCAAGCAAAAAGGCCGCCAGATATCGATCCGGCGGCCTTTTTCAATCCGAACACCCAGTGATTATTGGATAACGATGACCTTGGTGCTGCGGCCGGGAAGAACGCGGCTGTAGAGATCGATCACGTCCTGATTGATCAGACGGATGCAGCCGGAGGAGGCTGCGGTGCCGATCGAGGCCCATTCCGGCGTGCCGTGCAGGCGGAACAGCGTGTCCTGGCCCTTTTCGTTATAGAGATACATGGCGCGCGCACCGAGCGGGTTCGACAGGCCCGGGTTCATACCGCCATCGACATATTTGGCGATTTCCGGACGGCGAACAGCCATTTCCTTCGGCGGGTGCCAATTCGGCCATTCCTGCTTCCAGGCTACATATGCAGTGCCGGACCAGGAGAAACCCTGCTTGCCGACGCCGATACCGTAACGCATCGCTTCGCCATTACCGAGGATGTAATAGAGATGACGCTCGCGCGTATTGACGATGATCGTGCCTTCAGCCTCATCCGTCTTGTATTCGACGATCTGACGGCGGAACTGCGGCTTCACCTTCTGGATCGGGATCGCCGGC